>CAJOOM010000134.1 GCA_905236775.1 Candidatus Gastranaerophilales bacterium
GAAGCTGCGATACCCATTTCTTGTTCCTATGTTGTTGTCCCTTTACATGGTTATCGGCATTTTTCTTTTAAAACTTTAATGTTTTGAAGTAAATTGTTACATAAATTTACAATTAAAATTTAATATCAGAAAAGTACAATTTTTTATTTTAATCCTATGTATATAGGATTATATGTTAATGTAGGGATATTTTTACACACATCATAATATTTTTTTTCAAAGTTTTTTAAATCACTTTTGGTCCATATCTCTTTGGACAGGGCATTCACTCCGGTACTTTGAATATGTCGCAAAATATCCTTTGGTGTATCAAAAGTCATTATTTGAATATCTTCTTCTATTGTAGAATTAAATTTTACCAGCATATCAGCCAATTCTTTTTTTGAATAATAATGCAAAGTTTTTCCTAAGACAGCATTAATTTCTTTAAAATTTTGTTTGCCGAAAGTAGAAAATACAAATTGCCCATTTGGTTTGAGCTTTTCTGCAAGCCCATTTATAACACTTGGCATGTTATCAAGCCACTGAAAAACAGCATTAGATACAATTAAATCATATTTTGATTTTAAATTATTTGTATAATACTCTATATCAGATGATACAAATATGATATCTTTATTAATATTCTTAATAAAACTTTCACATTCAGGTACAATATCGAGAGCTGTATAGTTTTCGAATTGCACACTCTCAGCTACCAATTGAGTAAGAAAGCCAGTTCCGCATCCTAATTCTAAAACTGATATCTTGCTGCCAGAATTAACTTTTGAAAAATCAATCAATTTAACCAGTCGTTCAGCCATATGTCGCTGTATGATTGCATTTTTATCATAAGAATCCAGTTTCTTTGAGAACCGTTCTTTAATAAGCTCTTTATTCATAACAATTCACTCCATAATTTGAAGTGATAAAATGGTGCATGACCGCTATCTATATTAGGCTTTATTGCCCAAAATGCAATTTGATTTTTGGTTGGAATAATTTTATCATCAGAAGATAAAATTATTCTGTCATATTTAAAATCTTGATTTGCTTGATAATGAGATAAAGCTTCAAGCTCTGTTTTTAGATTTTCAAATTCACGATTTATATTTGGTAAAATACATTCTTCCTTGAACATAGAGCTAATAAATTTTTTAGCACCAAGAGGAGAAAATTTATTTAATGTTAGATTATAAATACGTTCCGGAATACCAAACCTATTATTAATAGGGAGAAGAGTCCCATTTATAGCAGTCTTTTTATCGTATTTTATATCGAATTTAGTTGCAACCATAACTCCCATTGACCAAGCAACCAAAAACTTCTTTTTATATATATTTAATTCTTGTAATTCTAAATCTAAGTTTAAATTGTTGTAATCAAAAAACATTAGTAAATCATAACATTCGGGATTAAGATGTTTTACTATACTTTCATCCATTCCCCAGCCATTGAAAAATATTATTAATTCTCTATTATTATCTTTATTAAGCCATTTATATCTCATACAATTATTTTATCAGAAATAAGGCTATGTAGAAATTCTATAATAGAGACTCTTTTTAACTAAATTTTGAAAATTTTTCAGCTCCATTTGTAAATTTTTGTAAAGATTTTACGAGATTTATTAAAGTTTTTGAAAATTATGCCGTTATACATGGAGTAATTAAATGTAAGTCAATTACACAACATTTTTTTCAAAATGGTGCTACGCACGTAGATATTCAGACCGGCTCATTGAACGGCTCTACATATTAATCGAGATAACTTCAAGTCCGCCTTATGTCTCTTATGCAACATTTTTTCAAAATGTTGAGCGATTGGTGAAACATAATAAACACAAGGATTATAGCAAGTGGATATTCGCAATAAAACAAGTTTTTACATAGGTGTAAGCCAGTAAAGACGCAGAACACAACATTAAAAAAAATGTTGAGTTTAAAAACAATAAAACTAAACACGAATAATAGAAGTAATAACAAATAAAGAAAGGACAATATTATGTCAACAAACATCGGCGGCGGAAGATTCTTTAATCCCCAACAATACAAATTAGGACAAATCAATGCAGATAAGGAGAAAAAAGGAACTGCAAAAGAAGAACAAAAAGAA
This sequence comes from Candidatus Gastranaerophilales bacterium, assembly GCA_905236775.1. Classification (GTDB taxonomy): domain Bacteria; phylum Cyanobacteriota; class Vampirovibrionia; order Gastranaerophilales; family Gastranaerophilaceae; genus CAG-196. The sequence continues at coordinate 2,095 of CAJOOM010000134.1, forward strand.
GAGCAGACTACTCCTGAGTTGTCATTACCGGATGAACAACCAACCTTTGACATGGACGGTTTGGATGCGCTAGCTGAAGTTAATAAAACTATTATCGCAATGAAAGCTCCACAACAGCTAACTGACGAAGAAAAAGCAGAATCCATAAACGCAGATATTAAGACAATAGAAGACTTTTTCACAAAACTAGGAATCGACTTAAATGGTACCGGGAAAAATTCAAATGGCATTCCGTATTTTATTTGTAATATTGCAACAGAAATATATGGTGATACTTCTCCGGAAAATATAGCTAAAATAAAAGACTTATTGCCGATAGACGACTTAGATAAACTAATCCAGGAATATGGCGAAGATGCTGTTAAAAATTTAAGATTAGACTTCTGGTGGATGGAAAGAGAACAAGCGGTAAGAGAAGCAAAGACTATAGAAGATAAAGAAGCGGCTTATAAATCTGTCGTAGCAGACAAACTTACCGCTGCTGCTAAAAAATTACAACAATCAAAAAATAATGCTGAACATAGCGCAGAAGTAGAGGAAAAAAGTGCTAAGTTAGAAGAATTATTGGATAAATTTAGCGCAGGTATTTCTAATACAATAACGATTAATTTAGCAAGTGTTTTATTTGGTAACGATATAAGTTATTATGAGCGCGATGCAAAAATGTATGATTTTCTGGAACAAAATGGGCTTAGAGAGTTACTCGAAAAACTTTCCGAATTAGAGGAAACTTCTCAAAAAGATTTTGAGAATCGCCTTTATAAATATGCGGCAGATATCAATAAATCTACTAAACCAGAAGACATAGCAAATGCGCTAAAAGACATTATAAATGGAGTTATTAATGATTCAATTGTTGACAAATTGGTAGAAAGTAATGATAAACCAAGCATTAAAGTAGAAAATGGTAAAATTTATGCTTGCATAGGAGAAGAGACGTTTGAACTTGATTTAGCATCACTTAATGATGACCAGATTAGTAAATTAATGGGCAAAGGAATAATATTCCCGAGCGATGTATCATTAATATCAAGATGTATAACTCTAAATAGTGGTGAAGATGGGTATATTAATCATTCAGAACCTACTCTATGCGGGAACTTTATTGTTGTTACATTAACTAAAGCTGACGGCAAAGCCCCGATTACAATTATTGTAGATAACAGAGGTAATGTTAGTATAAAAGATAATAGTATGTTTAATATAGCAATTGAGAACATAGTAGATCTTAAAACAAAACGTGAGAATGAGGCAAATGAATTAATTGCTACGCGCGCAGAAGAACTGTCTGACGAAGAAAAAGAGAAATTTAAAGAAGCAATTGAGTCCTTTAAAAATGAATATATCAATGACAGCGAAATGAGTATTCGTGCGTTTAAAGCCGAACTTGAAGTAGAATTTTATGCGGCACAACTGCTCGACGATAAAGCAGAAAGCTATAGAGAGGCTGTAAAAGATATAAAAGAACAATTTAAAAACAGTGAGATTAAATTATCAGAATTTAAAAACAAAGTAAAAGCAGAGTTTGAAAAAATAAAAGCCCAAAATACACCTCCTGCAGCCCCGGAAACTCCGGTAACATATACACAAGCAGAGGTGTCAAGACTTACTCCAAGCGATAGGGGTAAATATTTAGTACCGAACGACAATGGAACATATACTTTAAACATGGACAAAATCAATGAAGACTTCCCTACTGATGTTTACGGAGAAATTAAAAATATAGACGATTTAATAAAAGCAACATCAACAAGAGATAAAGATGAAGTTGACAAATTCTTTGAAGATGTTGATAGTTTTATGCCGAAATCCTTTGTTATAGAAATTGTTAAAAAATACTATGGTAATGGTTATCAAGAAAATAATAATGCACAAATTCTTTTAATGGCAAAAGTAATAAAAGGTGCATTATGGGATATAGGAGAGCCAAAAGGCGATTTCTATAAGGGACTATTAAAAGCTGATGATAATATTAAAGCTTATATAAAAGAGGCATTGGAAAAATTTGATGTTCAAAAAGATTTGGAATTCCAAGGCTCAGCTAAACTCAGCGAAGCAGTACAAGTATTGTTCAAAAAAGTATTTGATGATGCCGTAAAAGCTAATAGTACTGAAACAAGAGCAGTCATTATTAAAGAAGAAATAAAAGATCTTGACACTGTTAAAGATAAATTAAAACTTGATGAACTAGCTAATTATTCAAACAATGTTCCTATATCAGCAAATTCAACACCAATTATTACATATCTTAAACATGGTTTTAATACAAACAATGCCAATTTATATTCAAAATTATGGGAATATCTGAAACCGTTATTCCAGAGTGAAGATGAATTTAAAGAAATATTTAATTCTGTTGTTGAAGAAGTTATGCAAGACAGAACGATAAATTGTTCCGGTAGCAGTTCTAATTTCTATTATCCACAAACCTTGATTAATAAAGTTGTTGAGGGTGTTATCACCGCTGTTAAAGACCTTAATAATGTAACGGGTGAATTTGCTACAAGAGCTGAAACGACTATTACGAATAATGATGACGGCTCTGTTACTTATACAACAACGACAACTTGGGGTGATTCTAAATGCGTTGAAGTAGTTACTGATTATGGTGATCACGCTACAGGAAGACGAGATTATTATGAAAATGGTACATTAATCTCATATTCTATCTTAAGTTTTGAAAATGGTGGACCTTATAAAGCTAATGACTGGGATCACGGATATTATGAAAGTGAGTCAATAAATCATTACACATCTCAAGATAGATTAAAATATACACAAGAAAAACAAAATGGTATAACAACTACCACAAATTATGATGAAAATAACAGAGTATCAACAGTAAAAAAAGAAGGTAGTTGCCCTGATTATTATGAATATCATATTTACTCCGGCGATGAAGAATATGTATATATAAATCCAAAAGAAGATAAAACTAATGATGGATATAAAAAATACATTGACGGTAAACTGGTTGAAGAATACAAAACAACTAAAGATGGGTATGAAAAAATAGTATATGATGGTGATACAGTTACGATTACAAAACGTACTGCATATAGTGAATGTGTTTATGAAGAAAAAAATGGAAAGCAGATAATGAAAACTCGTACTGAGTTTGAATATAAAAACGGACACATTGTAACTGAAAAAACATATGATAATAAAAATAATCTAATATCTACAACTGAGCATAAATATAATAGTGATGGACAAATAAAATCTTCCGTTACAAAAGATAAAGACGGAAATACTATTGAAAAAACAAAATATAGTTATTCCTATGGTTATCTTGATTCATCAAAAACAACATATGCTGATGGAACTGTCGTAGAAACAATATATGGTAGCACCGGCATTGCATCGGAAGTTACCAAAAAGGATGGTAAAATTGTTTCTAAAACTGAATATACATATGGTATCGTTCCGGAAGCAAACGGAAAAGCGTTGATATCTAAGAAAACAACTGTATATAATAGTGACGGAACAACTACTGTTACTATTACGGACAAAAATGGTAAAACAGTACAAACACTTGATAAGCAAGGTAATGTAATATCAGAAGAAAAATATGATGCGCAAGGTAATCAAATTACTACCGCTCCAGGTGAGAATGTACCAACTAATGAATCAGAAGATGGAACAAGGGATGGCGAAGTAGATGACCTAGATTATGAATATAAGGGTTACTTTGGTGATGATGCTTGTATAACAGATGCAAAAACAGAACCTTATGGGGAAGATGGTACAAGAATAACTTTGACTGTTTATTATCATGGCAGTGATACACCTACTACGGTAGAAATAATAAAGAAAAACGACGGTTCCATATACAGATGGGAAGAGACTACCAGAGTTAAAAATGCTGACGGAACAGAAACCGAAACATACTGTTCTTTTGACGGAGAGCATAATATGGAATACAAGGATATTTACGAGTACAAAGATAAAAATGATAAAGTAGGACGTTTGATATTTGATGAATATCCAAAAGAAGGTACTTCAAACAGATATTATTATAATGATAGTAACAATTGGGGTACGCAAACTGCCTGCGTAGAGTATTCAAAGGATAACAACGGTAATACTGTCGCTATTACCTATGAATATGGGGAAGTGACAAACATGACCGTGGTTGACGAAAATGGTTATTTGCTTAAAGAATCTATTTATGGTGATGATTGTAATATTACCGATGAATATAAGTATGACGAGAATGGTAATCAAATCTCTAAAAAAACAACAACTGAATATATAATTTCCCAAGTTGATGAAAATGGAGATTTACAAACAATAGTTGAAAAGACTGTTGTTGTTGAAATCGATAAAGATGGAAATAAAACTACAACTACCACAGAAAATGGTGTAACAACAGTAGAAACAATACATGCTGATGGTAGTACAGATGAACAAGAAATGCCTGATTGGCAAAAGGCTGGTTTTAAGTCGGAAGATGATTACAAAGATGCATTAGAACACGGTTATTCAATTGAAGATGCTAAGCAATTCTATGAAGACAGAGCTTCTGATTGGCAAAAGGCTGGTTTTAATTCGGAAGAAGATTATAATGATGCTATAAGTAAAGGTTACAATGATCCTATGGCTTACTACGCAGCCATGGAAGCAGAAGCATTGGCAAATGATCAAGCTTCTGATTGGCAAAAGGCTGGTTTTAATTCCCAAGAAGATTATAATGATGCTATAAGTAAAGGTTACAATAATCCTTTAGATTACTACGCAGCCATGGAAAAAGAAGATTTGGTAAACGGTCAGAGTCCAATGGATACTCAGAATGAAGAACATAAAGCTGATGACAAAAATACCACTATAGTTACAAACTCTGATGGTTCTGTAACAACTACTAAAAAAGATGATAAAGGTAATGTCATAAGCGAAGTTGTTACTAAAGATAATAAAACTGTCTCTGAAACAACAAATACGTATGATGACCAAGGTGCTCTTACCGAAACAAAAACCGTAAATTATGCTGATGACGGAGTGAGAATTGCAGGTGAAGTAACTTATAAATACTCAACAGACAATAACGGTGTGAAAACAACCGAACAATATGAAGCAGGTCCGGATGGAACCGAACGACTGACATCCGTAACTAAAACGAAAGATAATAAAATAATCTCCAGCATAGAATACTATCGAGATGAAGATGGTAATGAAATAGGTTCATTACAAAAAGATTATGATCCTAATGATCCTAATAATGTAAAATTAAGACATCAGGTTGAAACTATTGTAAATAGAGACGGTAGTATAACAATTAAAGAATTTTACAATTATGGAGTAAGGACACATTATTTTGAATCGTCAGAAAAAACAATTGTTGACGGCAAAGTTGTTGCTGAAACATATCAGAGATGGCCGCAAGACCATAGCAGACCAATCTATACAAAAACAACTACTGTAAGTACAGATCCTAATACTGGTATTACAACTCAAACAACATCTATAGAAGAAGAAACTGCAAATGGAAAAGAAACTTCTGACTTAATTACTCGTTCAAAAACTATTAATGGTAAAGAATGCCCATTTTATGAAGTTGTTACTAAAAATGGCAAAGAAATGTCTATAACAACAGCTGAGTATGATGATAAAGGTAATTTATCTAAAAGAACTATGATAAATAAAGATTCTAACGGAGATGTTATTGCAACCGTAAGCCAAAATGTTACAAGAAATGAAGATGGCTCATGTACAGTATCACAATATGAAACAGGAGCAGATGGTGTTGCAAGAAAAACTTATGATGCAACGATAAGAATAGATGAAAATGGGAATGAAATTGAATCCGGAATGGTTGAATACTATTATAACCCGGATGGTACTTTAAGTACAGAAGTAGCTACTACGTATAACGGAGAGAACTCCACATCTTCATATACATATTATAGTTACGTGAATGGTGAACTGACTAAAAAAAGTACGGATGTATATAATGGTACAGAGTGGGTATCTAGTTCTGCTCAAACATTTACGAAAAATTCGGATGGAACAACAACAATACATCAAAAAGAAGTAGGACAAGACAGAGTATTACGCCCAACTTATGATGTTACTATGAAAGACGGCGAAGAATACATAAGAACCGAATACAAATATGATGATAATGGTAATCTGACTACTTCTTATACAAGTTTATATGGTCAAGATGTCGCAACGACTGATTATATATACGATGAAAATGGCAAATTAAGTATTATAAATACTGTTGTAGTCGATGATAAAGGGAATAAAATTAATGTAAGTGTTGATAAAGATGGCAATGGAAGTTACTCAATTGTGCAAGGCGGTGAGCAATTACCGGATATGATTTCCATTACAGAAGGAATTATCAAACCGTTAATTTTCCATCAACAAATGGGATTTATAGGAGAATATCTGGCTGCTAATCCGGAATTATGTGCAGCGTTTTTAGCCTGGGTTAATGGTGGTGAACAAGGTAACTTCCATTGGCAAGCAAGTAGCAGCTCTTCCAATCACACTCCAAGCTGGTATGGCAGCACAGGCGCAGGAACAGACGGCCCACACAACGGAGGTTGGTGTCCTGATGGAACCTGGTCTCCAGTAGCAGATGGTTCCGATTTCTGGGGCGACATCATGGGTGATGTAATCGGTGTTGGCGGTCACGGCGGAGGTATTGCATTACCTCAAGATGATTTGACTCACGGTGGTGGATACCAATTTGAGTTTGGTCAATGGGTTAAGCATTAATTAATAGTATCAGTATAGACATATAACAAAGCTAGTATGTTGCGGTAAACCATAGATTTACCGCAACAACAATAGCTACATTAATCAAACTATAGCATTTAGGCAAAAAAAATGTATAATAAAAGTAAGTTTATAAGAATTGAGGAATGTATGAAAGAAGATACAAAAAAGATTAATAGGTTTTATTCAATATTAAAGAACACTTATAAAACAGATAAAATATCAACAGATAGACAAGAAGAATTAAGTCAGCAAATAAAAAAATATGGATATCTTCCTTACCCGTACATTAAGGCTTTAAAGGAACTGTCTGACGAAGAAGTATTGTTTTGTTTGGAACTTAAATTAGAAAATGAAGGCGTTTTTAAGGATGGACAATTTAATTATTCTGAACAAAGTGTTTTAGCTCGTCATGGAGCAAATAATTCTGATTGGATAAAAAGAGAATGTCATGACATAAAACTTATCAATTTGTCCGGATTGGGTGATGGTAACAATCAAAATGAAAAAACAAGATTCATGAATTGGTTAAGACAACTTATCATTTTGCCAACAGGTAATTTAGAAAAAGATATATATAATACCACTATTTATTTAACCCCATTCCATCCAAGGGCATTTGGTTGCGCATATATTCCGCAAGGAAGTGAAGTAAGCACAAATTTAGAAGATAAAGAAATTTCTAAAATTACAGGTCTAAGTGCAAATGAGCAGGTTAAAATGTTTATCGCTTTAGCACAACTTGCCGGACATCCAGTTATTTACGATATATTACCTCAGACAGGCAGATTTTCAAAAACAGTTCTCGCAAATCCGGAATGTGTAAGATGGTTTAATGTAAATACACTTATTAAACAAATATGTAATACTCTGGATAACGTTTGGAATTTATCTGAGAATCAAATCCTTTCAAATGAATTATTAGATAAATATTCCAGAGAAAATATAAATTCAGCTATTAAAATTTATGAAAAATATTTAACAGGCGAAAGAAAATTTGCAATTAATGATGAAATAAAACAAATATTAAAAGATATTGATAGAGATAAAATTTTATTGCAATTTAAAAAACAAATATCAAATAAAATGCAAATAAAAGACTCCCAAAAATTATTACAGCAGCAAGTAAAAAATATTGTTCAAAAAATGATAGATTCTAATTCTGACCGAATTACCGAAAATGATATTAAAAATAGGGACGAGATAGAATTAGCTTTAATAAAAGACGGACTTTGGTCACTTCCGGGAGGCGCTTGGAATTCTTCTGGAGTACCTGCCTTTGACAAAATGGCAAAAAATGCATTATATCCTATGATGAGACATTACGATTTCAAAGATGAAGATGTAACAAATTTTGCGAATTTAGATTGCCAATCTCCATTCTATTTTGTTTACTTGGAAAATGGAGAATATAATCAAGAGGTAATTAATTTTTATATTAATTACGTAAAACAATTAGTTTTGGACTTTAATTTTGATGGAATTAGAATTGATCATGTAAATCACGTAATTGATGAATTATCCATGAAGGATGGTAAACCTATAAGTTATAGAATACCTGCAAAAGTTTTAAAAGATTTAAATGACGAACTAAAACAGGTAGCACCTTACTTTGCATCAATGGCTGAATATATGCTAAATAGAGATAACATAAAAGAATATCATGAAGATATGAACTTTGATATAGTTTATGGAAATGATATTTTGTTGCAAAGCTATAAAAAACCTACTGTAGTTGATTCAGACAATATTTATGTCTCAAAATATAACCATACTTTGGACAAAAAACAATATGTGTCTGTTTTAAAAACGTACAATAACCAAGATGGTGAATATACATATATTAATCAATATCCGGGACAACTAGGAAAAGATGGGGCATTATTCAAATGGTTTATGTATAAATTTATGCCCGGAGGATATTATGCTCAGCGTCCTATGATGTATGTTGATGGTGATGAATCATTCTCTAAGGGCGGTATCGAGGCAACAATTTGTAATGAAGTTTTTATGAAAAGAAACGATGACTTAGAATTTTATGAGAAATTTGATGCTATTGATAGATTCGCAAAAAATAATAATACAATTTGCTATGGAGAAGCTCATATATTGCAACAAGATGATGACGGCTTTGTTTATTGGCAAATTCAAACAAATGATGTTAATAATTTTCTAATTGTAGTGGCAAATTATAATTATCCGCAAGCATTTGTGAAAAAAGACGATAAATTCGAACGAAAAATTGGTATAGAAGTTAATAACAAAACAATTAAACTTCATGCCGGATATGAATTCTGTGCAGAATACATATTTAAAGAAAAAGACTATGTTGAAGAACAATTTTCAAATAATACCAATGTATTAAATTTTGAAAAACTGTTACCATCAGAATTCAAATTCTATAAAGTTATTAAGGTGTAGTTCTTTAATTTATTCTATATTCCGGAATTTTTCTTGATACCGCTGCCCTTTAGCCACTGTTCAATTCTTCTATACCATCTTAATTTACTTTCAAAAAGAACCTCATAGCCGCTAAATTTGCCTTGTTTGATATCATTTAGCTGTTTATCGCACAACTCTTCCAGCACTCTGCCCAAATAGTGCGTATACTCTTTTCTATCCGGCTTATCATCAGTTAAATGTATAATATCTCCAAATTCTACCAAAACTTCCGGTCTATTATCACGCAAGAAACAATAATTTACAGCTACTGGCATTAGCGCAATTTTTCCGTATTTTTTTACAGCTTTTTCTGCTATATAAGTCATGCCAGTTTGCAACTCTAAAGGTCTGTGATTCGGCGGTTTTATAATACCCTCCGGAAAAATATACAATATATTATTTGGATCACCAATCGTTTCAGCGGCATACCTTAATGCCGGCATGGATGCTTGAGGTGACTTCTTATTAACACTAAATGCACCACCTCTTCTTATCAAAGGAAAACGATTTAATTCTTCAATCATTAGACGGATTTCTTTATTAAAAATCCTGTTACAAATATTATACCCGACCATTCCGTCCCACCAATTATGATGCGGAGCAAAAAGAATAACCGGTGTATCAGAAGCCTTTTGCAGATAAAATTTTTCCGCACCTTTATAATAAAACCCGTGAAACCGTTTCTCCAGCATTCCATAAAAATACCTGTCAGCAACCCAAAGCCAAAATGGTGTGGTCGCAGCCGGTAAAAACTTCTCGTCTTTGTCTCTTAATTTAGTTGGCGGAACAGCCGAATATAACTCCTCAAGATTACTAACCATATAACTATCATACTCGTTTAATGTTGGTTTGTGAACATTTTTTAATCCAATGTAAAGAATTCTTAACAATTAGAGGATGCAGAAAAAGTCGAAAATAAAAAATAAGTGTTATTTGTGTTAGAATAAGCTTATTAATAAGGAGATGATTATGGGGTTAACTTTAGCAGAAAAAATTATATCCGAACATGCCGGTAAAACAGTTCACGCAGGCGAGTTAGTTATATCAAAAGTAGATGTAACAGCAGTTCAAGACGGAACAGGACCGCTTACCGTTCAGGAATTTAAGAAACTTGGTAAAGATAGATTAAATAATCCGGAAAGGACAATTCTATTTATTGACCACGCGTCTCCGAGTCCGAGAAAAGAGTTATCAAATACTCACATGGTCTTAAGAGATTTTCATAAAGAATATGGCGCAGTTCTATCTGATGTCGGTGCAGGAGTTTGTCACCAAAGATTAGTGGAAACATTTGTTAATCCGGGAGAAATCCTTATTGGCGCTGATTCTCATACTTGTACATCAGGTGCATTAGGCGCTTTTGCGACAGGCATGGGTTCAACTGATATTGCCGTCGGAATGGCACTTGGAAAAACTTGGCTAAAGGTTCCTGCTACATTCAAGATTATTGTAAACGGAAAATTTAGAGAAGGCATTTGCTCCAAAGATTTAATGTTACATTTAATCGGAATGATTGGAGCAGACGGTGCAACATATAAAGCACTGGAATTTACCGGCGAAACAATAGATAATATGACAATGTCAGAAAGATTTACTCTTGCTAATATGGCAGTAGAAGCAGGAGCTAAGTGCGGTCTATTTGTTGCTGACGATAAAACAAAAGCATTTTTGGAAGAACGGGGAAGAGGAGATAAATTTAGGCAAATTCTTCCGGATTCTGATGCTGTGTATGAAAGAATTATAGAGATTAATGCTGAAGATGTTCCTCATACTGTATCTTGCCCTCATACAGTCGACAATACACGTCCTGCAGCAGAACTAAGTGACATCAAGGTGAACCAAGTATATGTAGGTACTTGTACAAACGGAAGAATTGAGGATTTGAGAATTGTTGCAAAAATTCTAAAAGGAAATAAAGTTCACAAAGATGTCAGAATGCTTATTTGCCCCGCTTCGAAAGATGTATATAAACAAGCTTTAAAAGAAGGTTTAATAGATATTTTTGTAGATTCAAATGCATCAGTTCTACCACCGGGATGTGGACCTTGCGTAGGAGTTCACGCAGGAATTTTAGGCGATGGAGAAGTTTGTCTTGCTACTCAAAACAGAAACTTCCAAGGCAGAATGGGAAATACAAAAGGCTTTATTTATCTTGCATCACCATATGTTGCAGCATATACAGCCTTAAGAGGATATATTGCAGCAAAATAAGCAAAATTAGATTAGAAATTATAACTATGCTTAACTGTAATTACTCCAAGCAAAACGGATGCAGAACAAATAAGCACTGTTATAAACATGTATACGAATGCTCTCAAGTATTCTTCCGAGTGAATATAATCCAAAAGTTCAAGCGAGAGTGCACTTAGTGTGCTTAGACCACCGCAAAAACCCACAATAAGAAATGTTTTATATATAGAATCAGAATCGTGCTTTGATACAAAATAAACAAAAACAACTGTAGCTATAAAGCAGCCTAAAAAATTAGCAACCAAAGTTCCGATTGGGAAATAAGAAACCTTGGGAAGTATTAAATATAAAATATACCTGACGAGTGCGCCTAAGCCGCCTCCTAAAAATACCATTAAACCGTTCATTTTATATATCCTTCTTCGGCTTTATTATATCATAAGAAACATAAAATTTAAAAAAGCATAATTACTTCAGTTTTTAAAAGTAAACATATCAAACTTAGGAACTAAAATCCATGCACTAACAATGTTTGGCATAAGCTCACGAATTGTTTCAGAAATACTTGATTTTTAATTTTCACCATTACATAATATTGATGTTGAGAATGTTTTGACAACTTGACAACTAAATAACGCGGGATGGAGCAGTCTGGTAGCTCGTCGGGCTCATAACCCGAAGGTCGTTGGTTCAAATCCAGCTCCCGCAACCA
>CAJOOM010000135.1 GCA_905236775.1 Candidatus Gastranaerophilales bacterium
GAATGAGTTGCTACGCAACTCCCGCTCCCGCATGTTTTACATTAAGCGGAGACACTTGGCTTTGCTTCGTGGAGTTTTATTTACCCCCATATTTACCCCTTTTCGACTTTTTCCGCACACTCCAGTATACTTACATCTTTAATATTTTAGTCTATCGAGTTATAATGTCTGTGCAATGAATAATGTAATAATAAATTCTCAAAAACAAAAAGTAACAACCAATGCGGGAAAATTAGTAAAAACTTTGGAAATACTTGGTGTTGATAGTATTTTCGGATATCCCGGTGCTGCAGTTTTGAGTATATATAACGAATTATCCTACACTAATAAAATTACGCACTATTTAGTACGTCACGAGCAAGCTGCTCTTCATGCAGCAGAGGGTTATGCTAGAACAAGCGGGAAAGTCGGTGTAGTTTTAGTAACCTCAGGTCCGGGATTTACAAATACAATTACCGGTATAGCAAATGCGTATACCGATTCTACTCCGCTTGTTGTTTTAGTAGGTGATGTTCCGGTATCAAACAAATCGGGTAAAGTATTCCAAAAAGTAGATATCGCTTCTATGACAAAATCTTGTACAAAAAAAACTTATACCCTAACCAGAAATGATGATATCGTACAAATTCTTGAAGAAGCATTTACAATTGCCGATACAGGTGTAAAAGGTCCTGTTGTTATAGCATTGCCAAGAGATTTTTTGGAAATGGAATACAAGTCAAAAACGACAAATATTATTGAATATGATTTAAAAACCAAAAATTATTCTCAAGCAATAGAAAAGTTAAATAAACTATTTTCCGAATCGAAAAAACCACTCGTTCTTGTTGGCGGAGGAGCTGCAAGAGCTTCGGAGGAAATTAAAAAATTAATTAAAAAATATAATATTCCGGTAGTCTCAACACTCATGGGCATTGGTATATATCCTGCTGAAGATGAATTGTATGTTGGGATGATTGGTATAAATGGCGCTTATCAAGCAAACAACGTTCTAAATAATTGTGATTTACTTGTTTCTTTTGGAGCAGCTTTTTCTGACCGTTCTACATGTAAACGAGAAGATTTTGGAGTTGAAACAAAAATCGTGAGTGTAAATTTGAATTTAATATCAGATGATTTTGAACTTCAAATTAAAGCAGATGTAAAAGACTTTCTTAAACAATATTTGCAAACGAATATTAACCCTAATTACTCAAACTGGCTTGAGCAAGTTCAAGTTATAAAATCAGAATTTTGTATTGAAAATAATACACCGCATTGTTTGCGCTCTTCATACGTACTTGCGGCACTTTCAAGGTATACAAGCGAATATAAACCTATAGTTGTAACTGATGTCGGTCAACACCAAATGCTTACCGCTAAATTTTTCAAATTTAATGAACCGGGGAAATTTATTACATCCGGTGGCTTAGGTACCATGGGGTTTGGACTTCCGGCCGCAATCGGCGCATACATTGCTAATCCTAACAATCTTATCTTAAATATAACAGGTGACGGCTCTTTTCAGATGAATCTTCAAGAACTTGCAACATGCCGAGAACATAATATTCCTATAAAAATAATTATTATGAATAACGGCTACCTTGGAATGGTAAGGCAAATGCAGCAAAAACTATATAACAAATGCTATCAAGTAGAAATGACAAATCCGGATTTCGTAAAAATTGCTGAAGCATATGATTTGTTTGCTATAAGAGTTACGGATAAAGAAGAATTACTTCCTGCTATAAAGAAAATACTAGACCATAAAGGTACAGCCATTGTTGATATAATGATAGATTCATTTGAAGAAACGTAGAAAATAATAATAACTTAATTTTATACTTTTTATGTGAAGAATTGTAACAATTTTAAGAAATTTCCTAAAGTTTTAAAAAAAAATGCCGATATATATATTAAAGACAGAAATACTTTAGGAAAGGATTTAAAATGCTGAAAAAGATTACAACCCCATCTAATAATATTTTTTGCGGTGTTGAATTTATATTAAGAGGGGCAAAAAAACGACGAGCGATGGCAATTTCGAACGCAGTAGCAATTAATGCCGAATCGGGAATTCCGGTTAAATTGCAGGCAGTTAAAGGATAAGGGATTAGGGAAATCTTTAACAGCCGGTTCGCTATAATAAGCAAGTGAGAGTAAAATAGCGCCATTTTTAATCATTGATTAAAAATGGCGCTACTCTATGTAATCGAGTTTGCGTAATAATTAAAATTATCACTGCAAACTCTGGAGAACGGTTTCAAAGCAGGTCACGTGCTATCCCGCACCTAACCTGCTTTTCACACACTTTAGGTCGGCTACGTGAACAAATGAAAAATTGTCATTTTTCTATTTGTCACGCAGCCTCAATCAATTACTATCTATTCTTCAAATTGTTCTGCCACTTCAAACGGTTGCTCGGAAAGCTTAAGAGTTTCACGGTCAATTATTCCGCGCTTAAGTTCCGTAAATGAAGCTTTTTTAGAATTAAACATTTTCTTTAAAAATTCATATGCTACTTTTGGATCGCACTTTGTACCACAAGTAAATAAATCTACAGCGGCATAACCCAATTCAGGCCACGTGTGAATAGCCAAATGGCTTTCTGATATAATAACTACTCCTGATACACCATAGGGGTTAAACATATGAAAACACTTTTGAACGATTGTTGCACCGCACTCTAGAGCTGCATCTATCATATACTTTTCTACTTTATCAATGTTATTAAGGATGTTAGAATCACATTCAAAAAATTCTGCAAGAACATGTTGTCCTAAATTTACTGTGTCAAGATTTGCGTGAGTCTCAAGCTCTTTGAGTGATGATGATACAATTGTCAATTCATGTGCCTCCTATTCTACCGGTGTATTTTACACCAATTATACTTATTTTGTTGCCAAATTTTTTAGTCAAACTACTATATTTCAACAACGATTATATAATACTATAAAAACCCAAAAATTTGTATTTTTTACACTTTTTTATTTTTTACTTAACAAATCTTTACAATTTGAGTTTTGAGTGTGCGGAAAAAGTCGAAAAATGAAAAATTTTTGGTTTTTTCCGCATCCTCATTAATCACCAAAAGTTTTAAATGATTTCTCAACGTTATTTTTTAACACTTTTTGAACCGCTTCTATTTCGGTTTTCAGGGCAGTTCTTTCGGTATCTAATTGGCTTAATTTTAAATCTAATTGTTTATCCTGGCTATGTATAAGTGATAAATATCTTGCTTCTGATGCAGCTATGCCCATAATTTAATTCTCTTGTTATTTTGTAATACTTTTATCACACGTATTTATTAATGAACTAAAATGACATGTCAATAAATTTGCGCAATATATCCTATTATAAGTTTTTTTGCAAAAAAATCAGTTAAAAACCTAAAAAATCAATCATTTAGCGTAGGATATGTTTTGTTTTTTATTTGGGGATTGTTGTTTTAAAAGGCACTAGGGCAATAATCTCTCCAACGGAGAGAAAAGAATATCGATTTGAGACCTGTAAGGTCGAAAATCTGATATTCAAGAGAGGGTTCATACCCTCTCCCGTTTCCGTAGTGTTCGCTTATGCTCACACACGGCAACGACCTCCCCATGTTAAAATTAAAAAAGGGGAGGTTAATGCCAGACTGCTTTAAAACTTCGATTCACGATTCACTTAATGCCTTGTTGTCTTTAAAAAACCACTTTCCATTTTCAACTTTCCACTTTCCACTGAATAAACCTATTGCAAGACTTGCATGCAAAAAGAATCAAAAAGCTGGATTCTTCGGGCTAATCGCCCTCAGAAAGACAGGAACTTGTATGCTTTGCGCCTAACCAAATTTTATTTACCCCTCAGAAAGACAAGGACTTGTATGCTTTGCGCCTAACCAAATTTTATTTACCCCTCAGAAAGACAAGGACTTGTGTACTTGGCACTACTGACTGCTTTAAAGCAACTTTCCATTTTCCATTTTCCATTTACCCCCCCCATATTTACCCCTTTATTTACCCCCTTGTATTATTACCCGATTTGTACTAAAATTGACTACGTAATATGGATTTTAGCGGGGATTATGTCTATGAAATTTGTTGCAAATAAAAATGACTTTCTAAATGGTATAAGAATAGTTGAAAGAGCTACTGTTGTAAAAGGGTTGCAACCTGTTTTAGCCAATGTACTTATAGAAACTGTTGGTGATAGCCAGATAAAGTTAACCGCTACTGATTTTGATTTATCTATAACTACCTTAATAAATGCAACTGTAGAAGAAGAGGGCAAATTTACACTTCCTGCAAAGAAACTTGGTGAGATTATTTCTCGATTAAATGATGAGTTAATGAAATTAGAGCTTAACGGAACGACTGCGACTATAAAATGTAAAAATTCAAAATTTGATATAATAGGTATTTCAGCAAATGAATTTCCTAAAGTTGAAGAGGATATTGCTGAAAATGATTGTATGGAGATTGAGACGGAGCCATTTACAAAAGCTATAAGAGAAGTTGTTTCAGCAGCTGCGGGATATGAAACGAATAATCTTTTATCCGGTGTTGTTTGTCAGGTTAATAAAAATATCTTGGAAATGGCTGCAACAGATGGAAACAGACTTGCAAGAGTTAGGGAGGTTGTAAAAAATTCCTCAACAGATGAAGAGAATCCGTTTGAAATGCTTATATCATCAAGAATTCTATCAGAGCTTTCAAAGATTGCTGCATTGGTTGAATCTGAAAATATAAAGATATGCAAAGAAGCAAAGAAAATTGTTATCGTAATAGACAGGACTAAAATTATTACGCGTCTTATGCAGGGACAATATCCTAAATACAATCAGCTTATTCCGCAAACATTCCCTAAAGAGGCTGTATTAAACAAAGCGAATTTAATTTCAGCACTTGAAAGAGTAGCAGTTATGGTTAATGAAAAAAACAGTATTGTAAAATTTGAATTTGTGGACAATACACTTAAACTTTCCGGAGATTCTCCGGATGCAGGTAATTCAGAAGATGAAATAGATGCCAAATATACTGCTGAACCTCTTACAATTGCGTTTAATTACAAGTTTATTCTTGAGTTTTTAAAAATTGTTGAGTCAGAAGAAATTAGAATACAATTAAATTCATCTCTTTCGGCAACCATATTTAAACCGGAATCAGAAGAAGATTATATATATCTTGTAATGCCGGTTCAGCTTAGAGGGGCATAAGTTTATTAGATTTATAAAAATATTAATGGAGTAATAAAATTATGAAAGGAAAAGCTTTTAAATTCGGTGATAATATATCAACAGACCATATAGCTCCTGGGAGATTATTTCACTTGAGGTCGGATTTGCAAGAATTTGCAAAGCACGTACTTGAAGATGCTGATGAAAATTTTGCTAAAAATATGTCAAAAGGAGATTTTGTTGTTGCCGGAAATAATTTTGGGTTAGGTTCATCTCGCGAACATGCTCCTCAAATCATTAAAATTGCTGGAGTAGGGGCAGTTATTGCAAAATCTTTTGCTCGAATATTTTATCGTAATGCAATAAATATAGGTCTTTTGGCGATAGAATGTGATACGGATGGGATAGATGCCGGAGATGAATTAGATTTGGATATAAAAGAAGGTGTTTTAAAAAATATAACAAAGGGAACAATCACAGCAATAGAGCCTTTGCCTGATGTAATGATAAGATTACTAAATGACGGAGGGCTTATTGAACATATAAAGAAGAACGGTGATTTGGTGCTTAGTTAAAATTTGAAAGAAACTTAAAGAAAGAGGGTTTTGATATGCCTGATACAAAAAGAACTGTAACGTGTCCTGCTTGTGATAAGGAAATGACAAAAGTATTTATAAAAGAGGCAAATATAAATGTTGATATTTGCTTGGACGGCTGTGGAGGAATTCTTTTTGATAATCGAGAGTTAGAAAGGTTTGATGAAAAACACGAAAACGCAGATGAGATTTTTGAGGCTATTAAAGAAAAGACCTTTGAACCTGCAAATGAAGTTGAAGTAAGAATATGTACAATTTGTGATACTCCTATGGTAAAACAAGGTTCAGGAATTGAGGGAGTTGAAATAGACGTTTGTAATAATTGTGGCGCAAAATTTTTGGATAATGGCGAACTAAAAAAAATAAGAGAATATACGAAAAAATCCGAATATCAAAACAAAATTGATGCGCAAATTAGTAATGCCGAATCAGAAAATGAATATATACCGGGCGGAAAAGTCGGAAATTTTGCAAAAAATCATTTAAAATCTACCGGTATAAGAAATGTAGTAGAGTATATAGTAGGAAAGATTATAAAATAAAAATCGCCTTATTGCACCAAGTTCCCAAGTTCCTGTCATTGCGGGGGTAAATGTACTTGGGGTAAATGTACTCGGGGTAAATGTATTTGGGGGTAAATGTATTTGGTTGTGCGCAAGGCATGCAAGTTTCTGTCATTGCGAGACCGATTAGGTCGAAGCAATCTAGCTTATTAAAAATTAATTATCCATTTAAACAAAAATTTGTTACAATAGTTGCATGAAAACAAAACAATATTACGTTTATATTCTATTTAATAAGAAAAATGGTACTCTGTATGTAGGTGTTACGAATGATATAGTAAAACGAGTATGGCAGCATAAAAATAAAATTTTTGAGGGTTTTACACAAAAATATAATATTGATAAATTAGGATATTTTGAAGTTTTTGGAGATATAAATGCAGCAATTAGAAGAGAAAAACAATTAAAAGGTGGTAACAGAAAAACCAAACTTGCATTGATAGAATCGAATAATCCTAATTGGAATGATTTGTATCTTGATATGGTAGATTAAATTGCTGAATAATTTTTAATAAGCTGTCTTGGATTTTTGGCAGTTCACAACTTTATCACTTCGCTTTTGTTTTTCTTGCGAAAAACAGCGCTTCATCATGTTGTTCACA
>CAJOOM010000136.1 GCA_905236775.1 Candidatus Gastranaerophilales bacterium
ATATTAAAATAATACTTAATAAATATTATCACATATAAAATAAAAAATCAATCACGTATAATCTTACACGCGCGATGACGGAACGGAAGTTAGGGCGCATTGGCGCAGTAAACCGGACGGAGTCGCAAACAACAACTTCTCGCAGGGCAACCCCACCGGCGGCGCAGCCGAGGTAAATAATAATTATTCAAATGATATTCCTCAAGATTACAAACCGAATTTCAAAGACTATATGCAATCTTCTTTGTCAAAAGAAGAAAAACCGGAAGAACAAAAAAAGGAACAAGCAGAAACAGAAACTGACGAGAGATTATATCCGGAAGAGATTGCCGGAGTAAAACGCGGAAAACCAATGACTCCAGAGGAAGCTGGTGGCAAAAATGTTAATCCGAACTATGATATAACTAGTTATGAATATTCGCACAATTGCAAAACTTGTAATGTTGCATACAATGCCCGTTTGCAAGGATATAAAGTTCGAGCAAAAGGATTTGACAAAAATAATATTATGCAAAATGCATTAGAACAAAACCTTGCTTTAGCATATATCGATCCTAAAACAAATAGAATCCCAAGAATGACTGAGAAAACTGTTAAAAATAATGTTGAATGTTATAAATTTCTTACAGAAATGGTAAAACCCAATGAACAATATGCTTTAGCATGGAGATGGAGTACCAGTATAGATGGGCATACTGCAATTTTAAAAAAAGATATTAATAACGAAATATATATTTATGATGCACAAAATTGGCAAGTAATTACGGGAAAAGAAAATGTACAAAAGTATATGGAAGAATTTGCATATGATAGTCCAATAAAATACTTGCGTACTGATAATTTAATATTATTTGAACCTGTTGTAAGTAAAGTTCTAGAGAAATCAGAATACTAGTGCCTTTTCGATAGAAAATATCTATATATCTCCATATTTTCTTGAGTTATGTAATTTGCCCACCTTAATTCATTATTTCTATAAAGTGTATACTGTGGATATCCTCTATAATGAGTTACATTATCACAAAAAATTCCTTGATAAACTTGATATCCTTTCCATTTTCCAACATATTCAACATTGTGATAACCATTATTGTGCATTACAAACTCTCTTATATTTTGAGGAATAGCCATATTTTTTTGTGTGCACTCTGTAGATATAGGTGGGAACGTAAAACCAAGTGATTCAAGAAACTTTAAATCTTCTTCATTAAATTTACTAGTTTTAGCATAAATCGGATGGTTTGTGTAAAATGTAATTATACACAAAACAAATAAAATTCTAATTTTATAAAAAAAATTATCTTTTATCATGGAAATATTTTACATTATTCTAATTAACAAGTCAAATTATATAAGAATATATATTTAAAATAAATAAAATATTAATGAATAAAAATATGTATAAAAAACCACTCTTTTATTGGATGTGTGCCTTCAAATTTTGATATTGGTACATTCATAAAAAAAGAAAGTGACTCGCTAACATTTGCAAATCGGACTCGTTTATTATTTTTAAGTAAAATAATACAGTTGAAGTTTCTGGAATTATGCTCAAAGGTTGCATCATATACGTCATATTCTTTATTCCAACGTTGCTTTTCTTTAGTTTCAAAGTAAGGTTTAATATTAGTGCAATGATGTTTGTTTGCAAATTTAATAACTCTCTGTGGAATTTCTGTATAGTTATC
Organism: Candidatus Gastranaerophilales bacterium; assembly: GCA_905236775.1. GTDB lineage: Bacteria > Cyanobacteriota > Vampirovibrionia > Gastranaerophilales > Gastranaerophilaceae > CAG-196. The sequence continues at coordinate 1,689 of CAJOOM010000136.1, forward strand.
AGCAAGTGCACTATTCTGGATAATAAAAAAGACAATTGAAGAAAGTAAAAGTATAAAAATTCTTTTACTTTCTTTGATAAAACAGTTTTTAGAATTAGATTTTTTCATATTATTAAGCAGTTTTGTAATTATATTAGAAATTATATTAAATAAATTTTAGTACCATATTATCATATATTTAAAAAAAATCAAATTAAAAAAATACTAAAATAAAAACAGTTTTTAATAAGCTGTCTTGGATTTTTGGCAGTTCACAACTTTATCACTTCGCTTTTGTTTTTCTTGCGAAAAACAGCGCTTCGTCATGTTGTTCACA
>CAJOOM010000137.1 GCA_905236775.1 Candidatus Gastranaerophilales bacterium
ACAAGTTTTCTTATCATACGAAATGGATAGAAAAGGACTTTTAAAATATTGGCCGAAAGATTGGGTTGTAAGTTTTAAACGTCAATGTTTACATAAATTCCCTATGTGCTGGTTTAAAACTCCAAGAGATCCGGAAGAAGCTAAAATTCTTATATTTCACGGCAAACCAACACCGGAACAAGCATACAAAGGGTACTTTGGGAAAATGGGGTTCAGATATATAAAACCTACCAAATGGCTTGACAAATATTGGAAATAGTTAACAATTTACAACCAAAATACGAGCAATATTCAATATGCTCAATGTTGTTATGCTCACAACTTTTAAATTTAAAACAATAGAGTTATAATAAGTTTATGAGCATTCCCATAGAAGAAGATTCAAACTTAAAAATGGTAGGATTGGAACTTATGTTCCTAACCCCAGACAAATACAGTAATGAAGACGGCATTACTGCTGTTGAACTTGCTAAACTTGTAGAACTTCCTCTAGATATTGTTAAAAAGAAATTACAAATTCTAAAAGATAAAGATGTAGTAAGAGTAAAAGGTATTAATCCGAAATATTGGCTTTTTGATGAATACAATTTTCAACGTCTCGATGACAATGATGAAATATTTCATCTGTTATGCAACTTTGATGACGTAGATTTTGATAAATATTTTACTTATTAGACACAACGAAGCATAAGGGAAATTAAAAATTTTCCGCACCATCTCTTCGCTTATAACCTTGCATTTTTAGGTACAACAGTTACGCCGCCTTCTGAAACATAAAACCCTCGAGCAATGTCTTCATCTCTATTAACACCAATTTTAGTATGAGACGGAATATTTACGTTTTTATCAATTATAGCTTTACGTATCTCAGAGTAACGTCCAACTCTAACATTTTCCATTAGTATACTTTCTGTAACCGTAGAAAAACTATTGATAAGGACTTCAGGAGAAAGAACACATCTCGATATAGTTCCGCCGGAAACAATACAGCCCTCTGAAACCATAGAATTTGTTGCCATTCCGACTCTATCCCCTTCTTCCCATACAAATTTCGCCGGAGGATAATTGTAATTAAAAGTTCTGAGCGGCCATTCCTTTGAATATAGATTTAATTCAGGTTTGTAATCCAATAAATCCATATTTGCCTGCCAATATGCATCAATGCATCCTACATCTCTCCAATAGCCTTTTTCTTGTTCTGTGATTCCGGGAAAAGTATTATCAGCAAAATTATATATATAAATTTCTTTACCTTGATTTAAAAGCATTGGTATAACATTCTTCCCAAAATCGTGATTAGAAGATTCTATTGCTGCATCTTCTTCCAAAGCTTTTTCCAGAATATCTTTGTTAAAAATATAATTTCCCATAGATGCCAAACATTTTTTAGGATTATTTGGAATGGATTTAGGTGGAGTTTTCGGCTTTTCAACAAATCCGGTAAGCTTCCAGTTTTCATCAACTTCTATAATTCCGAATTCGTGTGCCTCTTCTATAGGAATCGGAATTGCAGATATTGTTAAATCAGCATTTCTGACCTTATGATATTTCAGCATTTGATATACATCCATTTTGTATATATGATCACCACCAAAAACACATACATAATCCGGATTTTCATCGTGAATGTGAAAGATATTTTGATATACAGCATCAGCTGTTCCTCTGTACCACGAACCGCCGGTTCGCATCTGCGCCGGAACTAAATCAACATATTGATTCAAAAATGGTGATAATTGCCAACCCTTTGATATATGTTTATTTAATGAGTCTGACTTGTATTGTGTAAGGACTTTAATCTTAAAAAAACCTGAATTAATAAAGTTATTAAGAACAAAATCAATTATTCTGTATCTTCCGCCAAACGGAACCGCAGGCTTTGCTCTATCTTGTGTTAACGGAAACAACCTTTTTCCCTCACCACCTGCTAAAATCATAACCAATGCATCATCTATTGACATATAACTCTCCCATTTATAATCTATTCTAGCAAAATAATTCTGACAATCAAATAGCACTTGAGAATTATTATTAGTATAAGTTATTTCAAATATTTATTTTTCAACTATCGGAGTGTGCGGAAAAAGTCGAAAAAGGGGTAAATATAACTCCACGAAGCAAAGCCAAGTGTCTCCGCTTAATGTAAAACAATTTTTCGAACTTTTTCAAACACGACCTTAAGTGTGTGGGGGTAAATATAAGAAGTAGTTGTTATGTGCGGGATAGCGGATTTTCGGTAGAGTGAGGACGAAGTCCGAAACTCGTA
>CAJOOM010000138.1 GCA_905236775.1 Candidatus Gastranaerophilales bacterium
CACACAAAATGGAAGAGAAGGTGGCATAATGAATAAAAATGTTGCTGAAATTATTGATGCACTTGCTGCACACCAAGATCATTCTTCTATCGAAGTATTAGAAGAATTAGGTACAAATTCTCCTGACAATGAAGTTAGAGAATATACTTCAAGAGCTTTAGTAAAAAAGAATGTTCATGATTCTTTAGCAGTTGTTATTATTAATCAAGGTAAGGGGATAAATGACCTTTCTCCTGCAGTTGCAATGAGTACAATAAATGAAATTCTTTCACTAAAGGATAAAAGTGAAGTTATAAAAATTTTGGACGACACAATCAATATGCATTCTGACGAAACAGTTAAAGAGAATGCTCGTTCAGTAAAATCACTGCTTGCGTTAAGCTAAGGCAAACAGTATCAAAGTTTAAAGGGGAAAGTGTAATCTTTCCTCTTTTTTGTACAAACTATATAATAAGTATTGCAATTTTATATAAAATATGACATAATATAAATATCTTATGAAATAGAAAGGTTAGAATATGCAAATTACTGGAACAAGCAGTCAAATTAATGATTATATTAATCAAAGCGCAAAAGTAGAAGAAACAGAAGCAATGTATCAAGTAAAGTTAATGAAAATGCAGCAGGAATCCAGTGCTGTTGTAGGTGATATACTTCAAGATACTGCAGAAATATCTCAAGAAGCATTGAATAAATGCTTAGCGGAATTAAAATAATCATCTTTTAAAATTAAATAAAAAAAAGAGGCGCAATTATTATAAATTGAAAGCCTCTTTTTCTTTGCAGATTATCCTAAAAAAATATTAGCCAGTAAATTCGCGACCTACTCTTTCAGCAGCATTTTGAGCCGATTTTGTGAAATCATCAATCATTTTTTTCCATGCTTCTAATTCAGAGAGATTTATACTATCTGTTGAACCTTCATCAGTCCAGTCTTTTTTAATTCTTTCAGCATCATTTTGAGCCAATTTTGCGGCTGTTTCTAAAAAATTATCCATCATTCTTTTAAAGGCTTCTAATTCAGAGAGTCTATCAGCATCTGCTTCTGCTAGAGCTTTAGCACCAGCATCAAATCCATCAATTAGTTTTTGTAATTCACTTTCTGTATCTGTTTTGTCGCTATTATCTAGGTGCATGAGTGATAATGATGTATCATATCCGTTTTCAATATAATCTTGAAAAGCTTTTGTTCTTACTTCTTCATTATTGAGTGTATATTCTTTATCATGGAAAAATATTTCTAAATTATTAACATCAATATTTAGATTATTTTCTTTGATGTAATTTTCTAGTGCCTCATGTCTTTCACCCGCTACTTCCATTACTATTAAAGAACTTGGCAAACCCTGTAACGGATATTGTTTCCAGATAGCAAACAAATCGTTCATATTGTCTAATGTAGGTTTTTTTGGTTCCGTATTTTCTGAACCTCTTGTTGCAACATCTTCTGTTTTAGTTTCTTTTACATCATTTTTTGCATAATCAGACATCTTATCCAAATATTCACTCAAACGATTTGTACTGTCGCTTGCGGAGCCTCCACTTGGCAGCGGAGTCGGTTGAATACTACCTGAATCTGATGGAATTGAAGAGCCGGATGCTCCGGACGCGCTTGATGCGCTTGGTGCCATTTTCGAATTTTGCATAGCAACTCTGCGAGGCATAAAATTGTACTTTGAAATACCAGTCATAATTAATTCTCCTTTCGTTTTCTTTATATGCTGATTCTTACAATCTCCATTTTGAGATTCGTAACATGTATATCGGCATAATTTTTAAAAACTTTAGTGATTTTAGTGAAATTGTTACAAAAATTTACAATCAATTAGCCAATATTATGCTTAACTGTTGGTTAAACTATTTGGCGAAATACTATAAGCTATTGTATATGAATTACCAAAAACTCATTACATCTAATATAAAAAATCTACGTTTAAAAAACGGATTAACCCAAGAGCAATTTGCTGAAAAAATAGGAATAACTATTAATGGTGTATCAAATATAGAACGCAACAGATATCAACCAACGGCAAAAATGATTGATAAAATATGTAGTGCCTTTAATATCACTCCGGCTGAATTGCTAGTAACAAATACATCAGCATGTGAAGATTTAGTAATAAGTATTAACACATTAATATCTAATTGTTCTGTTAAGCAGCTTAAGCAAATACGAGATATAATTTTAATACTGCTAAGAAAAAAATAACTTTTTTGATAAAACATCTTTACATATTGACATGAAAACTACATGTAAAGGAAAATATAAAGTATAATCCTAATTAAGGATTGAAAAAGGAGTTAAATTATATGACTAAACGCACTTTTTTGTATGATAAGCATGTAGAACTCGGTGCAAAAATGGTAGATTTTGCAGGCTGGGAGATGCCGGTTCAATACACTTCTATAATAGAAGAGCATAAAAATGTAAGAGAAAATGTCGGATTATTTGATGTTTCACACATGGGAGAATTAATTGTTTATGGGGAAGATGCTCTACCTTTCTTAAATAAGCTTGTTCCACAGGATATAAGTAAGCTTACGGATAAAAAAGCTGTTTATTGTCAGCTTCCGAATAAAGACGGAGGACTTATTGATGACTTAATTATTTATAAACTTGAAGATAAAAAGTATTTAATTATAGCCAATGCATCAAGAGTTGATGAAGATTTAAATTGGATGAGTTTAAATCAATTAGGCTTCAACGTTGAGATTGATAATATTTCGCATAAATATTCACTTATAGCAGTGCAAGGACCAAAGGCTTGTGATTTGATTAACTGTGCAGGACTTATTGATTTACCACCATTTTTTTCAATTAAACGAGCAGAATTGTTTAATATAAATTTATGGGTTTCAAGAACAGGATATACAGGAGAAGATGGGGTTGAGATTCTTGTAAAAAATGAATTTGCCGAATATGTATGGGACAAATTATTAGAACTGGGAAAACAATACAAAGTCATGCCCGTAGGACTCGGAGCAAGAGACACGTTAAGATTAGAAGCATCGTTGCATTTATACGGTAACGATTTAGATGAAAATACTACACCTGTTGAAGCCGGACTATCTTGGTCTGTTTCAAAAACAAAAACAGAGGATTATAATGGTAAAAAGGTTATAATGGAGCAGTTAAAAAATGGTGGCAGAAAAAAACTTGTAGGATTTAGAATGCTTGATAAATCTATTGCACGGCACGAATATGAAGTTTATTCAAACGGAGAAAAAGTTGGTGTAGTGACTTCAGGCGGAGTATCACCAATGCGAGGAGAAAATATTGGGTTAGCATATATAAATTCCCCTCTTGACAAATTTTCTGTAGGCTCTACAATTCAAATCATGATACGTGATAAATTACACGATGCTGAAATAGTAAAAAGACCTTTTATTGAGAAAAGGAATAAAGTTTAGAGTGTTTTAAACAGCGCTCATAAAACCTCCCCTAAAATAAATAGAAACATATAATATAGGAGACGATGAATGGACGAAAACATGTTATGTACCAAAACACACGAATATGTACTTGAAAAAGACGGAAAGTATGAAGTCGGAATTACGGATTATGCAATAAACCAACTGGGAGATATTGTATTTATAGAACTTCCTGATACAAATACAGAGTTTAGTAAGGGAGAAGTTTTTGCAACAATAGAATCTGTAAAAGCTGCTTCAGAAGTTTATATGCCTATATCGGGTAAAGTTATTGAAGTTAATGAAGAGATTGTGAATAATCCGGAATTATTAAATGATGAAACTTATGAAGAGAAATGGTTTATAAAAATAGAATCAGAAGCAGATCAAGTGGAATTAGCAGATTTATTAGATTATTCAGATTATAGAGAAGAAGTGGAATAATGAACAATTTTATAGCACATACTGATTCTGAAAGAAAAGAGATGTTAGAATCTTTAAAATTAGAATCAGTAAATGATTTATTTAAGCAAATTCCGGTAAAGTTTGATAATTATAAAATGGATAATCCTTTGAGTGAATTGGAAACTCAAAAGAAAGTCAAAGCTTTAGCAAAGAAAAATAAAACTGAGTATATTTCTTTTTTAGGAGGCGGAGTATATAACAAGTTCATTCCCGCGGGAATAAATTATATTGCTCAGAGATTTGAGTTCTTAACAGCATATACTCCGTATCAACCTGAAATATCTCAAGGAACTTTGCAAATTATATATGAATATCAAACTATGATATCAAGAATAACAGGCATGGATATAGCAAATGCATCTGTATACGATGGCGCCTCAGCTTGTGCAGAAGCTGTTCTTATGGCCCATAGGATATCAAAAGGGAAAAAGAATAAAGCTTTAGTTTCTGCAAAATTAAATCCGGAATACAAAGAAGTTATCAAGACATATTGTTGGGCTCAAGGTGTTGAAGTTGAGTGGTTCGATAGTATTCCATCCGATACATCAGATGCGTTTTGTGTATTAGTACAATATCCTGATTATTATGGAGAAGTTTCAAATCTCGTTAAGCCGCAAACTATATTTATTGTATGCGCAAATTTATCCGCACTTTCTATAATAAAACCTCCTGTTGAAGCGGATATTGTAGTAGGTGATGTTCAACCGTTAGGAATTCCAATGAATTTTGGAGGACCGCATGCCGGCTATATGGCTTGTAAAGAAGCTTACATGCGTCAAATGCCAGGAAGACTCGTCGGAAGAACGATTGATGCAGATGGAAAACAAGCTTTTACACTAACTATACAAACCAGAGAACAACATATTAAACGCGAAAAAGCTACAAGTAATATTTGTTCTAACCAATCTTTAATTGCTCTTTGTGCGACTCTTTATTTAAGTTTGGTAGGAGAAAAAGGATTTAAACAAACCGGTATTATATCAGCCAATAATGCTCATAATCTTTCCAAAAAGTTGGAAAATAAGGGCATAAAAACTTTAAATAAGAACTTCTTTAATGAGTTTGTTATTGAAGTTGATAATTCTGATGAGTTTTTAGCAAGACTAGAAGAAAGAAATATACTTGGCGGTATAAAAATAGATTCAAAAAAGATTCTGGTATGCGCAACAGAAATGAATACCGAAGATGATATCTCTGCATATGTAGAAGCTTGCTAATCAAATATTAAATCTCAATTATCTGTAGAAGAATTTACTTATTTAATACTTTTTTGTTTTACGACCGCATCAATAAGTCCTTTAAATAATGGATGTGGTCTTTCCGGTCTTGATTTGAATTCCGGGTGGAATTGGCATGCCACAAACCAATCTAAATCAGGAAGTTCAATAATTTCAGAAAGCATTCCGTCCGGTGACATTCCCGAAAATACTAAGCCGGCTTTTTTTAGCTGCTCTATGTAATCTGTATTAACTTCATATCTGTGTCTGTGCCGTTCTGATATTTTATTAGCTCCATAAATTTCGTGTGCTTTAGAGCCGGATTTTATTTTGCAATCGTATGCACCCAGTCTCATTGTTGCGCCATATCCTTTTACATTCTTCTGTTCCAACATTAAATCAATTACTGGATTTTGAGCATTTTCATCAAATTCGGTAGAATTAGCTCCTTTTATTCCGGCAACATTTCGAGCATATTCAATTACTGCGCATTGCATCCCCAAGCAAATCCCCAAAAATGGAAGATTATTTTCTCTTGCGTACCTAATTACATTTAATTTCCCTTCAATTCCTCTAACACCAAATCCGCCGGGAACTATCACACCATCAATATCTGACATTAAATTCTTGCATGTTTCATAATCCAAACACTCTTCTGAATTTATCCATTTAATCTCTGTTTTAACTTCATCTGAGTATCCGGCATGCTTAATGGATTCTACTACAGAGATATACGCATCAGAAAGTTTCGTATATTTACCAGCAATTGCAATTTTTATTGTTGCTTTTGGATGATTAATTCTTTCAACCAATTTTGTCCAAGCTGTCAAATCGGGTTTTTGCTCTGGAGTTTGAAGAAGTTTTAATACCACATTTGCAAAATTTTGTTCTTCTAAAGCAAGCGGAACTTCATAAATACTTTTCATATCACGGCATTCTATAACGGCTTCTTTTACAACCGAACAAAATAGAGCAAGTTTCTCTTTTTCTGTTTTCGGAATCGGTTTGGCTGTTCTACAAACCAATATTTCCGGCTGTAAACCGTAACTTCTTAACACTGACACAGAATGCTGTGAAGGTTTTGTTTTTAATTCTCCGGATGTTTGCAGGTATGGAAGAAGTGTACAATGTATATTAATTGCATTTCCTATTCCGGCTTCAGTTTTAAACTGTCTTATTGCTTCAATAAAAGGCAAACCTTCAATGTCACCTATTGTTCCTCCTATCTCTATAATTTGGAAGTCAGGTTTGAATTGTTTTTGAGCCTTTACTATTCGGGATTTTATTTCATTTGTAATATGCGGAATAACTTGAACCGTTCCGCCTAAGTAATCACCTCTGCGCTCTTTGTTTATAACAGTTTGATATACACTACCCGAGGTAACACTACTTAATTGAGAAAAATTAGAATCAATAAACCTTTCGTAATGTCCTAAATCTAAATCAGTTTCGGCTCCGTCATCTGTTACAAAAACTTCACCATGCTGAAATGGACTCATGGTTCCAGGGTCAACATTTATGTATGGATCAAATTTTTGTATTGCAACAGAAAACCCCCTTGCTCTAAGCAGTTTTCCTAACGATGCGCCGATAATACCTTTTCCTAAGGAACTAACGACACCGCCTGTTATGAATATATATTTGGTCATGATTATCTCCTTACGGAGAAGTTAATAGGTTAATAAGTTAATAAGTTAATAAGTTTACATAGATTAACAATGAATATATGAGCAAAGCGAATTTAATGAACTTATTCACTTATTCACGTATTCACTTATTCACTCCTCTAATTAATCTTTGGTACTCTAAAAAATCCATTCTCCTCATCAGGAGCATTTTTCATAAGTTCTTCTTTTGTTTGTTCGTAGTAAACTTTATCTTCTCTCATCACGTTTACAAAATCAATTGCGTGTGCCATCGGTTCAACTTTTGACGTATCAACTTCATTCATCGCATCAACGTGCTTTAAAACGTCACCTAATTGCTTTGTAAATTTTTCTTTTTCTTCTTCGGTTAATTCTAAACGAGCCAATTTTGCTACGTGTTCTACATCTTTAATTGTAATCATAATTCTTAATACTCCAATATAAGTTTATTTTAACATAAAAGAAATATAAAATAGACTGACAAAGTAAGCATTTGCTAAATTACTTCAATTTTCAGGCTTAATTAAAAAGTTTTACCTTATCCGCTATTATAACATCTTTAATAGGAATTCCGAGTTCATAAGTTTTAAGCAAAGTACCATTTTTTAAATCTAAAAGAGAATAGTAATTATTTTTTAAATCGGTTACTACTGCATAATCCATATCTACAATTTTTTGTAATCCCGCAGAATATCCGCCTGTTTCAAGCTTTATTGTACCTACAACGTTATCAGAAAGTGTATCAAGCATTTGTATCTCATTATTTTGTGAACCCAAAACATACAAAATATTTCCGTACAATAACATCGCAGTAGGTTTGTTTACTGTAGTAAATTCACTTACTAATTCTAATGTATCATAATCTATAACAGCAATACGACTTTTTGTTCTGCTTGATATAAATAATTTATTGTTTGAATATGCAAGCGCGGATACATTAGGAAATTTTCCAATATCTCTAAGCTCATAATTTTTTTGAAGTTCTATTGCCCAAATTTCATTATTTAATTTGTCAACATAGAATAATTTTCCTTCACTTAAAAGAATGTGTTCACAATAACCATTAATCTTGATTTTCTGAATCAAACACATTGTCTTTAAGTCTATGACAAAAATAGTAGAAGCTGACGGAGATGTTACATATGCTCTATTTGTATTTTCGTCTAAAAGAATCTGTTCCGGATTAGACCCCAAACCTATTTGCTTAATAAACCTTGAATCTGCTACAGATACAATATCAACAAATGGTCTGTCATACGAAGTTACCATCAAAAATTTTCCGTTATTAACTGCTTTAACATCAATAGGAATCGATTGTTGTGCAAGCGAGTATTTAGGCATTGATTCAGCAGGTTCTAATACTTGAATATTTTTGGAATAATTTGTAGTAACGAAAATCGTTTTATCTGCAAGTTCAGGAATTAAAGCCTGATGTGCGACTGGTCCTGCTTGTTTCAAAAACTCTTCAAAAGAGTCATCAGTACTAACTTTTATTAAATCTTCGTTCTTGGTGTCTATCTTAAGGTTACCTATAATGCCTTTAATGTTTTCCGGAATAATCAAACCGCTGGGTACAAGCATGTCTTGCGGAAGAAGTCCAGTTCTAACTTGAAGCGGAGGCTCTGATTGGTGTAAAACAGTTCTGTGTCCTTGTCCGTCTGATAGAAGTTTTAACAGGACAAAATCATTATTAAAAATGATTATGTCCGGTCTTTGTGTTATGTGCATATTTGCCGGAAATGTTTGTTTTACGTTAAGACTCTTTATGTCAGTAAACAGTGATGGATACAGCGGCAAATATACAGTATTATCAGGGAATATAATAACTCCGTCAAACCTTATATCAACGTTGGGAATATTTTGCTCAATATAATTCTTAACATCTTCCGGAATTTTAGCGCCGAAAGCAAAGGTTGATGACATAACAAGTATTCCCAGCATTATTATGAATTTACGCATTTTTTCTCCACATTTCCTCTAATTTTATTCTAGCACAAACAAAGTAAAAAGGAGAATAGACCTGTAACATTTTCATAATTTAACTGTTAGAAACTTTTAATTGCACACTCAATTTTCTTTACATTCCTTAACAAATAAACAAAAAAAGGCAATTTCTAAAAACAGAAATACTTTATATATACATAAAGGATATTAAAGAAATAAATAAGACACAAATAGTAATTCTACAATTACAAGTGCTTTTATTTATAAACGGAGAAAAAGAATATGGCAGTCGGAGCAAAAGATTTTATTGACAAATTACTTGTTGAGAAATATGCACAAGAAAAAGTCGACAATCACGATGAGAATGGCTTGGTATCCAGAGTCTCGCCATCAGATATTCTTGATGCAATGGATAACACGGCTAATCACTATAAAAATATGCTATTCTTAAACCAGCGATTATCAATGGTTTGCTATGGAGTTGTAGCGAAATCTGCAAAATACATAGTGAGTGAATAGGTAAAAAATATTCATACATAATAACTCTCTTATAATCTTACATCTTACTTACAAATTTAGGCTCTTTGAATTTTTTCGTGAGCCGTTTTTTTTATTAATTGAGAAAAACATGAAAGAAATAGCATATTTTACGAGTATATAGCTACTTCTTAAGAAATATGATATAATATGTATCAGTTAAAAGAAGTACAATAGGAGCTTTGAATTATGAAACATATATTTGTTTTAATAGATGCATTGATAGTAGGTTTAGCAGCTTTTATAGTCATGCTGTTATTAAAAAGTTCGTTAATGATAGATATTAGTAATTACAAGCTAATCCCATTTCTAATAATCCCAATAATATTTACAAATGGAGTTTTCGGGTTAAAAGGTTTATACTCAACTCAAATATCAAATCTTAAAAAATATTATATTTTATTTGAAAGCATAGCAATAGTGAGTTTAGTATTTGCAATTATTGCATTTTTGTTCTATCCGGAATTTGTGGTACTTGTAGCTTTATATACACTTTTAGTTCTTTTGATGACAGTATTTGTAAGATTATGTGCAGATATTTATAATAAATTTTTCAAACCTGTTAAAAATGTTCTTATTGTAGGTGCAGGTCAAGACGGTAAGCTTATTGCAGAAGAAATAAAGCAAAGACCGGAATTAAAATTGAATGTTGTTGGATTTTTGGACGATAATATGAATAATATAGAAGATGAAGATTCTTCTATAAAGATACTTGGTTTAACATGCGATTCTGAGGCTGTAATAAAAGATAATGATGTAAAAATTGTAATTATAGCGGTTAAATCCAGAATGGATTCGGATATTTTAACAGACCTTGTAAAAGGAACTCCTTTGGGAGTAAAGGTTTGGAGAATGTACCGTTTTTACGAAAAGATTACACAGAAATTTTTAGTTTCTAAAATGTCTGTTAATTGGTTATTTTACGACTGTGTAAGAAGAAAAGCTCTTTTTTATGCTTACTTAAAAAGAGTTTGCGATATATTCTCATCAATTGCAATTTTAATTCTAACACTTCCGTTTTCGATTATAGCTGCCATAGGAATAAAACTTTCTGATTTGGGACCTATATTTTTTACACAGACCAGAATCGGAAAATTTGGAAAACCGTTTAAAATGATTAAATTTAGAACTATGTACCAAGATAAAGTAACTGATGATTTTGATGATGATTTAGCAGAAGTTCAATCTGATGATAAAAGGATTATGCCATTTTGTAAAATACTCAGAAAATTTCATATAGACGAAATCCCCCAAATGATTAATGTGCTCAGAGGAGACATGAGTATAGTTGGTCCGCGACCAGTAAGAGAAGAAGTTTATTATGAAAATAAAGAAAATATACCATTCTGGGAATGCAGAAACTGGGTTCGCCCTGGTTGGTGCGGATGGCAGCAACTTAATGTAAATGAGCCTACAGCAGAACAAAGAATGGGGTATGATTTATATTACATAAAACATCAAAACTTAATTTGGGATATATATTTATTTATACGCTATGCTTGTAAAGTTATAATTGGTAAAGCTCGCGGGAAGTAATTTTTATATTTAAAAAGATTTCCAATCCTTTATTAGTATTATAGACATTACAATAAAAATTTGATTCGTGGTAAAATTATAATGTTCGGATATATAAAAGAGGGTAATTATGTTTGGAAAAAAGAAACAAACTAATATGGAATTGGAAATTATAGAACAAAAGAAAATTATACCTTACATATTACTAAAGTATATAAACCCTCAAAATGGTGATATAAAGATAGATTTGCCGCAAAATATCAGAAAAATTGTGCTGGTTGCAAGTGGTTCTTCATATCATGGTGCAAGATTTGCGGTTGATTTGTTGGAAAAATTTTCCGGTATTGAATCAAGAGCTATATATTCAAGCGAGTTTTTATTAAAAAATGTTATCCCGCACGATGAAAATACTTTGTATATTTTTATTACACAGTCAGGAGAAACAAGTGATACTGTAAAATCTGTAGAAAAAGTAAAAAAACAAACTACACTTAAAACATTATGTATTACAAATAATGAACATTCTACTATATGGAATCTTTGTGATTATAAAGTTGCATGCTATGCAGGAACAGAGAGAGGAATTGCCGCAACAAAATCTTTTACGTCACAAATGCTTTGTTTAATACTTATTTCTTTGAAGCTTGTAGAAAATGTGCATGGAATTGAAGCTACAAAATATTATAAGGAATCTCTCGTTCATCTTCCGATAATAATTGAAAAAGCACTGGCGAGAAGAGTTGAAATAAAAAAACTTGCTGATATCTTATCAAAAGAAAGTAATATTATAATTGCTGCAGATGGCATTTCATATTCTTTAGCCAAAGAAGCAGCATTAAAGATAAAAGAAACTTCCTATAAAAATATTTCCGCTGCTATTTTGGGAGAATTTATGCATGGGCATGTAGCTGTATTAAATAACAAATCTACATTAATATACATAACAGTGGATAAAATCTCTGAACGTTCTGTATCCAATATAAACAAAATAAAATCGGATTATAACCCTAAATTAGTAACAATTGGTCCGATATGTCCGGATATTAAATATGATTATAACATATGTATCGAATGTGAAAATGAAATTCAGCAAATGTTTGCAAATGTTTTGATATGCCAGCAACTTGCATTAGAGATTGCACTAAAACTTAAACGAAATGTTGATAATCCAAAAGGTTTAAGTAAAGTTGTTAAAGATGAAAATCCTTAAGATAATAATTTATGAAGCTCTGTCTTTAGATTTGTATCTTGCTTTTGCATTAATAGCATAACAAGTTGCGTATAGCTTTTGAGAAAGTAAAAACATATTTTTTTGTACTTCTGCTACATCATTCATAGCTTCTAACATTTTTTTCGGATCCACCATAGACTCTAATGCGTCGTGATTATCTACTTTTTCATCAGCATATTTTTTTACTAATAGCTTGTCAATATAGTCTCTAGCTCCAACTGCCATTGTCTTTCTCCATAGTTTAATTTTCCCTTATACATATATAAAAACAAAAAAGCTGTAGAAATTGCTAATTTAAATTGAAATATTAAGAATTCTTTACAAACGGAGTGTGCAGAAAAAGTCGAGAAATGCGGGAATGAGTTGCTGCGCAACTCCCGCTTCCGCGGAATTTACTTGCAGAAAAATCTTTATTACCTATAATCAAGTTATAATGTCAATTATCCAAAAATCACAAAAAGCTCTTGAATATGACAAAATTTTGGCTGAACTATCTAAATTCGCAAAGATAGAACAGTCTAAGAAACTGTGTCTTGATTTAACTCCGTTTGTAAGAGCGGAAGATATTCACGAACAACTGGTTTTAACAAGAGAAGCCAAAGATGTTCTTGATTTGGCGCGAGATATTCCAATTGATAGAATTGAAAATTTTACAAAATTAAAAGAAAAAAACGAATACTTTATAGAAGAAGAACTTGTCGATATTGCAAAATCAATGAGAACTTCCAGATTAGTTAAGAACTTTTTGAAAGAAAATCTTCCTTTTGACTCAAGAATGGGAACTATTGCAGAGCTTTTGTATTCAGACAAAAAATTCGAAGATAAAATATTGAATACTTTTGATGATAATATGATGGTTAAACAAGATGCTAATGCTGAGTTAAAAGGTTTATATTCATCATTGAAAGATACGGAAATCAATCTTAAAAAAAACGTTCAGGATTTAATGAATTCACCGGAATTTCAAAAGCATTTACAAGAAAATATATATACTCTGCGTGATGACAGAATAGTTTTTCAAGTAAAAGCATCTTCTAAAAGTAAAGTAGGCGGAATCGTTCATGATGTTTCAGCTACTAACAGAACTTTTTACATAGAACCGGCATCAATCGTTCCGTTAAATAATAAAATTAGGGAAATTAAATCAAAAATTTATGCAGAAATAATTAGAATTTTAACCGGATTAAGCAATGAAGTCCGCGAACAAATGAATCTGCTTATAAATATGGAAAAAAATCTTGCTTTAATAGATTTTCATTTTGCAAAAGCTCGTTATGCAGTCAAAATCCAAGCTGTTGAACCGAATCTATCTATTAATAAAACTATAAAAATAGATTTAATGAAACACCCGCTTTTAATTGGAAATGTAGAAAAAATCGTAGAAAATGATTTTGAGATAGGAAGAGGATATAAATCAGTTATAATCACAGGTTCTAATACAGGAGGTAAAACCGTAACATTAAAAACAGTTGGATTATTTATTTTAATGATGAAATCCGGTTTATTTCTTCCTTGTGCGGAAGCACATATTTACCCATACGAAAAAGTTTTGGCTGATATTGGTGATGAACAGAGTATCTTACAAAATTTATCAACGTTTTCATCGCATATGAAAAATGTCATTGATATTTTAAATCTTGCGGATTCTGAATCTTTTATTCTTATTGATGAACTTTGTGCAGGAACCGATCCTCAAGAAGGAGCGACACTGGCTGAAGTTATTTTAAAAGAATTTGCAAATAAGAAAGCTCAATCAATAATTACAACTCACTATGGAGAATTAAAAACTCTGGAATACACTGATACATATTTTAAAAATGCCTCTGTTGAATTTGATACTGAGTCTCTTTCACCGACATATAAACTTATAATCGGAATTCCTGGACTGAGCAATGCAATCTCAATCGCTTCAAATTTAGGTTTGAATGAGGATTTGGTTTGGAAAGCAAAGGAACTTTTAATTACTCAAAGAGATACTTCAAGTGTCGTTGTAGAAAAACTTCAGGATACACAGCAAAAGCTGGATACTAACTTAAAAGAAGCTGAAGAACGCAATCTTGAGGCTGCAGAACTTAAGAAACATTATGAAAAAGAACTAAACGAACAAAAAAAAGAAAAGAAAAAATCTTTAAAGATTATAAAAGACAAATTTGAAAATCAGCTTGATAACGCAAAAGATACAATTAAAGAAATTTTAACTGAGCTTAGGCAAGAAAAATCTGAAAAAATTGCAAGACGTTCTTATGCAAGATTAGCTCAGCTTGAACAAGGATTCAGAGCTGATATGCAATCAGTTGAAGAAAATGAAAACTATTTGGAACTGGATTGGTCAGAAGTTCGTCCAAAAGACAGAGTTATGATAAAAGAGCTTAATCAGCCTGTTATAGTGCTTTCTCTTCCGGATAAAAACGGTTCATTATTTATTCAAATGGGAATGATAAAAACTAAAATTACAAAAGATAAACTTGCGGTATATGATCCTCAATTAAGTAAAAAAGTTCACTTACCGATAGGCGCTACGAAAAAAGAAGGTAGCTTTTCTTTAAAAAGAACTAATATCTCAAATACACTTGATTTGAGAGGACAAAGAGTTGAAGAAGCTTTAGATGAGTTGGAAAGTTATTTGGATAAGGCGAGCCTTGCAAATTTAAGTCCTGTGTATATAATTCACGGACACGGAACCGGCGCATTAAAGTCAGCCGTAAGAGATTTTATATCAACTTCGCCGTATGTTGCTAAATTCAGAGCGGGAGAAGATTCTGAAGGCGGAGATGGTGTTAGTGTTATTGATATAAAATAACAAACATTAATTATTTGACTAAATCTCTTTCGCAAGTTTTTCTAACCGTTCTTTAAGCTCTGAACCTGCTTTTATAAGTGCATTTGCTCTTTGTACTTCTAGTTCATCTGCCAATGCCAACCAAGAAGTTCTTTTATCCATAAGTTCAAAACCGACGAGTTCTCCATAGTGCCTAAAAATAAAATCATTTATACCATAAAGGCACTGTTCTCCATCAGTCGAATTCCCTACACTTCCTATATTTTCATAAGCTTTTCTGTCATTTATATTTATTTGATATTTTTTATAATATCCTTCCGGAATTAGATTCGATTTTGTATGTTGCCCTTTTACTCCATCAATACTGAATGTTTTCATGTCTGTATCATTTTTAATATGTTCTAAAGCATTAAGAAATATATTTTTCTCATGTAATGAAGCTTGATTTTGTGCATATTTAATACCTGATTCCAGATAAGGTGTTTTAATGATTTTTGCTTTGAATTGAGTGTTATAATTACTAGTGTTTAAAATTTTTGGGACTTGCATTTTCCTTTTCCTTTATTTAATGGTTTATTTTTTCTTACATCATATTATAACACTTGTAAAAATAAAATTTGCTAGTGGGGAGAAAATAAAATTTAGAGTGAAAAATGGTTTTTTAAAAAAAGAGAAAAAGGCACTAAGGCATTTTCTCTCCGTTGGAGAGATTATTGGTGCAAGACTTGTTAGCTTGTTAGTTCTGTTAAAATTTTTCTTAGATACTAATGGGTTTTAAATGGAGTATTATGCTTAAAGATTTATGGTATAATTTAAGAGCATAAGATGATTTAATTGGATTAAAAACAGATTAGGAGAGGTTATGTTACTAGGTGTAAATATAGATCACGTAGCTACTTTAAGAAATGCAAGAGGAGGAAATGAACCTGACGTCTTGACTGCGGTCAGAATTTGTAAAGACTGTCAGGTAGCTTCAATAACAACTCATTTGAGAGAGGACAGACGTCATATAAAAGATGCTGATGTTGAAGCAATAAGGATGATTCCTCATGTAAGATTGAATTTAGAGATGGCAATGACAAAAGAAATGCAAAAGTTTGCGCTCAAAATCAGACCGCATGCAGTTTGTATAGTACCTGAAAAGAGGCAGGAGCTTACTACGGAGGGAGGTCTTGATGTTGCAGGACAGCTAAAGTGGGCGATAGAATTTACAAAACCTCTCATAGATAAAGGTATAGAAGTAAGTTTCTTTATTGACCCAGATGTTCATCAAATATCAGCTGTTTCTAAGACGGGTGCTCCGTTTATAGAACTTCATACAGGAAGATATTCTAATACTTTTGGAACTCCGGATGAAGAAAAAGCTTTTGATGATTTAAAAGGAGCTGCAGTATTTGCTCAGAACTTTGGTTTAAAAGTTAATGCCGGACACGGTTTAAATTATGATAATGTTTACAGAATGCACGAGATACCGGGACTAGTAGAATTAAATATAGGACATTCAATCATATCTAGAGCTGTTTTTGTCGGATTGGAAAAAGCTGTTAAAGAAATGAAAGCATTGTGTGAGGGAGTATAGACCCCTCACCCCTAACCCCTCTGTCTTGACTTGCTCGCATTAAACGGATATCGCAACCGCTTTCATCCTCTGCTCGCAAGTCGTTCCCACAAGGGGCGAGGGGAAGCGATTATATTTAGGCTACAAACCATACGACTTTCACACAAAAGCGAGAAGAGGATAGGTAACATAAATTTATTAACCCAACAAAATAAGGATAAAAAAATGAAATCAAAAGAAGAAGTTGTAAAAGAAATGCAATTAGTTGTTGAGCAGATGAGACTTGATGATATAGAAGAGAATCCCGACTGTGAACACGAATTTTTTACTTGTGATGCTTGTGGGGAAACAAAAAATTTAGCTGGTTCAGTGTTATATGGGCACCATAGACTTTGTAACGATTGTGTATTGCTTGCAGAAGTAGGTTTTGAGCTAGGACAGATTAAAGATATTCACCAACTAATTGATGCTATGGAAGATAAACGTTTAGAGGCTGATTGCGAATTTATTAAAGAAGATGAAAAACGTCAGCAGGCAATCGATAATGCAGAATTAAATTAGGGATATATTATATTAATTTAGTCTTAGTTTCCCAGAAAATTTAACAATCTCTCTAACACTGCTTGAACAAACCATTCTTTCATTTCTATTCTTTGAATTTCAGGGTGCATGTTTATCTGGAAAGTAACGGCCTTATCTTTTGTGCAAATTGTAGAATACATGAGTCCAACCGGTTTCTCTATCGTTCCTCCGGTTGGTCCTGCAATACCTGTTGTAGAAATACAAATATCAGCATTTGTTAAATTATATAAACCGGAAGCCATTTCATAGGCACATTCTTCACTTACAGCACCAAAATTTTCAAGTGTTTCATTTCTTACACCAAGCATTTTATGCTTAGCTTCGTTAGAATATGTGACCAGATTTAAGTGTATAAATGCAGAACTTCCGCTTACATCTGTGAACTTAGAGCTTAATAAACCTCCGGTACAAGATTCTACTGTTGCAATGGTAAGTTTTCTATCTATCAATATTTTTGCGATTTCTTCTATGGTTGTTGTCATATATAACCTCATTCTCAATACGTTGTTCTTGTAAGAATTATTCTATTTTTGGTATTGTATAATTTATGTTTATACCAAACACCCTCGAATTCTCCGTTAGGTTTAAATAAGTATTGGCAGTCTTTAGATGCATAATATATAGCGCTAACAGGTTTTCCGGATATTCTGTACTGTATTGCGCTATATGGATAATCAGGGAAATACCCATCTATAAAATCAATGTATCTGAGATTCCCTGCAGCATCATAATAAAAAGCTGTAGATAAGTCTCTTTTATCTTGTAATCCATACATATAAAGGTATGGCATTTTTTTGTAGAAAAATGCAGATATAAAATTTCCGTTAAATTCTTTTAATCCTTCAGAAGCAGCTTTGTAATTCTCTATATAATTTTTATCTTTTAATTTGTCGTAAAAAAGCTTTTTTAAGTCTTTGCGATTTTCAAGTTTTGCTTTAAAAATAATATCCCTGACTTCTTGAATCATTTCTTCTTTTGCTAGTTCATCTTTATCTATCCAGTCATACTGAACATTTCCGACTAAAATATTATCTAAATCTGCAAAAACACATAGCGGAAATAATAAACAAAAAGTTAAAAACATTTTTTTTAGCATAAAACACTCCTAAATAAAGTATATCACAGGAGAATTTGAACTAATAGGAGCTTGCGGAAAATTTAAAAATTTTTAATAACAAAAAAGGTGAAATTTATTAATTTCACCTTTACACCTTATAAATTTATTGCTCTTACTTATTTTGACAGGCTATGATTTTGCAGTACCTGCTCCGTTTTTATCTTTGATTTTGTACTGCTCTTCTTTTTCTTTTTCTTTGTCTTTTTCATTCTTAGTTTCTTGTTCTTCTACAAACATAGTCGCAAATTGAGCATATAAATCTTTATCGTCTAGAATTTCATCTATTTCTATATAGTTGTTATCATTTTCATTGATTTCTTCAACTTTATTGCGGTTTATATCAAAATGGTTTGCTCTGTTTAAGGCAATTTTATCTCCGCCTATTGTTTTTGATATAAAGTTTTTTAAAACATTTGCGCTAATATGTGCTGACATATATTGTCTCCTTAAATTTTCATCTTACAAATATATAAAGTATTTAAAATATATCGAATTTCAATTTAAACTAAAATATTTACATAACTTAACATGTTTGCTTACGGTCTCGTGCGATTTAACATTCTATGAGAATTAAAATTCTCTATAACCTTGATAACGGATGTTTGTGGTAAAATACTAACTATAACAAAGAGGGAGAATTATATGTCAATTTTAATAATGATACTTTTATTGAGTTTACTTATATTGGTTCATGAGGCAGGACATTTTGTAGCAGCAAGGGCTTTTGGAATAAGAGTCGATAAGTTTGGATTTGGACTGCCTGTTGGACCGACTTTGTATAAAACAAAAATTGGAGATGTAGAAGTTTTAGTACATGCTATGCTTTTGGGTGGATATGTATCTTTTCCGGATGATGAAAAAGAATGTGATTTACCTAAAGATTCTCCGGAAAGGTTTGTAAATAAGCCGGCATGGCAAAGGGCAATAGTAGTATCAGCCGGAGTTATAGCCAATGTAATTTGTGCGATTGCACTTGTAATGATTGTAGCTATTTTTTCCGGAAAACTGCCATCTGGAGAGTACGAAGTATTTATTGGTGAAATAAATGCTCCAAAAGAGGCAAGTATTTGGCAATCCGGATTGCAAACAGGAGATAAAGTAATAAAGGCAAACGGATGTGACATAAAAAATGCTTATGCACTTGTTACTATTGTTAAAAATAGTGCTAAAAATAACGGTTTTATTGTACCGGAAATTGTAGAAAAAAATTATAAGACCTTAAAAAATCTTAACCCAGGATTTGTAAAGGAAGAAGAGATTCCGGCAGATCTTGCAATCAGATTGCCGGAGGTTATAAACAGAGAAACAATTACAATGGACGAGTACGCAGCTAAAGGAGCTAAATATTTTAAACCAAAAGGCGAAAAGATAGAAGAAAAATTAACTGAACTATCAAAGAGTTTGGTGGGTAAAAAGATTTATATATCTGATGGTAAATATTCGCTTGCAGATATTGCCAAAGCATTGTCTAACGGTATTCATCCTGTAAATCTTGTGGTAGAGCGTAATGGTAAACCTATAGAACTGGCTCCAATTTACCCTGATGAAAACGGTGTTATAGGAGTCGGACTTTCTACTAAACAGACTATGATAGAAACCAAAAGCCCTATTTCAGTCGTAAAAGAAAGTTGTGTTTATCTTTGGGATAATACATACATCATGATGTATTCATTGGGACAATTATTTACCGGAAATATTCCGCTAAAAGATATGCACGGAGTTGTTGCTATTACAAAAATAGGCGGAGACATGATTAATAAAAGCGGTACAAGTTCAGGAATATTACTTGCTGCTTTAATCTCTATGAACCTCGCTATTTTAAATATTCTTCCTATTCCGGCACTTGACGGAGGACACTTAATGTTTTTAACAATAGAAAAAATTATAGGTAGACCTGTTGATGAAAAAGTAATAGAGGTTATATCAACAATATTTTTCTCGTTGCTTATTATTTTAATGATTGTTGTTGTATTTAATGATATTACACTCATAGTAAGAAAATAAAATATATTTTTCCTATCTTTGTAATATAATTAAAGAAAATAGAAAGGTAGTTAACAAATGCAAGTTTCATTAAACTGGTTAAATGAATTAGTTGATTTAAAGGATATAAGTGTCGAACAAATTGCTCATGAGCTTACAATGAGCGGTCTAGAGGTTGAAGAGATTGAAGAGGTTAAACCTCAATTTACAAATATAATAACTGCAAAAATTGAAAAGATAGAAGCGCACCCAAATTCTGACAGATTACACCTTGTAACAGTAAATACAGGTAAAGACTTAAGAACAGTTGTTTGCGGAGGACAGAATATTGAGGTTGGACAGGTTATTCCGTACGCATCTGTCGGAAGTAAAGTTTTAGACAGAAAAACAGGCGAACAATTCGAGCTTACTCCTGCCGTAATCAGAGGGGTTGAATCTCAGGGTATGCTTTGTTCAGATGATGAGCTTGGTGTTGCAGACAGAAATTATCAAGAAGAAGACGGAATTTTAATCCTGAACAGAATTTTCCCGAATGTCGGCTTAGGTTTGAATGTAGAAGATGTTTTAGGATTTGAAAAAGATTATATTTTGCATACTGCACCCACTGCTAACAGAGGTGATCAAATGTCTGTTATCGGTATCGCAAGAGAGCTTAGCGCATTATTTGACAGAGCAATGAAGGTCGCAGACATCAATGTTGAAGAAAAGAAAACGAACGACTTTAGAGTAGAAATCAAAGATAATGATGTTTGTAAATATTATTCAGTCGGTTTACTAAAAGGAATAAATATAAAACCCTCACCGGATTGGATGCAAAAAAGACTTCTTGCCTCAGGTATTAGAGCAATCAATAACGTTGTGGATATTACAAACTACGTAATGCTTGAATACGGAACTCCGCTTCACGCGTTTGATTTTGATAAATTAAACGGTTATTTATGCGTAAGAAGAGCTGAAGAAGGCGAAAAAATAGTTACGTTAGATGAAGTTGAAAGAACAATGACAAGAGACACAGTTGTAATAGCGACAGAAAAAGAACCTGTATGCTTAGGCGGTGTTTTTGGCGGTCACAATTCTGAAATCGATGAAAACTCTAAAAATTTGGCGCTTGAAGCAGCATACTTTACTGCTCAATCAAACAGAAAAAGCTCTCGAAGTGTAGGGTATAAATCAGACGCTTGCGCAAGATACGAAAGAGGAATTGATATCAAAGCCGTTCATAAAGGTCTAATGAGAGCGGTTGAACTTCTTATAAAATATGCCGATGCTAAATTTGAAGGGTATGTAGAGACAGGAAATAACAACCCTGAACCTATTACAATAACTTTAAGATTTCCTCAAATCAAAAGAATATTAGGTTGTGATATAGATTCAGAAAAAGCTTTAACTATTTTGGAAAGACTTGGCTTTACAATTTTAGGCAAAAATGAAATGGCTTGCAGAGTTGAAGTTCCGTCTTTCCGTGCTGATGATGTAACAAGAGAGGTTGATTTGATTGAAGAGATTGCACGTATTAACGGCTATGACCAAATCACACCAACTCTTCCTGCTAGAGCCGGCACGGCAGAAATCTCAACTGCTGAAAAAGTTATGGCACGTGTTCACGATTTGATGAGAAGTGCAGGACTAAATGAACTTCAAACATCTTCTCTTATTGGAGAACCTCTTCTTAAGCAGTTCAACATGACTTTTGATAAAGAAAAAGCAATATACGTTGAAAATCCTGCTTCAGAAGATTGCACAATGCTTAGACAAACGCTTATGGCAAGCTTGTTACAATGTATGAAATACAACTATGATAACGGTCAAAAAGATTTCTGGGGATATGAAATCGGAAGAAGTTACCTAAAAATTGGTGAGACAGATGAAAAGAATTCAGGCGTAAAAGAAACACTTACTCTTGCAGGTGTTATCACAGGAAGTATTCAAAACTCTTTATGGCAAACAACCGGAGAAGTAGACTTTTATACAGTAAAAGGTATTATTGATAAGTTATTAGAAGAATTAGGATTAACAAGAAGAATCAAGTTTACTCTTCTTGCAGAATCTCCTATTGCCGAATCACACGGTTGCTTACACCCATATAAAACAGCCGTTTTAACTCTTTTAGGCAAACAGCCTGCTGTTGTTGGCTACTACGGCGAAGTTCATCCTGAAGTAAGGGGTAAATTAAAATTAAATCAAAATGCTTTCTTATTTAAGCTTGATTTGAATATGATAATCGAAGCATATAATGAATCAGTTGTAAGATTCAAAAAGCTTCCTCAATTCCCCGAAGTCCAAAGAGATTTGGCGGTAATTGTACCTGCAAAAACAACTTGGGACGAGCTTGAAAAAATCGTTAAAAAAGGTGTTAATAATAACGTATTTAACGGTTGTGAAGTATTTGACGTTTACCAAGGCGAACATGTTCAAGAAGGATTCAAGTCCGTTGCGTTCAGAATAAAAATGCAAGATGCTCATGCAACAATGACTGATGATTTAATAGAAGTTCAAATGGCAAATGTTAGGGCAACTTTAAAGAAAGCTTTACCAGAATTGTCATTTAGGGAATAAGGATAAATTAATAAATTAAAAAAAGGAGATATGTGTATTATGCCAATCAATGTTAGACAAATTAATACAGCAGAATCGTTAACTGCCGTAAAAAAAATTAAATCTGCTGTAAAAAAGGAAGGTTTAGGATTATCTTTTGATATTCCGAAAGAATTCGCTGAAAAAAGAAAATATATGCAAAGTGATGAGTTTATAAAAGATGAACACAATGCTAAAATGTTTGATTTGTTTGAAAAACTTGGAGAACTTAGAGAAAAAATCGGAGAAGAAATTGCAGAAAGAAATAAAAATGCAAAAGATGAAATTGTGCAAGGTATAAATGGATTTTCGAGAATAAAAAAATATCTTGATATAAATAACGAAATGAATTTTTCTAAACAGCAATCTTTCCATACTCCATTAGAGAATGAATATAATATTTTAAGACGTTACAAAATTGGCAATCTTGCCAGAATTGCCAAAAACAATCTTGGTTTAAAATAAAATGGATAAAAAAGTTTTTGTAATATTTAACACTGCAAGTATTGGTGACGTTCTTGTCACTAATACTTTAGTGCAGAATATTAAATATTACTATCCGGATTCGTACGTCGTTTTTGTCTGCAACAAACCTATAGAAGATGTTGCTAAATATCAAGAAGGTGTTGATGAAGTTATTACTTATGAAAAGAAACTTTGTAACAGTGTACAAGGAATTTGGAAATTTGTTAAAAACTTTTTGTATAAAAAACCTTATGCATCTTTTGTTACTTATTCAAACGAACGAAATCTTTTAATATCCAGATTAATAGGTGCAGAACATATTATATCTCACAATAAGTTTGCATTGTGGAATACTAAAGAAAATTATAAATTAAAAAATTACACTCATATGAAAGATATATGGGGCGGTATGATTGAAGCTTTAATAGGAGAACACCAAAATCTTCCGATTAAGTACTTGCCACCATTGGTTGAAAGTCCGATTATAGATAAAATTAAAAGTTTAAAGAATCCTGTGCCAATTTCTACAACAAGCAATTTTATAAAAAAAGATATGAGAGTAAATGACTGCATCGAACTTATTAATCTTTTAAATCTTGAAGGTTTTACTCCTGTTATGACAGGTGCCGGTGAAATAGCAAGAAAATTTAATACTGAACTTAAAAAAGCAGGGTGCTTTGAATACACAGATATTGTTGACTGTACTTCTTTTATTGAATTAGCAAATATTTTAAAAATATGTAACTGCTGTATCTCAGTCGATACAGGAACTTTACATCTTGCAAATGCTCTTCAAGTTCCTGTAACAGGTATATTTTATGCCGGTCTAGCTGATATGTGGGGTTCCGATTCTACATTATACCCATCCGTTATTATAGAGGGACAATATGTGAAACCTCAAGAAATTATGTCTGCATTTAAAAATTTGGTCGGAGTTTGTGTATGAAGTTTATCCAATATTTTGACGGACATATTGTAATTAATTTTTTCGGATTAATGATAAGAATTAAACATAATAAAAAATATAAATGTCCGGATGTGAAAGAAATAGGCATCACTACTATAAAGCGAGATTTGCCGATAATTGTTTCACTTACAAGCTTTCCACAAAGAATTAATATTGTAGTAAAAACTATAAAAACATTACTTACTCAAACAATGAAACCGGATATGGTTATTCTCTGGCTTGCTCCCGAGCAATTTCCGAATAAAGAAAATGATTTACCAAAAGAATTATTAGATTTAAAAGACTATGGTTTAACTATTGATTGGTATAAGGATATTCGTTCATATAAAAAAATCATTCCGACACTAAAAAAATATCCTGAATCAATTATAATTACAACAGATGATGATATTTATTATGCATCTGACACAGTGGAAAGCCTGTATAAATCATATTTAAAACATCCCAAAGAGATTCAAGCGCACAGGTGTGATTGGCTTGGAGTAGGGGTAAATAATACGATAACTTGGGCAAAAACAAGAGAGCTCTACAAAGACAAACACAAAGATGAAGCAAGTTTTAGACAAAGATTAACAGGCTACGGAGCCGTACTTTATCCGCAAAATTCTTTGTACAAGGATGTTTTGGATGAAGAAAAAATTGCTAAAACTATCCCGACACACGATGATATTTGGCTTTGGGCGATGGCAGTTTTAGCAGGAACAAAAACAAGACTTGTAAAAGGATACTCTGAATCCATAAATTATGTAGAAGATTCTCAACAGTACGGTTTGTGTAAAATTAATAAAAATGGAGTTGGCATGGGACTCAGCGAAGCCTATGATATTATTTTAAAAGAATATCCGCAGATTCTTGATGCTATACGATAGATATTTAATGAAAAACCTCAAAAATTTGTTAATTTTTGGGTTTTTCCGCATCCTCATTTCCCAATACAAAAATTATCAAAAATATTGTTAAGTATATCGTCAGTTATTAATTCCCCGGTTAATTCGTCAAGGGCAAGAATTGCTGTTTTTACGTCTATTGAAATTAAATCTTGTAATTGTCTTATTTGTGCTCCAAGAAGAGCCTGTTCAATTGAATTTCTTGCTTTTCTTAAACATTCTTGCTGGCGAGTATTTGTGACAAATTCCAAATTTTCAGGATTAATATCACAAACTCTTTTTGTTAGTTCATTTTTTAAATCATTAATTCCCATGCCGGTAAGAGCTGACAAACAAATACAATTTTCTTCGTTTGACCGATAAATAATATTAGGATGAGATGCGGATTCAATAATATCTGCTTTATTCGCAATTATAAGATGTTTTTTGTCTTTTAATAAACTTAAAACTTCTTTATCATCTTCATTAATTCCCTTTGAAGCATCGTAAACGAAAAGGACTAAATCCGCATCTTCTATCGCTTGTTTTGAGTACTCGATACCAATTTTCTCTACTTTATTTTCGCCGTCCTCTCTTATTCCTGCTGTATCTATTAGTGTAACAGGAATTCCTAAATCAAGAGTTTCTTTTATTATATCTCTTGTAGTGCCGGCTATATCAGTAACGATTGCTCTATCTAAACTTAAAAGAGCATTAAAAAGCGATGACTTTCCGACATTCGGTTTCCCAACTATTGCAACAGAAACTCCTTGACGAAATATATTTGAAGTATTTGCACCTGAAAGAATTCTGTCTATCATTGAGATTATTTTTTCAAAAGAAGAAATTAAGTAGTTATACTCAGGCTCTCTAACTTCTTCTGGAAAATCAATTCCGGCTGTAATTTTAGATAGTACTTCGAATATTTCGTTTCTTATATTATTTATTCCATCTTTTAAAGTACCGGAAAGATTCTTTACTGAAACTTTTGCAAATTCTGATGTTTTTGAGTGAATAATATCTGCAACGGCTTCTGCTTGAGATAAATCCATTCTTTTATTTAAAAATGCACGCTTAGTAAATTCTCCTTTTTCTGCCATCCTTGCTCCGTTTTTAAGTACAAGGTTAAGAATATTTTTAATCACATTTATTCCACCATGACATTGAATCTCTATAACGTGTTCTCCGGTGTAACTGTTTGGAGCGAAAAACGGAAGTATAATAACTTCATCAATTCTCTGCCCATTATCGATTATCCAGCCGTGGTTAAATTTTCGTTGCTCAAATTTTGGGTTTGTAAAAATTTTTTCTGTAATCTCAAAGGCTTTATCTCCGGAAATTCTTATAATACCAACTCCACCGGTTCCAATAGGAGTTGCAATTGCTGCGATTGTATCAAATTCATCTTTAATATTCATAAACCAATTGTATACCAAACAAATTCAAAGTATAATAGGGGCAGGGGGTAAATAAAGGGGTAAATATAGGGGTAAATATAGGAGTAAATGCAAGGAGTAAGTTATGAATACGGAAGAGCTTATAGAGGCAACTAATGCTAAAATTATAGGGCAGGCAAGTTTAAATAAAGAAATAAATATTTCAACTGATACGAGAACAATTAAGAGTGGAGATTTTTATTTGCCGCTAAAAGGAGCATCGTTTGACGGAGAAAAGTTTATAGCTCAGGCGATAGAAAAAGGGGCAATTGGAGCATTTTTTACTTCAAATCAAAACTTGCCAAAAGGAGTAAATGCTCTATTTCTTCAAGTCCCAAATACCCTTACAGCTTATCTTCAACTTGCAAACTATCGACTACATAAGTTAAAACCGTTTGTTATTGCGGTAACAGGCAGTTCCGGAAAAACGACAACAAAAGAACTTGTTGCATCTGTATTAAGTGAAAAATATAAAACTTTTAAAACACCACTAAATCATAATAACGAAATTGGTTTTTGCCAAACAGTATTTGAAGCGCCGGATGATGTGGAAGTATTGGTACTTGAGATGGGAATGCGTGGTTTGGGGGAAATTGAACTTCTTTCAAAATACTCTGAGCCTGATGTTGCAATTATTTCAAATGTTGGAACTGCACATATAGGCAGATTAGGTTCAAGAGAAAATATTGCAAAAGCGAAATGTGAGATTGTTAAAGGTATTAAATCTCAAAAGACTTTGGCAATGGAGATAACACCTGCGCTTATTGCTCATAATGATGAGATTATAAAAAATACTGTAGATTTTAACGGAGAGAAAATATTTTATTCTATAAATGATGTAAAAATTATTGAAAAATCAGCTAGTTATTCCAAATTTGAGTATAAAGAAAACATATATGAATTAAATGTAGGTGGAGATTATAATATAGAAAATGCTTTATCTGCAATTAATATAGGTCTAAAATTGGGGCTTACAATTGAGCAGATTCAAACCGGTTTAAAAAAATATAAACCAATTGAAAAACGTTGGGAAAGTGTTACTGTTAATGTTAATGAGAAAAAATTTGAGATTATAAATGACAGTTATAACGCAAATCCAGAGTCCATGCACGCATTTGTCGATACAATTTTTGAACATTATAAAAATTATGTTTTAATTCTCGGGGATATGGGAGAATTGGGAGAAAATGAAATACAATATCATAGAGAGCTTGGTGAATATATTAATAAAAAAAATAATTTAGCTCCAACTGCGAAGATAATCTCCATAGGAACTCTTTCAAAAAATATAACAAATGCTATTACTGCATGTGAAATCAAGCACTTTGATAATATTGAGAATGCTATTCCATATATAAAGTCAAATATCGAATCCGGAACTATACTATTTTTAAAAGCTTCCAGAAGTATGAAATTTGAACAAATAATAGAATTATTATCAAAATAGATTTTATAATTTTTTTGTTTATTGTATAAATATTTCTATGAAGAGTTTAGCAGAATTTATTAGAGAGAAAAGGGAAAACATCGGTTTATCAACAATAGGGCTTGCGAATAAGACTAACATTAAGTTAGAAGTGCTGGAAGATATTGAGTCTGGAAAAGAATTATTTCTGTCAGTTACTCAGAGACAACAACTGGCAAGAGTTTTTAAAATATCCCCAAAAGAATTAAAGGAATATGAACGTAGTTACGAATTTCAAGAAATTTCAGATGACGTAATTGATAATATAAAAGCCCAAATATTAAATCATAAAACAGACTTACATTGTCCTATTTGTGGTGAACTGCTGGTAACAAGAATTGCTAAAATGTATGATTTAGAAGATAATTTAGTTCTTCAACCTAAAGCTCATTGCACTAAATGTGTTTTTCAAATTAAAGATTAATTATTATACACTTTGACATAGAACATTATCTCAATCCCAAAATAGCTTGAGTTTGTTCCTCATTCAAGATTTTTGCTCCTCCCAGAATTTCAGTATTCAAAACCACTTGTGCATATGATTCAGCTAATTCAAGCTTTAAATACGCATCTTTGATAGTTTTTGAGCCGACTATAAAACCATGATTTGCCATCAAAACAGCATCGTATTTGTCAAAAAATTTTACGGTATTTTCTACAAGTTCCATTGTTGATGGAAGAGCATACTCTGCAAGAGGAATCCCGCCAAAGTAAAATACATTTTCAGCCATAATAGGAGATGTTAAATCTCTTCCGGCAGATGCAAAACTACTTAAGTAAGGAGCATGCACATGGATTATAAAATTAAATTCCGGTCTCTTTTTATAAAGCTCTATATGCAAAAACTTTTCACTTGACGGTTTTTTGCCAGCCTCTAAAGATTTTCCGCTAAAATCAGTATAGACTATATCATTTGGTTCTAAATATCCATTTGCAGAACCTGATGTTGTTATTAACATTCCATTTTCATATCTTGCCGATATGTTACCGGAATACCCGGGAGTGAAATTTTTTTCTCCGCAAAGTTTACCATATTCAATTATTTTATTAATTAATTCTTCTCTAGAGTACATCTTCAACAGTCTTAATATCCTCAACTTGCGCATAATGAAGAACAGGAGCTTTATTTGTATTCTGGAATTCAGATTTTGGTTTAGCAGGCTGTTTTGAAGCTTCTACTTCTTCTTTTACTTTTTTGTCTTGTTTTATAACTAATTTATCATAATCAATTTTGGTTCCTTTTGCATCCATCATCATTTCTACAGTAAAGAATGTATTTTCACGGATAAAATCATATCCTATATTAAATTTGATATCATCCGGACCGATAGATACATAAAATCCGTTTTCTTGAAATAACCTGTCCGTTGGCGAATTATTTGACAAATCCATAGAGCCAAACCACGATAGAGTCAAATATTTACAAAGTCTAAAATACTCACGAGCATAGATACTTGATTTACCATATCTGAATGCATCATAAACAGGCAAAGGTGTATTATCTTTGTATACTGATTGGAAGAATCCAATATCTTGCATCCAACGCTTCCATTGAGTATGTATTTGAGGTCCGACTCTTCCTACAAATTGAGTGTCACCCGTTCCATACAATGCAGCAGAAAGGTTACCAACAATATTAACTTCCAAAGCTGTCAGTTTATCTTCATTTCTATAGTTATATAAATTTTGTATTGCTTGCGCCATATATCTTGTTCTCATTGTACCCATTTGAGAACTGTGTAATTTCCTAAAGTGGACATCTTCGTCCATATCGTGAAAGTAACCTATATCAAATTGATGAGCATATGAAGAGTTTAGACCTTTAAGTAAAAAACTGTTGCTCGAATAATTTCTTTTATAGGCTAAGTCCAACCCATATTTAGGACGACGTTTCCCCATCCACCAATCATCCAGATAATCATTCATTGCATATTGTAAAAATAAGTTATCGTCTAACTTTTGCCTACCATGAACTAATATTTTACTTGAAGATGTTCCATATGCTGCTTGTGTTATGTTTGTTGCACTGCTAAATCTGCCTACAGCACCGATACCAACTCTATGATGATAGTTCAACATTGGAATTGCTTTCAGAACACTACCTTTTGGCATTTCAAATACGAACCCGGGACCTATATACATTCCTAATCCACGCATAGTTCCAAGTTCCCAAATATTTGTTTCTGCATATTCGTGATTTTTATTTGTATAAATTTTTATTGCCGGAATCTTTAAAATGGTCCATTTACCTTTTTTTACATTCCCACGTTTAATTGCCAGAGTTTCTAATTCTCCTTTTTGAGTAATTCTCAACTCTTTGGCATCCATCTTAATCATTCCTTTTTCCATGTCATTTGTTATGGTGGCTTCTTTTGGTACCATCATTCTGGATAATTGTGGTCCGCCTCCGGTTGAACGGAAATTTATAGGATAAGATTCATCTACAACAATTGAACCGTGTTCTTGAACGATTTTATCACCATAAACATAGCCTTTGTTTGCTTTTACTTCTATTGTAGCAGTTCTGGTCACGGGGTTTTCGATTAAAGCACTTTCTTCGTTCAAATCAACAAAAATATAATCTCCGTTAATCGTTTGTCCGTTTTTTATTATTCTGACATTTCCTTCTGCTTTTATGGTGTTATTCGCTCTATCATAAGTTATTTTATCAGCTTTTACTATTGTTTGCTGTTTTACAAATTCTACGTTAACATTTCCGGTTGCATATAAACAATAATTCTCTGTATCATAATCCATATTTTCGCAATCTAAAATAATATTTTCCGTATTTTCATCCGGTTCATTAACATCATTTTTATTTTTTGCCCAAAAATGTTTTGCTTTTTTATTTTCTTCAACAGCCTCTTCATCAGCATCAAAACCGTCTGGCATCATATTTTCATCAAAATTCTCTTCAACCTCTTTTGATGCAAAGTCTGATGTATTTTTTTGAGTATTATATATACTTGCATCCGGATCAGTTGGAGCCAATTGTGTTTGTTGTTCTCTTTTTTCTTGACTTCTTTTTTGCATCTTAAGTCGCAACTGCTTTATAGGCGGTGTAGTAACTTTTTCTGAATGGCTATTTTCAGAATTGTTAACAACCGGCTTTTCTTCTCTTAAATCTGGATGCGTGAAAAAAGACTCACTTGCATAATTTGAAGTATCATAAAGCGAATCCGCTATTGCTGAAGTTGTTGCAAGTAATGTCAATATTAATGATGTTATAATTTTATTTTTCAATGTTTTATTCCTATTCTTATAATGCTACATAACCCTTTGGATTACTAGGCTTTCCGTTTTCTCGAACTTCAAAGTGACAATGGGGACCTGTGCTATACCCTGTTGTTCCCTCATATCCTATAACTTGTCCCTTTTTAACCTGTTGACCGTTTACAGCTTTCACACTACTCATATGTGCGTAAAGTGTAGATACAGGTTTACCATTAACTATACCATGCTCAATTATAACGACTTTCCCATATCCGCCATACCATCCTGTATATATGACCTTACCGGAATTTGAAGCTTTTATCTCTCCGTAATTCGGACCTCCGATATCAACTCCTGAATGGAATGTTCTGCTGTTAAAAATCGGATGTACTCTCCAACCAAATGGAGATGTTATTCTGCCTTGAATTGGTTTCATAAATCCTGATGCTACAACCGTTGTACTTGTATCTTTTGCGTTTCTACTTATATAGTGTTGTATGCTTCTTGATTGTTTATCTAAATCTTTTTCAGCTCTTTCATATGTAGCTTTATCCGTTTTTAATTTGCTTATTATGTTTTTGTTTCTTTCCATTGCACGTTGTATGTATGCTTTTTGAGTGTTTATAGATGCAACGGAGCGCTCATAATTCCTTTTTCTGGTTTCTATGCTGTATTTAATTAAAGCTATTTCTTGAGCTTTTTGCTTTGCAGTTTTCATCCTGTTTAAATCATCTTTTAATATTAATTTTTGGAAATATACTCTATCTACAAGCATATTTACATCTTCAGACGAAATTATTATCTCAAAAAGTGCTTTTCGCTGGGATTTAAAAACTTTCCTTATTCTGCTGGCAAGGATAGAATTCAGTCTGTTGTATTCTGATGTTGCTTTTTCTAACTGTCCTTGCATGCCGGATAATTCTCTTTGCGCATCTACAACTTGCTTTTCGGATTCTTCTAAATTTGTTTTTGCACTTTCCAGTTTCTGTTGATTTTTGTATAATTTGTTTTGTTCAACATTTTCTAGCCATTTCACGTGTTCAATTTTTCTGCGTAATTCTTTTCTTTGTGTTTCAACATCTTTTGCTTGCACTCCGACGTTTAGAGTCCAATTAAACATAAAACACACTATTAAAAATATTTTGAACAAGTTTCTTATATCCAAAAACAAATCCCCCTAATCTTATTGACCCATTGTAGGCTGAATTAACATTAGTAAACTTAGCCCCGCAGTCCAAAGAATAAACGAGATTGCTATAATCCCAATGATAAGTTTTTTATGTTCTCTAAAAAATTCCATACAATACCTCACTTATTACATAATATTATAAAAAAATCCTAAGAGCAATTTTTTTAACATTATTAAAGAGAAGAAATTGTAAATAAATTCATCATTCTATAAATTCATAATTATTCCTTTGTGAATCTAACTGAGAAGCCACTTCTTTTGAAACTGTGTTTATAGATTTTGATAATAAATACGGCAGACTGTTAATGTCAGTTGTTTTATAAATCATACCACCGGTAGTATTCGCTAAACAAGATAACTTTGTATCATCATAGGATGAAAAGAATAGAAAATTAGTTTTTACAAAAATTATATCAATATGTATGTCTTTTCTTTCTGCTATTAGTCTTTTCGCATATTCGCAAGGATTATCTTTGCAGGTGTATCCTCCATCCGTAATCATAATTATTTTTTTTGGAGTACTCTTATCTAAATTCGCAAAATCTTCCTCTATTGCCCTTTGTATTCCTAAAACAAAAGGTTCATTTCCATAAACATCTGATTCCAAACTTGCTTTCAATATGGAAGCATTATTTGTTTCTATGGGTGCAAGCTGTCTTGTCATTGTACACGAAAAATCTCCACCCACTTTTCTTAATCCGACAGCCGTTGTCTTTGGTATAGTATCAATAACACTTTTAGTCGTATCTTTTAATTTGTCAACAACACTTTCCATAGAGCCTGAATAATCTACTAATATGTCAATATATTTTACCGCGGAGGAAGAAAATACATTTTGAGGCAGTGTTCCAGTAACTTTTCTGGAGTTATTTTTTATTTGACCGTAAGGATTAATTTTATACTTTTCAGCATAAACAAATCCCGATAAAAATATTGTAGTTAAAAGTAGTGTAAAAAATTTTTTCATATCATCCTTTTATTTTATTAATGTAGTATATTGAATGATACTTGGATTAAAGCCAAATATTATCCTATAGCTTTGATTGGTTGTATCCTACTAATGTCATCTGCAATGTTACGTTTTGCCATCCTAAGTTCATAGTCCTCTTGATAGCGTAAAAAATAACCTTGTGATAGTCCAAAGTATGTGGTCAAGCGTAAATCTGTATCGGCTGTGATTCTTCTTTGACCTTTAATAATTTGGTGGATTCTGTTTGGTGGTACAAATATAGCATTAGCCAGAGCATTTTGCGTAAGACCAAAAGGCTCAATGAATTCTTCTTTGAGCATTTCACCAACTGTTGTAAGTTCAATATATTCAGTCATTTTGTTAATCTCCTATATGGGAATATAGAAATATATATTCCTATATTTATTATACGGTACGTACCACGTAATTTCAACCCCACAAAAGTATTATGTTAAGATAGATAAACTTGTTCCCTCGCCCCTTGAGGCACTACTGTCCGAGATAATTTTTTGCAAAAAAGAGCATAGCGAGCAATAATCTTGCTTTTACTCTAAAATAAGGTTGTCGAGA
>CAJOOM010000139.1 GCA_905236775.1 Candidatus Gastranaerophilales bacterium
AATTGTTGGTGAAGTTCTTGGTAAATATCACCCGCACGGTGACAGTTCGGTTTATGAAGCGCTCGTAAGGTTGGCTCAAGATTTTAATACGCGTTATCTTTGCGTAGACGGGCATGGTAACTTTGGTTCTGTTGACGGTGACGGAGCTGCTGCAATGCGTTATACAGAAGCACGTATGCATAAGATTACTACCTCTATGCTGGCAGACATTGATTGTGAAACTGTTGATTTTGAACCGAACTTTGATGGTTCTCTAGAAGAGCCTTCGGTTCTTCCTGTCAGATTACCGATGTTGCTTCTTAACGGTTCGTCAGGTATTGCGGTAGGTATGGCAACTAACGTTCCTCCTCACAACCTGAGAGAAGTTGTTGACGGAACTATTGCTTTAATTAATAACCCGAATATTACTATTCCTGAACTTATGGAATATATCAAAGGTCCTGACTTTCCGACAGCTGCAACAATTGTCGGACTAAATGATATTAAACAGGCTTACGAAACAGGTCGTGGTTCTATCAAAATGTCCGCAGTTGCAACTATTGAAGAAATCCCCGGAGGTGCAGGCCGTCAATCCAGAACCGCAATTATTGTTACTGAAATACCTTATCAAGTTAATAAAGCGATGCTTATTCAAAAGATTGCTGATTTAGTTAAGGAAAACAGAATTACAGGTATTTCCGACCTTCGTGATGAATCTGACAGAGAAGGTATGAGAATTGTTATTGAACTTAAGCGGGATGCAAAGCCTGAAGTTGTGAAGAATAACTTATTTAAATATACTCAACTTTGCACTACGTTTGGGTATAATATGGTGACACTCTGCGGCAAACAACCGAGACTTCTTAACTTATATGAAGTTCTTAACGAGTTTGTTGAGCACAGGGTTGAAATTGTTACAAGAAGAACAATTTTCTATTTAAAGAAAGCAAAAATCAGAGCGCATATTTTAGCAGGTTTATTAATTGCATTAGGCTCTTTAGATGACGTTATTGAATTAATTAAAAAGTCAAAAACAACGGATGATGCTCGTAACGGTTTAATGAGCAGATACGGGTTAGATGTTGACCAGGCTAATGCGATTTTAGAAATGCAATTAAGACGTTTGACGGGATTGGAACAAGACAAGATTAAGACTGAATATGATGAATTATTGAAGAAAATTACTGAATATGAAGAAATCTTAGCCGATCGTCAAAAGGTATTAAATATAATTAAGGGTGAACTTCTTGAAGATAAAGAAAAATATGGTGACGACAGACGTACTCAAATCGTCCCCGAACAAGGTGAAGTTACAATAGAAGACTTAACACCAAATACTCCTATGGCAGTATTTATTACTCACCAAGGATATTTAAAAAGAATAGCTCTTGATACATTTGAACGTCAAAACCGTGCAACAAGAGGAAAAGCCGGAATAAAGACAAAAGAAGATGATGATATTCAACACTTCTTTACGGCTATGATGCATGATAAAGTATTGTTCTTCTCTTCTAAGGGTATTGTATACAGCTTGAACGTGTATGACTTCCCTGAAGGCGGTCGTCAATCTAAGGGACTTCCTATAGTAAATGTTCTACCTATTGCACAGGATGAAAGAATTACTGCAGTTGTTCCAGTAAGTAACTTCTCTCACGATTTGAATCTTATTATGTTAACTCAAAAGGGTTATATTAAGAGAATTGAATTAGACAATTTTGTAAATATTAGAAGAAGTGGTATTATTGCAATCTCGTTAGAGGAAAATGATAGATTAAATTGGGTAAAACTTGCAAAGGGTAATGATGAAATA
The DNA here is from genome assembly GCA_905236775.1 of Candidatus Gastranaerophilales bacterium. Taxonomy (GTDB): domain Bacteria; phylum Cyanobacteriota; class Vampirovibrionia; order Gastranaerophilales; family Gastranaerophilaceae; genus CAG-196. The sequence goes on from CAJOOM010000139.1 coordinate 1,790, forward strand.
ATTATTGGTACATCTTGTGGTATGGCAATCCGCTTCCCGATTGAAGACTTGAGGCCGCTCGGTAGAAGCGCAAGAGGGGTAACATCTATGAAACTTCGCTCAGCTGATACAATTATTGGTTGTGATATTGTTCCTCGTGACTATGATGCAGACCTTCTTGTGGTTACCTCCGACGGATTCGGTAAACGTACAAAATTATCTGAATTCAGAACTCAAAATAGAGGCGGAATAGGACTTATTGCAACTAAGTTTAAATCTAGTGCTTCAAGGCTTGTAGCTTTAACAATTGTTGAAGAAAAAGATGAGATTATGCTTGTTACAGCTAATGGAATTGTAACCCGTATAAAAGCTGGCGATATATCTTGTCAAGGCAGACCGGCAACAGGTGTAAGAGCGCAAAACTTGGTTGATAATGATACAGTTGTATCTGTAAACAAGATTGTTAGCACAGATGATGATGAAGAAGATAATACATCATCAACCGGATGCACTATTGAAGAAATGAGTGCAGGTGAACAAACTTCATTTATTGATGATAATGATATAAAAGAATAGAAGAATGTTAGTAAGAGGAGATTTTTCTTATTAACTTTCTTCTTATTAACCTAAAAAGAAAAGGAGTAAGTATGAAAAAGTTTATTTTGGCAGCAGCATTGTTAATGTTTGCATCTGCAGCAAATGCAGAATACTTGGGAGCATTTATTTACAGCGGAATGACAACACCTGGTGGCGGATACACTCCGGCAATTGCATCTAAGCAAGGTACAGCAACATGCAGAAACATATTTTTTATTGTATCTACAGGTGATTGCTCTGTGCGTGCGGCTATGAAAAACGGTGGAATTCGTTCTTTAGCTGGTTATGACGTACAAAGAGAAAATATAGTTGGTTTTCAGACTATTACAACAAAAGCTTGGGGAAACTAGGGGAAAATTAAATCTCGGGGTAAATCTCGGGGTAAATCCTGGGGTAAATTCTGGGGTAAATCTCAGGATAAAGTATAAATAAGTATAATCAGAAAATGCAAGTTGAATATTTGATTCAACTTGCATTTAGTTGTTAAGTTTTGTAAATATAAATTTTCCTTGCTATTACTGCTTTATGTGTTTTTTATATGTTTTTTTTAAAATTATAAGGCAATTTCTAAAAATAAAAATACTTTATAAATATATCAGAAAAAATTAACACATAAAGAGGATGCTATGCGGATTTTATTGCTATAAGGATTCGTATGGTAAGAAAGGAGAAATAAATTATGGCACCACAAGTAAACGGACTAAATGACGTAGCAAAATACGCACAAGAACAAATGAACAAAGGTCGTATTTTATCTATTGAAGATGCTGCAAAAGAATTAGGATACAAGCTTACTCCGGAAGATAAAAAACAAGTTGAAAAATGGACGGGAAATCCAGGTACCAATGAAGATAAAGGAGAGTTTAAAGGCAAAAAATACGAATTTGAACTAAATGGTGAAAAAGTCGTTTTCTCCGCAAGAGGAACTTTTGGTACAGAAAAGCTTCCTGCAAATGGCAGAATTCAAGTAGAACCGGAAAAACTTCCACAAAAACTTCAAGATGCAGGAATTACATCTTTTTATATGCAAGATGGTGAAATGTATGCAGAAAATAAAAATGGTGACAAATTTTTGGTAAGTGATTTTAATGAACAATATGCTTATGCTCCTAAAAAAGAAAAAGCTGGTAAGCCGAATCCACTAGGAGTTGGTAATGCCGCAGATGTAAACAGAACATTGTTGGGTATGATAGGCAGTCTGGCAACAGGTTTAGCAGCGGCTTTGACAGGACCTGCTGGTGTAGCAATCGCTGCAGGTACCGCAGCACAAGCATCTTGCAAAGTTGAAGATAATGATTACAATGAGCAAAAAGTAGACATAAAAGTCGATTTGAGTTCTATTCTTGCCAAAATAGATGAATTGATTCAAGGGAACAGACAAAATAAACAAGATATAATAGATGCGCTAAATGAGTTTCAAGTAAATGTAATAACAGAAAATAAAGCAAATAAAGATGCAATCATTGGCGCTGTACAAGAGCTGATGGCAGCAGTAAATTCGAATGCTGATGCGCTTAATACAAGTCTTGCAGCTATAAAATTGCAATTGGTTACAAACAATGCTGACAATAAAGAAGCATTAGGTCAAATTAATGAAACCTTAAATGCGATGAAAACAATTTTGGATTCTTTACCTGCAGACATAAAACAAAAATTCCAAGCAGAGTTAAATGCTATTATACAAAGTATCGGTACAAATAACAAACTGACCGCAGCAAATGGCAGAACTCTTTTGAACATTTACAAAGAAATGCAAAAATTTGATGCAGCAGCTCTTAAAAAACTTGATGGCATAATCGGTAGATTAGATAAAGTTAACGGTAATATTGCAAGTCTTATGGAACTTTTATGCAAACTTGATGCTAACCAAGAAAATAGAAATAATAAGCTTATCAATGCAATCAACGGAGCATCTGACAGAGTTATCGAAGCAATGTGCGATGGCTTTAATAAATTATATGAACTTGATGCAGCAGGATTTAATGCACTGATCGAGCAAGGAAATGTAACAAACGGAATTCTTTCTGATATTGCAAACATTGCTAGAGCAATATACAATAAACCGGCGGCCAATGTTGATATGAGCGGTGTGATTGCAGCATTAAAAAATAATGGTGTAACTCTAGAAGCTATATATGCAGGCATGTCTGTTATGAACGATAATATTGTGCAAGCAGATGCAAATCAAACCGCTATTGGTAAAAAGATAATTGAATTATTAGGTTGCATATCAGCTAAAATGCCAAATGGTACTGATTACACTAAGATACTTAATGCTATCTTGAATAAAATTCCTAATGTTAGCGGAATGGAAGCTAGATTGGATGCTATTCTTGCTGCAATCAAAAATCACGAAGTTGAAGTACATGTTGATGTTAACGGAAAATGCCACTGTGATTGTCAATCAGAGGATCCTAAAGATCCTTGTACAGGAAATCCGAATGTTAACGAAGGTGTTATCAATGACCTTGAATGGTTACTTGGCTAAGATTCTTCTGAAATATAAAAGCAAAAAGACCGGATTTTTAAATCCGGCCTTTTTTATACTATCTAAAAATCCAAATTCCTATAAGTGCAAATAAAATTATTGCAATATTAAAATGTAAAAAAGTTGGAATGCAAGTATCAAATATGTGATTATGCTGACCATCTGCATTTAAACCCGAAGTGGGTCCGAGTGTTGTATCAGAAGCAGGAGAACCTGCATCTCCTAATGCGGCTGCCGCAGCTACCAAAACTATAATTTGCTGTGGATTAAATCCCATTTTAACACATACCGGAACAAACAAAACAGCTATAATAGGAATTGTACCAAAAGAAGTCCCGATTCCAATAGTTATAAACAATCCTAATATTAATATAATCAATGATGTAAGCATTATATTAGGAGGTAAATAGTTTAAAACCACATTTACAAGTGTTTCGATAGAACCGGTTGCCTTGAGCACTGATGCAAAACCTGCTGCTACTAACATGACAAAAGCAACATATCCCATTAAATATATACCTTCATTCATCATATGATCCATCTTATCTTGCGGTATTACCCTAAATGTAAAAATAATACCCAGACCAACTAAAGCGCCTAACGGTAATGATTTTGTTAAAAGTTGTACTATAAATGTTGCAAGTGCGGATATAATTATAATCCAGTGTGAAAATTGAAATTTAGAATCCGTATTTTGAATCAAGTTTTGATTTGTAGAATTATATATTCGAGGTTTTCTATATGTTATAAAAAGAGCAACCAATAATCCAACAAACATGCCGAGTCCCAATATGGTCGTAAATTTCCAAATATCATCTCTTAAAACAAAAACACCATTTTGTATCATATTATCAGCAATTAAGTTCTGAAATATCAATCCAAAACCTATAGGAATAGATATATATGGCATTTTAAGTCCAAATGCAAGAGTACAAGCCACAGCTCGTCTATCAAGCTTAACACTGTTCATTATGTTTAAAAGGGGGGGGATTATTATTGGTATAAAAGCAATATGTATCGGAATTATATTTTGAGAAGCCATTGCTATTAAACCGAGTATTAAAAGTAGTACAAATTTATTTCCAGATATTAAATTAGTAATCTTCTTAGATATTATGTCAGTAAAGCCGGAATGCGCCATTGTAGCAGCAAAAGCTCCAAGTAATATGTAACTTAATGCTGTTTCGGAATTTCCACCCATGCCGGATATAAAAATATCCATTATATGTTTAATTCCCATACCGGATAATAATCCGGCAACAATTGTTGCAAAAATCATTGCAAGCAATACATTTACTTTCCGTAAGCATAAAACACACAACAAAATAATGCTGACAAAAGCCGGATTTATTAAAGTTTTAAAAAGGCAGTTCATCATTTTTAATCTTCACCGGTTAAAAAATTAATTATTTTAAGTGCAATTTCTTTTTGCACATTTTCAGGAAGCAATTTTAAATATTCGAAAGACTCTGCTATTTTCTGGTCTGTATCGTACCAACGTCTTAAAACAAACGAAAAAGCGTCTGCCAGAATATTGTCAGACAAATCTATTCCATTTTCTTTTGAATATTCTATTATCATATCAGCACACTTATACTGTGTCATAATATTAGAATTACGCATCAAACTAACAGCTAAGCTTATAGTAGGGTCGACATCATACCAACGTTTATACATTATTGAAACACCTTTTCTATTTTAATACTATATGTAATTTATGCTTTTGTCAATTAAAAAGCCTTATCCTTAGTACTATTAAAATTAAAAAAAATTCAATTGTAAAGTTTTGTAAAATTTGTATATAAAAAAAGTCAATTTCTTAAAATAAATATACTTTATATATATACAAGAAATAAATATTAATAAAAAGATTATTTATTTTCTTGTAAATAAGAGAGTAAAGCACACAAAATTTGTAAGGAGTATTTATTATGGCAATTGGAGCAAGAGAATTTATTGACAAATTATTGGTTGAAAAGTATTCAAATTCGCAAGTAGAAAATCATGAAGAAAATGCATTAGTGTCAAAAGTAGATGCAGATGATATGATGTATGCAATGAATGCATGTGCATCAAATTTTAAAACAATGCTGGCTTTAAATAAGAGATTGACAAGTGTATGTTATGGCATTGTGTCAAAATCGGCAAAATATTCGCACTCAGAAAATTTTGCTTAATTATAAATTTATGTTTTGTCATAAAAATCATCTTTTATTTCTCCTTAAGTTTTGATAAATCAAAGCTTGAGGAGAAAATTTTAGTGAGTAATAGCTAAAAAATATTATAAATGCTGTTTCTTATTTATTTGTATAATTTTTGTAAATTTTTGTAAAGAAATAGGCAATTTTTTTAGTATTCTATACTTTATATATTTAAGAAATATAAAATAGGAAAAGGAAAGAGGATTACATTATGAAAAACTTTAAATCAAAATTATCAGCTTTAGCATTAAGCGCAGTTGTAACAATGCAAATTGGTTATGCAAGTATTGATACAGGTCTTGGTCAAGGACTCGGCGGAGCAGTGATTGACAGTGCCGGCAGTATGCGAGAAGGATACGGTTTAGTTGGTGTTGAAACCGGAAACAAATCAGCAACATTAAACTTTAATGAAACTACAATGGTTGATTGGAAAACATTAAACTTAAATAAAGGCGAAACATTAAATTTCAATGCCGTTGACGGTGCAAATAACCTAACCATTGTGAACAAAGTTCAAAATGGCATGTCAAAAATTTATGGTGATATAAATGCTAACGATGGAATCTCTAATTTAGTTATTTCTAACCCGAATGGTGTTTTATTCGACGGTGCACATTTTACAACAGCAGGTGATGCACTAATCACATCTCAACAAGTTTATATGACAAAAGATGGCGGGTACAGAGTATCTAATGAATCTGCATCATATGTTCCGAATGGAAAAAATTATATGATGGAAGTAAAAGATTCAGAATTCAAAGTAGGCGGAGACTTAAACTTTATAGCACCTACTATGAATGTTGTTAGGTCTGCATTTAAAGTTGGTAAGAATGGTGCTGGCAATGTAAGATTTGAAACAACAAACGGTAAAGATTATTTTGTAACAGAAACCAAAGATTGCAATGGATGTACTGATAAACAATACACAGAAACTCAATCAATGAGATTGGAAGCAATAAATGTTGACGGCAATGTATATATTGTAAATGATAAAGGTGTTGTAAAAACCGTAAATGGGGGCGAGATTAGAGGTAATTTGGATGTTAAATCAAATGGTAGTGTATCTTTGAACTATGTAAACAATGACAAAGTGCTTCATGTAACCGGTGATGTAAATGCAAAAGCTAACGGTCCTATGATGTATGCAAGAGTTGCAAAAGTTGATGGTAACTTGAACATGACAAACGGCGGCGGTTTTCTTGAAGTAAATGATGTTAAAGTTGGAAAAGATATGAATTTAACTACAACAAAAGAATCAGAAAATCCGCTTGGATATAAACATTTTGTTCACGTAATCGGTGATACAACAGTTGGCGGCTATGCTGATCTTAATATGGATGGTTCTATTGATGTTGCAGATATCGCTTTAGCAATTGATATGCAAAAAGACATAGAACAACATATGGCAGAAGGTAAGTATAGTAAAAAATTGGATATAAATTCTGATGGTGTACTTGATGTAGCTGATATTACTGCATTAAATGATGTTCACAGGGATATTGAAAAACATATGGCTGACGGTACATATAGCGGTAATGCAACAATAAATTCAGAAAATAATATTCACATAGGAAACTACAATTATGACACTAAAGAAATGTTAGATGGTCATTTTAAAGTGGGCGGAACATTGACAGCTCACGCAAAAAATGGTCACGTGACAACAACAATAGATGTAACTGCTGACAAAGTTAATTATACATCTGATAATTACAATATCTTGGCTAGTGAAGATGCTCTTATTACAGCAAAAGAGTATAGCTTTAAATCAAATGGCTATATCGGTGCAATAAAAGATGCGCAGAGACAAAACGGTGATGCCTATCCGGCAGCAGAACAAATAATTGATATAATGGAAAATTATGTATACATACCGAAAGATATTAAGAGCCACGCATATATGAATATTGCAGGTGGACACATTACAAACATAGAAACACCAAAAGATGCTCAAACATATATCGGTTCTTGCGGAGATGTATTACTAACAGGTGCAAATGCAGGTGATATCAATATCACAGCTTTAAGAAAGAAAATTGAAATCACAGGACCGGATGTTCACGCAAACAATATTAATGTAGGACCTGAAACAGACTACTTAAAAGTTGACTTTGACGGAAGAGATTATACAACAAACTATACAAACATAAGAGACGGAAAAGTTGTAACAATAAGACCAGATGAAAAAATTACATATGAATTAGCTGATGGAAGTTATAACCAACCAACTCTTAAACCTGGTGAAAGAACAACATACTTAATCGGACCGGAAAAAGAAATTGAGCCGGAACCACAACCACAACCAGAACCACAACCAAGCAGAATTAAGCCAAGCAATGATGATAACGTAAAAGTTCTAAGAAATAAACCGGATGATTTACTTGCAGCACAACCAAGCACTCCAGTAGCATTCGCATCAGACCTTGACGATGAAGAAGAAGCAGCTGCGGTAAGAAAGAATGTTGACGGTTCAGTAACAGTCGTAAGAGCATTCCCAATGAACTAAAATAATTAGACGCTAATAGATGTAATATGGATGGACAAAAAACCGCCTTTTTAAGGCGGTTTTTTGTTAGAGAAAATTCTATGGTAAAATATATAGTTATGAAGAATATTAAAGTAAAATGTCCGGCAAAAATAAATCTCACTCTGGAAATTGTTAATAAAAGAGATGATGGTTTTCATAATATAAACAGCATAATGCAGTTGATTAGTCTATATGATTATTTAGATATATCAGTAGAGCTGGCTGATACTAATAAAATTTTGTTAAGTGGAAATAATCCAAATATTCCTTATGATGAAAGAAATTTAGTATATAAAGCAGCTGACTTGTTTTTCAAAGAGCTTAATATAGAAGGATTTTGTGTCCGAGTAAACATAGAAAAAAATATTCCTATTGCAGCGGGACTTGCGGGAGGTAGTACAGACGCAGCAGGAACTTTATTAGGTTTGAATAAATTGTTTGATGATATTTTTTCTAAAGTAGAATTACACCAGTTGTGCGCAAAGTTGGGCTCAGACTTGAATGTGTGTCTTGAAGGAGGATGTTTATATGCAACTTCAAGGGGTGAAAAAATAGAAAGATTGCCTGTCGTAAGCATGCCGGTAACGTTAATAAAACCCAAAATGCTAGGAATTTCTGCAAAAGAAGCTTACACAAAGTATTCATTAAAAAAAGATAAACCAAAATATCACAATACCGAAAAGATGATAGAAGCATTAAAATATGGTAATGATATAAAACAATTTTTATACAATGATTTAGAATATGCCGTTTTTGAGGATTATAAGGAACTTCAAATAATCAAAGAAAAATATCCTGAATCTATCATGTCCGGTTCAGGCTCTACTTATTTTATATTAGAGAATTTGCAAAAGTCTGATTTACCTGATGACTATCAAATTATAAGTAATCTATGTTTTATTAGCAATGGTTGTTCAGTAGTAAATTGAAAGTAGTCTTAAAATTTGCAACTAAAACGGTACTCCGAAGAATTGTTTTTGTAATAAATTTATGCTAATACATTATACTTTTTACTATACGTTACTTTTGCTTACAAGTTTTTTGTCAAATGCTGATTTATAATATTCCATGTTGATATTAAGATTTTCCCCTATGTCAAAAAGCATTACAAGTAAATCTCTATCAGCTTGGCAGGAAATATTTTGAATCAACTCTTCCATATTTGTAACTATTTTTGAGAAAAAGTAACTTTGCGCCTCAGCTATATCAACCTTAATCTCAAGTTTTGAGATACAATCCAGTAGCTCTAATGTTGCATCTACTTGTTGAATATCTAGTGCGTATGAAAGTCTGTTTATATTTTGAGCAATTTTTTTGCTAAATATTTTTGCTGTTTGTTGTTTATCTATCTCAACACCTATTTTTTTAGCTTCAAAGTTTATATCAGAAGCTTGTTGTATTACTTCAGAATCTATAAAACCTTTAGAACTTGAAAATAGTTCATTAAATTGTTTTGTGAGAACATATTGAGCGGATATTTTAAACTCTTCCGGAATCGGAAGTCCTAAGCCCTGCATTTGATATATAGAGCCTTTGCCCTCGTTATACATTGATTCGTATGTATTAGAGAATATTTGCAATTTACCTTTTAACATAGTTTGAAGAATCTTTCTGCGTTCTTCTATAAATATATCTTTTAGAGTAAAATATTCTTTTCCGTAATAGCTGTCTATTTTTCTAATAATCTCAGTAAGTGGCGAAACAAGGAATGTTCTTATTAAATCTTTCTTTGTTTCCGCAAAATTATCTGAGAATTCTTTTATTGCACAATGGAAATCTCCACCGGAGAACTGAAGTAAAGAAAACATCATATTTGATTTTTCCATAGTAACCATTGATTCTACTTCTATATGTCCTGTTATCAGTTTTGAATCACCTTTTTTGACTTCTTTATAGGATTTTTTTCTAATTTTATAGCAATATACACTTTCTTCTTCTTCAGTATCTTGATACAATGATGAAATTGCCCATAAACATACAATCTGTTTAGGTGTTACAACAGATGGTTTAACAAATTTTTCATATACATCTTTTCCGGTTCCAAACTCTTGTATATTGCTTTTCGCTTCGCTTAGTATATCCAGAAATTGAGATTCTAAGTCTTTTTTCAAGAAAGATTTTGCTAGTTGCATTACCCTTGCTGCATATTTCATAATTTGAACGGTTTCGATTCCTGATATTTCAGAGAAAAACCATCCGCAACTTGTATACATTAACATAGCTTCTCTTTGAATCTCTAAAAGCTCCATAGCATGAACTTTTTGGTCTTCATCTAAATCAGATACAAAATATTCATCTTGAAAAGCTTTAACGGAAACAGAACTTCTGTCTAATATAACATTAATGTAATTATTTCTGGCATCTTCAGGATTTTTAAAATACTTTTTAGCATTTTTATTAAATACTAAAACCATTTCGTCACGCAGAAAATCAAGAGCTTTTCTTAAAGGTTTTCTCCATTTTTGATTCCAGCCGGGATGTCCTCCGGTTGAGCAGCCGCAATCATCGCTCCAACGTCCGACACCATGGAAGCAACTCCAAGAAGATACCGGCTTAATATCTACTTCCCAGTTACTTCTATATTTTTCAAGGTATTCAGCATAATTTGTAATTATAAAACCGGAATCTTTAACTTTTAATTTAACAGCATATGATAATGCCATATCACCAAATTTTGTATGATGACCGTAGCTTTCTCCGTCTGTTGCAATATTTATAAGCTGTGGATAATTTCTATCTTTTGAGATTCCATCTTTAAGTCTGTTTACAAATTTATTTCCATCTTTTAAAAGTTCATCGAATGCTACAGAACGAGATATAGCGCCGTCATAGAAGAATAAATCGATAAATTTGCCCGGTGCAGATTTAATATAATATCTGTACGAACGAGCAGGATCAATATTCCCCCAGCTTACATCCTGCCAGTTATTTTCTCCCTCTTTTCTTATGCCTTGTGCTTGATAAGGAGAAAGGATTGTAAATTTTATATCATTTTCTACTAAAACCCTCAAAGTATCATCGTCTACAGCTGTTTCTGCAAGCCACATTCCCTCAGGCTTTCTTCCATAACGATATTCAAAATCTTTGATGCCCCATTTTACTTGAGTTTGCTTATCTCTTTCGCTTGCAAGCGGCATAATCATATGATTGTATACTTGAGCAATAGCATTGCCATGACCTGAATGCATTTTTCTTGAATTTATGTCTGCTTTTATAACTCTTTCGTATGCTAAAGGAGCAAACTCTTCCATCCAAGATAAAAGAGTAGGTCCAAAATTATAGCTCATGTATTCATAGTTATTAACTACATTTAAAATTTTGTTATCAGATGTAACAATCTTTGATACAGAGTTTGGATTATAGCACTCGGCATTAATCCTTTCATTCCAATCGTGAAAAGGATGAGCACTGTCTTGCTCTTCAATAGCCTCAAGCCAAGGATTTTCTCTCGGTGGTTGATAAAAGTGACCATGTATTGTTAAAAATACTTTTTCTTTGTCTTTATTCTCTAATTCCGTCATGCTTATTAATCCTTTTTATTTTTTTATTTTTTTTCTTCAGGTGCTTTTTTGGTAATTTTAAGTTCACTTACATCTATCCACGTATCACCTAAAGCATCCGAAAAAACAGTTCCCTTGATTTGTATTTCGTCATTTGTTTTCAAATCAATAAAATCTTCTGCCATTTTTCTTTTCATAAAAAGCTTCATTTCCGAAAGAGGAATATCAAAACTTGTATCATCACGTTTTATTAAAAAAGATATATACTCCTCAGAAGATTTTAGAGCAGGTTTGTAATCTAAACCAAGAGTTGAAAACTTATCAAATTTTGCATCCATAATTATAGTTTTGTTGATATATGTTGCGGGAGAATTTACCACAGTAAGCGGTTTTACAAATATTCCTTGTGAGGTTTGAATTTTTTGGCTTACCGGCGGTTGCATTTGGGTTGTTTCTGCATTTGCGATATACAAATTACTTGTTGTTAAAAATCCTGCTGTAATTGCTATTAAAAGTATAGATTTTATATATTTAAAGTTGCTCATAGATGTCTCCTCTCTTTTACAGTATTTTAGCATGTATTTAAAATCAAAACAACTTTCAAACAAGGCTAAAAAAATAGATGAATTATTTATCTTGTTGACTCATTTAAAATTTTTATTAATAAAAAAGTATGCTAAAAAGGTTTTTTAATTTATTTAATAAAAAAGATAATTCAATCACATCATTATCTGATATAAATGAAAAAATAGACAATATTTTTGATTCTCTTGAAGAACATGTTATCAAAATTGAGATTGGAGCTGACTTAATTCCATATAAATCTATTATATGCGATACTATATTTGAGATTCGTAAAGAAATAAAAGACGAGTGCGGTTTTGTAATACCAATAGTTGATATTCAATATAACTGTTTTTTGCAAGAAAATGAATTAATCACCTATATACATAGAAAACTTTGTATAGATTCATTCTTAATCCCTAATGAAACAGCTATTAAAGAAGAGTTCTATGAAGTTTTTAAAAGTAATATGTATGATTCTATTCAAGCTCTTTTTACAAATGAAATTACGGAAAAATATATATCTGTAGTACAAAAAAATAACAATTTGTTAATATGGAATTTAACTAATATTTTGTCAACAATAGATATAAAAAATATTTTGGTAGATATTATATTGAAAGGTAAATCTATATCCAATATTAATTATGTTTTTGAAAAAATAGGAGAACAAGTATTGAATAACGGAGAATATAGAGATTACTTTAAAAAATATAATTCGCATTTTATTGCAAGGCAAGTTGTAAAAAATCTTGAATGAACTTAAATTCTTGAAGTTATAATAGATTCTGTGGCTATAAAGGCAGTAGACCAGGCATTTTGAAGATTAAATCCGCCGCAAAAACCGTCAATATCTAAAGCTTCGCCTATTATATAAAGATTTGGATAAAGTTTTGATTCCATAGTTTTTGGATTTATTTCATTCAAATCAAAACCTCCGGATGTGACTGTTTCTTCTCCTTTGTCTGTTCCTGTTATTTCGACTTCATAATTGTGAATTTTGTTTAAGATTAAATCTCTGATTTTACCGTTTATATTACAAGCTTTTGTAGAGCTGTATTCTTTTGACAAAAATTCTGCAAATCGGTTAGGAAATATCAAAGAAAGAATATTTTTTAAATCTTTATGAGGATTAGAATTCAATAATGATTGAAAATCTAATTCTTTATTATACAAATCGAATGTTAATTTATATGGAAAATTTTCTCTTGCTTTTATTGAAGATATCTTATAAATTAGAGGTCCTGAAACTCCAAAATGAGTAAATAATAAATCATCTGTGAGCTTACATTCTTTGTTATATACTTCTTTTAACACTAGACCGCTTAGTTCTGGATTTATTTGAGTTTTTAAACCGACAAGGGAAGGTTTATAAGGTATAATCTTGTGTTCTAGTCCGAGGATTTGTTTGCTTTTTAAGCCACCTCCGGTTGCAATAATAATTTGAGGGAAATAGTATTCTGATTTATTTGTTTTGATTTTATATCCGTTATCCAGTTTTGATATTGAATTAACTTCTTCTTTAATAAAATTTGATTTTTTTATTTTATCAAGTATTTTTGAACGGACTTCTTTTGAGTCGTTTGAAACAGGGAAAAATCTTTTGTCATCTTGCATATAAGTTTTAATTCCAAGTTCTTTAAAAAGAGATAATGTCTCATATGTAGAAAATCTGGAGAATACGGAAAATAAAAATTTTTCCCCTCTTGGATAATTTTTTGCCAGTTCTTTAAAATCATACTCTCCATGCGCAAAATTGCACCTTCCCCCGCCGGTTGGAAGTATTGTGCGAAGAGGAGACGAATAATCAAATAATGTGACATCAAAACCTGATTTAATAAGATAATAAGCTGCAATACAGCCCGATGCGCCGGCTCCTATAATTCCTACAGTCTTTGCTGCCATTTATATTCTTGTCCCATATAAGACAACTTGTTCAGGATTCTCAAGTTCATCATATAATTCTGATACAGTTTTCTTGAAAAGCGGATGAACAAAGTCTTGTGCAATTTCAAGCATAGGAACTAACATACAAGCTCTTTTGTGAAAAAATCTGTGCGGTATAACAATTTTCTCTGTATTAATTAGTCTATTGTCATAAAATAGTATATCTATATCAATTGTTCTATCCGTGTATTCTCTTTTTTCTGTTCTTTCTCGCCCAAGTTGTGATTCTATTCGCTGTATAACTATTAATAATTCTTCCGGAGTTAATGATGTTGAGATTTCAATAATTGCATTTACAAACCAGTTTTCTGAATTCATTTGCCAAGGCTCAGTTTCATAAAACGAAGAAGATGTAACAATTTGTATATTCTTAGTCATACCAATTATGCTCGCCGCCTGCTGAACATAGCCGAGCCTGTCACCTAAATTTGAACCTAATGATAAATATGCAATTGCCATATTCTAATCTTACAGTTTTTTTGTATTCTTTGTCAATGTAATATAGTCTGCTAAAGTGAAAATTGCAATAAGGAAAATTGAAAATGGCTTTAAGGTAGTCTGGCACAATCTCGCCCAGCAAACAAGTCGTGAATTGTGAATCGTGAATCGAGGTTTTAAAGCAGTCTGGCGCAATAACCTCCCCTTTTTTTTTCAACAACCGGAAACACTTGACACAACTCCGTCAAATTCTCCTCGCTCCCTTTTTACACTAAGCGGAGACATTGAGCTAAGCTTCGTAACGTCTAACCTCCCCCTTTATCAATTTGAACATGGGGAGGTCGAAGATGTTACATGAGAACGGATGTTCGAATGTTACATCTGCGGGAGAGGGTAAATACATTAGGGCAATAAGGAAATTGAAAATTGAAAATGGTTTTAAAGCAGTTGAGGCGCATTTCCCCCTAGTTAGGGGGAATAAGGGGGTATTATCCTGTAAGGTAAACGTTATTGCTGATACCCCTCTAACTCCCCTAACCAGGGGAGAATTGCTTGCAGTCTGGCGCAACTCTTGTTTGCTTATTGTTTATATCTAAATTTTTATTAGACGATAATGTAAAAAGTAAGACAAAACCAAAATAAAAAATCTTAATATTAGCGCATTTTAGACATGTTTTGTAAATTTTTGTAACAATTTTTAAAAATCACCCTCTAAACATTAAAGTTTAAAAAAAAAATGCCGTTATACATGGTAAAGAAAGTAATACCAGGAATATTAAAAAAAATTGAAGAAGAATAAATGTTACTAACCTAAATAGAAAAGGAGAAAAATTATGGGTTTATCAATTGCAAATTTAGCTGTCCAAACTTATATTCTTCAGCTAAATAATATCGAAGCTGAAACTTTATCATTAATGACTACGAGGGCAACGAACTCTTCAAGAACTACGCAACTCAAGAATGCATTACTTGATAACAAATCATCACGTGGTTTAGAGCCCAGCAAATCTGATTATTACTATACAACATCCGTTGGTACTGATGATCAAGGTAATACTTATACTATAGACTCACGTTATCAAGACTATTCTTCTATTACAACAGACAAAGGTGCATATGTTAATTTAACTGCAACTAAAACCAGCGTAGGAGCAACACTTACAAAAGATAAGCCTGTAAAGGTCTTGCGTGGTAAAGCATTTACAGGTACTACTGTTAATTTTAATGATGTATCTTTTGAAACACCGGACTGCAATAAACCTGCAACAGGTGTTGTAGCAAAGGTAAAAGTCATCGATCCGGCATGTTATTATGTTCAAGATGGAACAGAAGAAATAAAAGAAGGTGAGGGTATTGATGCTGTTACAAAAACAGTTCCGCATTACCGTCAAGCAACAGACTCAGATGACGTGAGCAAGTTAATGACAGGCACTATATGCGGATGTAATGCACAACTTGTATCAGCAGGTTTTACATCAAGTGACACATTCTATATTTCAAAATTAGGTGCTTGCAGAGCCGTTGATAGATCTTGTGACGGAAAGTACAATTATAGTTCTGCAGGTATTAAAACTAATGGCGGAGCTGCCCAATATATATATTTCCCTGAAAGTTCTGGTTTAAAACCTTGCGGTGGCGAATCTGTACGTATGATTGAAACTGGTGAAGACAAAATTAATAATGCATTTAATTGTGAGCAAAGTTTAAATAATTTGTACTATATTACACAAGATAAGCAATGTAAAAAAGTAGAATCAATGGAAATGTATCAAGATTTAAAAACACAAGGCAAAACTTTTGTTATAAAAACTGGTGATGTACCAACAAATGGTCTAGGCTCTGGTATATATTATGATGAAGATGCTTCCGATTCTTCACCCAAAACTGTTGGCGGTCACTCTACTTATGATATGACAACAGCTATGCAAGACGGAACTGTCCCTGCAAATGTTTGTGAAGAATTAATAAATGCCGCTATACACTGCTTTGGAGCTAACTATGGTTATGACAGTGAAGGGAATACTGAATGTACTCCGGAATTTATTAAAAACAATTATGATATAGTTGATCTTGGTGACGGTAAATGGGGACTTGTCAATAAAAACATACAAGTAGGCGGAGATGCCAGCATTTATCAAATCGATAATTCAGGTGAGTATCAAGAACCTGTCGGACAAGTTTCTGCACATAACTTACAATTTGACGGCGATGGCAATCTCGTCGGATTCCAAAACGATAATAATAGTTTTGTTCAACTAAAATCCTCAAGAGTATTTGATGAAGAAGGATACGAGAAAGCGCTAAAAGAATATAATTATGAATTAAAGCAAAGCGAAGTTGAAGAAAGCGAAATTCAAAAACAAATAGCCAACTTGGCTCAAGAGGACTCAGAATTAGAAATTAGATTAAATGAGCTTGGTACTTTGAAAAAAGTTATTGATCAATTTTTGGAAACAGCAAAGGAATTAGCTAAGTCTGATGCTGAAAGACTCGGTAAAGCATTCTCTGCATAATTAGTTAATTATCATACAAAAATGATTTAACCCACAAAATATTTATTCTTCAAATTTATTTCCTAAAACGGACAAAAAAAAAAGAACTCCTTTAAAAATGGAGTTCTTTTTTATAATAGGTTTATTTTCAAGCACCCTCTCCCACTGGGCGAGGGTGTAAAAGGCAGAGTTATCCGGCATAAATGCCATCTAGAAATACGCTCCCCCGCTGGGAGAGGGCGGCGCCCGACTGTTCTAAAAACCACTTATTAACTTATTAACCTATTAACTTATTAACCTTATTTCTTTTCAGTAGAAAGTTCATTTAATATAGCATAAGTTGCATCCCAACCGCTCAAGCCGCCTGACATTTGGTATTGACGTAAACTTTTTGCTCTTTCTTTTTTGATTTTTTCTTGTTCTTTAGCAAATTTCTTAACTTGACGTTTACTTTTATTTCTTTTTTCAACAATAGGGTCTGAGTATGCTAAGAAGTTTCTGTATTCTTGACAAGCATATCCTGCTTTCAATTTCTCAGGATAATTATAGGCAATATAGTTGTATGCGCTCATTGCTCTTTCTGAGTTTGCAGGTTGTCCCATTATTAGTTCCAGATTGCTTCCAGGAGCTTTTGTTATTATTACGACAAGTGCCAGCGGATTATAACCGGCTTTTACCATCAAATCGACAGCTGTCATGTCAGCTTCTTTTTTATCTCTTAGAGCTGTTTTATTGCTTATAAATTCACTGTTTGTTGTTGTATTAACAATGTTATCTTTGCTTAATTTTTCTGCAAGAATAGCTTTTGCGGCTGCTCTTAAATGGTCTTTACCGGATTTCCCATTTATAATTTGTCCAAGTTCATAAGAAATAGCTGCAGCCACTTCGTTATCATTACCTGCATATGTTAAATCAGTTTTTGAGATTTGAACAATATTAGTTGAAGAAGTTTGTGAATTATCCACAATGTCATCTACGAGTTTAAATTGAAGTTTTGCAGGTAGAACATTTTTTTCTACAATAACTTTACCTATGGGTTCAACTCTATCTGCTGCTGCCCATTTTGTTGTTGCAGCTGTAGACGGCAATACAAATAACAATGCTGCAAAAAATGATAATACTATCTTTTTCATATATTCCTCCTTTATTCTACTAATGGAATTTTATCATGAAAATAATATATTGAGATTCCGTT
This sequence comes from Candidatus Gastranaerophilales bacterium, assembly GCA_905236775.1. Taxonomy (GTDB): domain Bacteria; phylum Cyanobacteriota; class Vampirovibrionia; order Gastranaerophilales; family Gastranaerophilaceae; genus CAG-196. The sequence continues at coordinate 19,718 of CAJOOM010000139.1, forward strand.
AATAAAGTTTTGATTTTAAAATTTGTGCTGCTGAAATAAGAATGTCTATACTGGTTGAAAATGGTGGTGCATAGGTTAAATCGGCATCAATTAGTTCTTCTACTGTTATTCCTTGAAGTAATCCAATCGAAACAGTATTAACTCTTTTATCTGCATCGCCGCATCCTATTGCTTGTGCTCCGAGTATTTTATGTGAACGTTTGTCTGCTACAAGTTTAAGTGTAATATTTTTAACTTCTGGCATGTAACCGGCTTTATCTCGTTTTGTAATTATTACGGATATTTCGTCATAACCCAGTTTCAATGCTTCTTTTTCAGTTAGTCCGGTTCTTGAAATGTTTAAATCTCTATACCTTAAAACAGAAGAACCAAGAATCCCCTCAAAATCTTCGACTCCTCCTGATACATTGATAGCGGTAACTCTTCCCTCCTTATTTGCTGTCGATCCGAGCGGAACCCAAACCGGTGTGCCGGATACCATATTGATTTTTTCAGCACAGTCGCCGCAAGCATATATGTCAGGCAGATTAGTTTCCATTCTGCTATTAACCTTGATAGCGCCTGTCTTACCAAGAGCGATTCCTGCATCAACGGCTATATCTACAACAGGCTTAACTCCAGATGCAACGACAACCATATCTGTTTCAAATCCGTACCCCTTTTGAGTTATAACGTCAAGAGTCGGATCTTCCCCAACTATTTCACTAACAGTGTCATTGTTAATAATTCTCACAAGTCCGTCAGAATTCGCTAAAATGTAATCCTGCACAAGAGTAGAAATGTCTTCATCAAGCATTGATAAGACAAACGGCGAACGTTCTAATAATGTAACAGATTTTTTATTTTTAACAAATGCTTCAACAAGTTCTATTGCTATATAACCGCCTCCGATTATTGTAATATGTTTTGCATCTTTCATTCCCTCTTTTACAGCAATTCCGTCATCTAAAGTACGTAGAGTATAAATTCTTTTTGATTTTACATTGGAAAATTCCGGCATGTAAGGTTCTGCACCTGTTGCAATAACAAGTTTATCGTATTCTACAAATTGCCAATCCTCTGTATCAAGGTTTTTTACCATTATTTTTTTATCTGCCGGCAGAATTTTTGTAACAAGTTTTCTTGTATGAATATGTATTCCGCTTTTTTCAAACTCTTCCACAGAACGTATAATTAGTTGCTGCCAATCTTTAAAATCTCCGGCGATATAGTATGGCATTCCGCAAGCTGAATAAGATACGTAGTTGTCTTTGGTGAATATGTGCACTTCAGAATCCGGAAGTGTTCTTTTTGTCTTTGCTGCAGTTTTTGCTCCGGCTGCAACTCCGCCTATTATTACAATTTTCATAAACAAATTATTGCGTTTATACGCATTAATTTCTATTAGCCAGCCTACTACAGTTTGCGGAAAATTTAAAATTTTTACGTAAGCTCGCATAAAAAATGTGCTTTAGCGACTTAAACTTGTGTTATAATAGAACTATGAGAAAAAAGATATTTATTGTAGGAAATAGTGCAAAGAGTTATGCATTGACAAAAAAGTTATCAGAGCAGCACGATATTTATGTTACACCTAAAAACGATACATTAAAAGAATTCGCGACTTGTCTTGATATAAGAGAAGATTCCATAGATGAGCTGTTAGATTTTGCAATGGAAAATGATATGGATATGACAATTGCTGTTTCTGACGTTGCAATAAAATCTGGTATTGCTGATAAATTTAACGATAATAAAGTTCCGATATTTGCTCCGCAAGCAAAGTCTATGGATATTATAGCAGATAAAACAATTGCTAAAAAAACTTTATATAAATTAAGAATTCCGACTCCAAAGTTTGGTATTTTCGATAAACAAAACATTGCAAATGATTACCTTAAGAATCAAAAAATCCCATTTGTAATAAAGAATAACGATTCAAATAGTGCATTAGTAATAACTTCACTTGATGTTGCTAAAAATATAATAGAATCTTGGTTTATAGAAAAAAATAAAAAAATTATAGTTGAAGATTATGTATATGGAACTTCATTTTCTTTTTATGCAATAACAGACGGTTATAAAGCGCTTCCCTTTGGAAGTTCTATAAATTATAAATATTCATTAGACGGAGACGGAGGACAACTTACAAGCGGAATGGGGTCTTGTGTGCCGAATTACAAGCTATCTTTCGAAAATGAATATTTTATAATGGATAATGTAATATATCCTACACTTGAATATTTGCAAAATACAAACTCACCTTATCTTGGTATAATTGGCATAAACGGAATTATAACTGATAACAACGAAATATCTATACTTGGATGGAAAACATTTATGGAAGATAGTGATTCGGCAGGAATTCTAAATAGCATTGATGATGATTTGTATATGCTTTTTGAATCTTGTATAATTGGTTCTTTTAGTGATGAAGTTACTCAAATTAGAACAAATAACAAACAATCTGTTTCTGTTACGCTAAGTTGCAAAGTTCAAGACAGTAATGAAAACGTTATTCAGGGACTGGATAAATTGGATGAGGATACAATAATTACTTACTATCCAACGGTAATAAAAAATAAATATTTAGAGTACGAAGCTAAATATGGCAGTGTAATGACATTAACTTCGTCTGCATCTTCACTTGCAAAAGCAGGGTGTAAAGTTTATGAAGAGCTTGAAAATATTGATTATACAGGAATATATTACAGAAAAGATATATGTAAAGTGAATAAATAGTACAACTCGTCTTTACAAAACTTTACAATTTAAACAAAAAAAGGCAATTTTTTAAAATTAAAATACTTTATATATATAACAGAGCTAAAAGAGACACACAGATAAAATAAAAAGGAGTTAAATATGGCAAGAGTACTAATTTCAATGCCGGAAAGTTTTCTGGGAAAAATCGATGAAGTAGCAGAAAACGAGAGCCGTTCACGTTCAGAATTGATTAGAGAGGCTTTAAGAAGTTACATTACACGTTCGCAGGTGCGACAAAATACGTTGGCTGATAAAAATGCCAGAATTTTAGAAGCACTATTGGATTAGAGAAGCAGGAAAATCAAGCGGAAAATGGAAATATCGAAAAATATTCGAAAAGGGAAATTCTAATACGAGGAGAAGGAAAAACACATAGGAAAAGACGAAAGTCTAAAAGAGAAAACGAGATAAAAGACACAAAGAACAATAAAGCCCTAAACCAGTAAATACCAAAAGTCTGTTTAAGGGCTTTGTTGTGTTATGTTGAAGAGATTTGGGGCTTTTAGAGGGATATTTGAATCTAAGAATGTTGAATGTGATTTGTTGTCACTTAAACAAGGCTGCGTGACAAATAGAAAAATGACATTTTTTCATTTTGTCACGTAGATGACTTTAAGTGTGTGATATTGCTGTTTTTCCATAGATTCTGTCGTAAGCATTGAATCTAGAATAAGAATTTTGGAATTATTATATATTGAAAGTTTAAATCTTTTGCTGTGATTCACAAATATACTTTTTTATTTTTGAAAGATTATTATTACAATCTTTCACTCCTACGTTATAAATTGCTTGCAATTTTTTTAGATTTTTTTCAACTCTGCGCATTTTAATTTTTTCGCTCGGTCTTAAAACGATTATTTTACCTTCATTTTCATATTTTCTTATTAAATCCAATGTTTCATTATAATTAATGTAAGCCTCTTTAGCTGTTTTTACAAATTCAGGAAATTTTTTATACACTAAGTCATACGGCAGCCAAGATTTTGTTTTAATATAGTCAGCAGGTCTTGTTAGAATAACGATTATCTTTTTATAGCCGGCATCAAGAGCTTTTCTAAAAGGAATTGGATCACTGACTGCGCCGTCTAAATATTTATTTCCATTAATTTTAACTAAATTTGAAACAAAAGGCATAGAACCCGAAGCTCTTAAATATTCCATACCTCTTTTAGCATCGCTAATCTCTATATATTCAGCTTTTCCTGTTTCAACATTAGTAACAACCGCATAAAATTCAACTTTTGAACTATTATATGTCTCAAAATCCAATGGATCTAATTCATGAACAAGTTTGTTAAAACAGAAGTCTCTATTCATAACATCCCCCGTTGTAATTAGAGAATACATACCCATATATCTTTTATCGTGCGCATATTTTAGGTTATATCTTAAAGCTCTTCCTATTTGTTTTGATTTATAATTTATTCCAAATAAAGCTCCCGCTGAAACACCACAGATAGTATCTACTTTAATATCGTTTTTCATAAACATGTCCAAAATGCCTGCGGTATATAAGCCTCTCATGGCGCCGCCTTCAAGAACTAAGGCTATCTTGTTATTATTGTAATTATTTTTTAGACAGTTCATATAACCACTTTAATTAATTACCAGAATGTAATACTTAGATGATACCATAAAAATTTAATTTTGATTATGTATTGACATAATCAAAATTGCGTGTTAGTTTTTTATTATGAAATGTTGTCAAAAATCTAATTGGGGCGGTAAACGTGAGATGGCAGGAAGAAAGAAAACCTGTCTTAAAAAAGTACC
>CAJOOM010000140.1 GCA_905236775.1 Candidatus Gastranaerophilales bacterium
TATTTTCGTTTCTAATAGTGTTTGGACTACACTTAATGTGTCCTTTAATATTATTGCACATCACTTTTTATTGTCAAGAACTTGTTTTAATGTATTTTATTAAGACAATATAAAGAGAGGCAAAAGCCTCTCATATAAACGTTTTATGTCAATTTACAAAACTTAATATAACGGATATTTTTGACAAAGTTTTAGCGAATCTTGTCTTAAATTTTGTAAAATATTTTCATTTTCAGAATTCTTAATTGCCTCAGCAATAATTCTTGCTACTTCCATCATGTCATCTTCTTTAAATCCTCTTGTGGTCATAGCTGCTGCACCAAGTCTTATACCTGATGTAACAAATGGACTTTGCGGGTCATTAGGAACGGTATTCTTATTTGCCGTAATTCCTACCCTTTCTAAAATATTTGCCATATCTTTGCCGGTTTTACCCGTTTTTCTTAAATCAAGTGTCATAAGGTGGTTTTCTGTCATGCCGCCAACAATATCCAAACCATTATTCAATAAACCTTGTGCCATTGCCTTCGCATTTTTAACAATTTGGTTTGCATAATCCTTAAATGCTGGCTGCATAGCTTCTTTTAAAGCAACTGCCTTACCGGCTATTATATGTTCCAGCGGTCCGCCTTGAATACCCGGGAATACAGCTTTATCTATTGCTTGAGCATATTCTTCGTCACACATTATGATTCCACCTCTAGGTCCTCTTAGTGTCTTATGAGTCGTTGTAGTAACAATTTGTGCGTAACCCGCCGGACTAGGATGAACTCCGCCTGCAACCAGACCTGCTATATGCGCAATATCAGCCATTAATATTGCACCAACTTCGTCCGCTATCTCTCTGAAGCGCTTAAAATCAATTATTTTAGAATAGTTACTTGCACCACATATAATTAGTTTAGGTTTACTCTTTAGAGCCAATTCTCTCACATTATTGTAATCTATACACCCATTTTCGTTAACTCCGTAGCTGGTTACATTAAAATACATGCCGGAAAAATTAACCGGTGAACCGTGGCTCAAATGTCCGCCATTTGACAAATCCATACTCAATATGCTGTCACCTTGTTTTAATAAGGCAAAGAACACAGCCATATTAGCTTGTGCTCCTGAATGAGGCTGAACATTAGCATGGTCCATGTGAAACAATTCACAAGCTCTCTTTTGAGCAAGTTCTTCAATTTTATCAATAACTTCACACCCATTATAATAACGTTTATGCGGTTTTCCCTCTGCATACTTATTTGTTAAAACACTTCCGCATGCTTGCATTACCGCAAGCGAAGTGAAGTTTTCACTTGCAATAAGTTCTATGGTATTCTGTTGTCTTTCAAGCTCTTCATCTATATATTGAGCTATTTCAGAATCAATTTCTCTCACTTTCCCTAAATCCATACTTACCTCCCTAAAACTCCTTTTTAACTATTATATTTAAAAAGCAATAAAGTTACAAGAGAAGTGTGCGGAAAAAGTCGTAAACAACAAAAAGGCATCCAATCAGTACAATTGAATGCCTTTTATGAGTTTTAAAAAATCAAACTATTTATTACCAACAGTTCTCCACTTGATATTCATATAGTCAAGTGCAAATGAACCTCCGCCGGCACCGTCATCAGTAAATTCAATAGGCAATCTGCCTTCTCTTTCACATACCTTCAAAGTCCATATTTCTTCCCAAGTGTTGCCAACACGTGGCTTTGAAACTTCTGTATTTGTAATAGCTACTGTAAAACAATCCTTAGTAGCAATTCTTAAACCGTATGCACCTACAGAAAAGATTGTATCTTGCTGCAATTGATGTGAAGCCTGTGTTCCGCCAGGAAGAGGAACTTCTCCGATAAAATTATAGTAAGCAAAAGCACTTGTCGATGTTAACAAAGCTAATGATAATAACAATGCTTTAATCTTGGACATTTAAATCTCCTTTCATATTCCTAATCAAGTTTGTTAAAAATATAATAACATAAAGTTAAAAAAATTGCACTATTTATTTGAAAAATATTTTAAAACTTAATATTAATCAGAATTTAACACAGCCATTCTGCTATAACACTTCTTCCATATAGCATTCCATACTTTATGTCATCATCCGAAATATTGAATTCACCAACATAACTTGCACATTTTCTAACATCTTCTACATCAATTTTTTCTAAAAGTGATGGTGTTGATGTTGTTTTAACACCGCTTGCAACCTCCGGTTTTTCTTGCTGCTCTTCTGCCGGTTTTAAGTTTCTGTTTGACTTAAAAGCATTTAGTGCGCTAAATTGCTGAACCGAATTTACTTCCGAATTTATTCTAGGTCTGATAACTTCCATATATTCTCTCCCAATACAACTATAAATGTATTTTTAACAATACACATCAATCATATGGTTGAATTTTATATATAAATCAATATACGCACTTAAATTTTATCAAAGATGATTTATACATATACAAATAAGATTCTGGGAAAATTATTATTTTATATTTTTAATAGCTGTTCTATAAGCTTCAAATGTAGTATTTGTTTCTTTTTCTATTCCAGTACTATTTGAAACTTTTTTATTATCTTTAAACTCTGTACTCATAATGTATCGGCGATTGCCTCTATTGACCAAACTAACTTTATAACGCAACATGCCATTTTTGTAAAAATATCCTTCAATTTCTTTACCCAAAATATTATGGTAGACTTTTTCTGAAATTACTCCGTTGATATACTGTGTTGTTTCTTTACGATTGAATTTTGCATATCGTTCAATTTTACCTGTATATCTTTCCCCTGTATCAGTTATTGTCGCAATATTATCTTTTAACATAACTCCGGACTTCTTAAGTGCATCTTCAAAACTTGTTTTTTTAGCTTTAAACAATCCGACAGTTGCCAGTCCTAATACAGCAAGGGCAGACAAAGAGCCAATTAAAATTTTATCATTATTTATATCATTCGATTTTTGTATTGGAGCTTCTTTTATGGCTTTTGTATTAATATTTGGTTTAATATCAGATATTTCTATACGCATTATATTTCCCTTTACTAAATTATAACATGACGTATTATTTAATAGTTTAAGTTTAATCTTAAGTCGTTTCTTTTATCTAAAATGCTTGTGATTGATGAATTTATATTAAATATTTTCGAACCTATTTTTTCTAATATTGTACCTTTGGTTTTTGTTTCGAGTTGCGCAACTGGAACTGCAACAGGTTCCGCATTAATCCTCGACAAATATTCTCCTGCAGCTCTTCCGACAGCTTCCGCTCCTGATATATCACCATTCCATACTTGTTGTGTAAAATAATCAATATAAGATTGCGGTGAAGAATATCTGTAATTCCATTTCCTATCAAAAATGTTATCATAGTTTACATCTATATGATTAATTTCCGACCAAAAACTAAGTGATAATCCATTACACACATCTTGAGCCATTCTTTCTGCAAGAAATTCACACATATCACAATTATTTTTAGTACCAACTGCATAGTCACTAATTTTATATCTGGCAATCAACCTACCGATTGCGCTTGGTATTCTTGTACCTACCAACCCCGACCATACTTTGTTTGCATTACTTCTTCCGTTCCTTGATTCAAGATGGTGCCAATGAGCACTATGAGAATATTCATGCGCAAAAACATGTGCTGAATGTCTCGATGATGACCAATCCGGCAACAGAAAATGTTGATCTTCTTTCATACTACTTGTTAATGAATCTATATTGTTGTACCAAGTATTATCTAAATCTTTATTTATAGTAACTTCATTCCAAGAGCTGTTATACGCAGCTCTGGTTGCTTGATTGTAAAACCTTTTATAAGTTACTCTCTCTGGAAGACTGGAATTAGAAAAAAGATTACTAAAAATTCTTGTAATTTTTTGTATACATTCAGCAACAAAACCGTTATTATCAAAATCGCATTTTATACCATAACATCTTTGTAATTCTTTTGCTATTTCTCTTGATTTTGCAGGTTCATAAGATTTAAAACTTAAATCTTTTTTAGGAAATGTTTCTCGCTGACTTCCATTATTCAGAACACTGGATAAGCAAATCTTAGCACATATACTCCTAATTTCCATACACACCTCTGTCTTGCATGATAAAAGATTTGTGGCAAAATTTCAATATATTGTACCCTAATGATTTACAAATATTAATATCCCAAATATCAGTTTATTTTGAGAGTCTGTTCGCTTAATCACTTCACCAAATGTTCCATTTGTCTATAGATTTGGTCAGCAAATCCGAATGTTGTTCTCGGGTTATTTGCTAAATCTCTACCCATTTGCTGAAATACAATTGATTTAAAAGTATCTTCGTATTGGTGGTCATTTCCGAATAGACCGTCTTCTTCTCTGTCTACAGTTTTGTCCATTGTTTCAAGCATTTTGGTTATAAATATTGACTCAAATTCTGTTGCGACTTTTTTCAATTGAGTCTTTTCATCACCCGAATTTTTAATTCTGTTATACAACTCTTGATCGGCATTAACCGTTCTTGCGTGGTTTAGCCCATGCTTTATCAAATCTAACGTAGGTGTTGTAATATCGCTTGCTTGTGAGATTGTCATATTTAACTTTCCACTTTCAATTTTCCATTTTCCACTAAATAATTACAAGTTCTGCTTGCAAACTGCCTGACTTTTTCAAAGCCTGCAAAATTGAGATTAAATCTACTGGTGCAACTCCGATTGAATTTAATGCTCTAACTAAATCGTTTAAGTTGCTGTTTGCACTCATCTCTATTAAGCGCCCGGGAGCTTTTTGGATATCTATATCAGCATTTTCAAATCCAACAGTCGCTCCGTTTGAAAATTCATTCGGTTGAGAAACATCATTATGAGCAGAAACAGTTACGGTAATATTTCCGTGCGCTACAGCAGCAGGAAGAAGTTTAACATCCGAACCGATTACGACAGTTCCGGTTCTTTCATTTACAACTACTTTAGCTTTTTCTGCGGTTGGTGAAACTTCAAGATTCTCTATTATAGATAAAAACTCAACTCGGTTATTTTGGAATTTTGAAGGTATTTGAACTTTTACGGAACTTCCGTCAATTGCACGAGCAGGTGCGATTCTTGAAATACAATTAGCTATTCTTGATATTAGTGTATAATCTGATTTATCCAGCGAAAGTGTGATTGATGTTTCATCACCGATTTCTGTATAAATATCGCGTTCAACAATTGCACCACCAGGAATTCTACCTGTTGTTGTAATTGCATTTCGCATAGAAGAACCTCCTGCTGATTTTGCAATACCTCCAACTGTTAAAGGTCCTTGTGCAACAGCTACAGCTTCGCCATTTGGTGCTTTTAATATTGTTTGAATAAGAACACCGCCCTCTAAACTCTTACAATCAGCCATAGCCGAAACAGTTACATCTATTTTATCACCATTTTTTGCGAAAGGCGGAACTGTTGCAGTAACTATAACCGCTGCTGATGCACCTTTTTGAATATAGTTTTCTTGCTCAATTACTGTACCCAAATTCCTTAATAACATTTTGTTTGTAATTTGAGTTGAACGAGAGTTATCACCTGTTCCGGGTAAGCCAACAACTATACCATATCCTACAAGTTGGTTCTCACGTACTCCCTGAATATGCGCTATATCCATAATGCGAACAGTTGCAGCATTAACTGGTGCAAGTCCTATTACCATCATCATTGTTAAAATAATTGCTAATAATTTTTTCATAAATCCTCCCGAGCCTATTAATTATATACTGACTAAGACTCTGTTTTCGCCGATAATTTTTCCGTTATACACTTTTTTATAGTTTTTATTTTCCACGTTTATATAGTCACCCAACATTCCGTCTTGCATTGCGGTTCCGTCTATTGTTATCATTACAGAATTATTTGAGACAAAAAACACTCTTACATCTGAATTCCTTGCAACATCAGGTTTCATTTTTACAAATCGCTTATCTATAATTTCACCTTTTTGGAATATTTTTTTTGTTGTAATTTCTTTATCCAGCATTGAACCGTCTAAAACATAATTAGCACGCATTGAAACATCTACTTTTTTAACCTCTGTGCAATCTTTTGTAAGAGTTTGCTCTCTGTCTATTTGCTCGCTTGCAACCAAAACGTCTCTATAAATAATTGTCTGCGCAGGCAAATTCAAGGTTCTGTTAAAAACTCCATTAACATAAACATCTACCCTTTTTACATCACGGGGTAAAATCTTATCACCTCCGGATGATATTTTATAAGTTATTTTTCCGTCAGGAAGCTGCAAATCAGCAAACGGAGTTGCTGTAATTTTAACTTGAACATCACCGTCAACACTTTTTTTGTAATGATTTTCGTATAATCTTGCAACATCAACTTTAACTTTGCTTGATGGAATAATCTGGGCTTGAGAGTCGGATATTACAGAAAATACTATCATGACTGTTAAAAGCCACACTTTAATATTAATTTTCCGTTTTCTATTTTCCATTTTCAATTTCCTACTCACATTTGCTTTGTATTTAAATATTTACCCCTAAGCCATATTATTTGTTACTTGAAGAATATTGCTTGATGCGGTGATTAATCTTGAATTTGATTCAAAAGCACGTTGTGCTTTGATTAAGCCAACAAGTTCATCTACAATTTGAACGTTAGAGCCTTCTAACATACCCTGTTGAATTAAGCCTAAACCGTTTTGTCCGGGTGTATCTTGAACTGGGTTTCCTGAAGCTTGTGTTTCTTGATACAAGTTGTGTCCTATAGATAACAAACCGGATGGGTTTTGGAACTTAACCAATTGCAAAGAACCGACTGTTGATTGTTGAGTTTGTCCCGGAAGTGTTACAGAGATATTTCCATCTTGAGTGATGGTAATTTCAGTAGCATCACGAGGAATTGATACAGATGGCTGAATCAAAAGACCGTCATTTGTACATAATTGACCAAGTGAATCAACTTGTAAGCAACCATCACGGGTATATGCAAGAGAACCATCCTCTTTCATAACTTGTAAAAATCCATCACCTTCTATTTCTATATCAAGCTGTCTGCCGGTAGATATTGCTACACCTTGTGTAAAGACTCTGGTTGTAGCTGCAGTTTTCACACCTAATCCGATTTCAATACCTACTGGTTGATACGTTCCTTGATTCATCAAAGCACCCGGAGTTCTTGCAGCTTGTGATAACAAGTCTTGAAATTCTATACGGGATTGCTTAAAACCTGTAGTATTAACGTTTGCTACGTTATTTGCTATAACATCAAGGTAGTTTTGTTGTGCTATCATACCTGTAGCAGCAGTTGTCAAAGCTCTTAACATATATCATTTCCTCTTTTTAGTAATTGAAGAATGTAAGCATAAAATAAAATTTTCCATTTTCCATTTATCCTTACATACCATTTGATTGAGTGATAGAGTTTTTGCTATATTTACCCCTACCTCTCCCCACATATACTATATATTTGTTTTGTGTAATTCACATCAATCAAAAGGTTGAATTTTTTTAATTAAAAATATAATTTTAGACCATGTGGTCAATAAATTTAGTCTAAATGTAGTACTTTATTGAATTTGAATTTGCAGAAAAATTAAAATTTTTCCTGCAAATTCTGGGGAACGGTTTCAAAGCAGATTATGTGCGTCTTGGATTATTCGGGGTGTCGTCGGAGTAACGTCCGACCGACACCTTACGAGTTTCGGACTTCGTCCTCACTCTACCGAA
>CAJOOM010000141.1 GCA_905236775.1 Candidatus Gastranaerophilales bacterium
ATTTGATAAACAAAACGGTATTAAAATAAACGGTCAAACTCCTGACAGACAACAACTATTGAACTTAATGGTGAGCGTAAATAAATTCATTAATGATAACAGAAAAGTTATTGATGCTTCAAAATGTCCTGATGTCCAAGACCACTTCTTAGCAAGAAAACGTGCGCTTTCTGAGTCATTTAATGACACTAAAGCAGGCGGAAAAATGACAATAGAATTAAGCAAACGTGACCCGAAACAATTCTTGTTCTTAGGTTTTCATTGTCAATGCTGCGTATCATTAGACGGAATTAATAAACATTCATTAATTGAAACAATGGGACATACAGTTGATCAAATAGGCGAGCTTAAAAACGCAGAAGACAAAGTTGTCGGTAAAGTTAAAATGGTATTTATTGAAGATACAAAAACAGGTGAAGTAATACTTCTTGCTAACGGATTTGAGATTGTTGAACCGTATAGTTTTGATAATAACATCCGTGCTGCCTTTGTTGATTTTATGAAAGAGTATTCTAAAGCAACTCTTGGTAAAGAAGTTCCGATTTATACAGGTGTAACATATCAAAAGATTACATATGATGACCTTCCTGATGTCGAGGGTAATTATCAATTGTTGGGTAAAACTCCTAATAATACATACCATCTTGATTCTTACTCTCACGTAGGAGAAGCAGGCTCACATCCTAAAGATTTAGATAAACCGCACGATTTAAAACTAAAGGTTATGTTTGACCCTACAGGAGAACACGGAACTCCACCGGATGGAAAAACTGATTATAGCGAAAACAGAGAAGCAACTTTAAAAAAGAAAATTGCGGATGGTATGGGAGTTTCAGTCGAAGAATTTGAAACAGCTCAAGATGCGAAAAGTGCAGGCGCAGCTGCACCGCAAGATAATAGCGGAGTATTACCTATGGCAATTGTTCCTCCCGTACCGGAGTTTGTAAAACGAGGTGTTAAAAAAGTTGTTGATAAAGTAGATGAATACTTAAGCGAAGAAAAAACTTTAGAAGGCGGAATTAAGGATACTGACTTAACCGAAGTTGCTCCGTTTGCTGGGGTTGAAGCTAGAGAAGTTCAAGCAAAAAATGGCGAACTTCCTACGCTAAGACAGGTTGAGTTTGACGATAGCTATGGACTAAGTTACAAAGCATCAACAAACCCTCTAAAAGGGACAGAAACGTATTTTAACGGGAAAAAATGTGCAACAAATAAAAAAGAAATACGCGCTCAACTAATAGAACAAGGACTGGATTTAAATGAGCTTGAAACGCAAAGATTTCTTGATAATGTTGTATATTATTGTAAATCTAAAGAAGATTTTATAAGAGCATCTATTTTGCTTCAAGGCGATGTTGCAAATAATTTGAGATTTAGATACCATTTTGCTTTATATCTTGAAAAGTCTGAAGATAATGAGGGTGCTGCAATTCTTAATATGCTCTGGTCAAAAGGTTATGATGCTTCAGGAAATCTAATAAGCAGCAACCGCTCATATCAAGCCGAAAATGTGGTTAAAGCGATAAAAGAAAATCCTCTTTTATACAGATTCTACGAAGAAGCTCTTCCTATATTAACAAATTTAGGAGAAAATCACCTTACTAATCAAGCATATCTCGCAACAGACATAGCGCAGTTTATAAAAACTCCCGAACACGTTGATGCGATGTTAGAGATTCTGAAAAGTGGTGTCGAAGCAAAATATACCTATCCTTTAAACCGTAATCTTATTAAAGAAACTATAGACAGATACTTTGATACACCTGATAAAAAAGATAATTATATTAAACTATACAAAAATTTAGTAGAATATGATTATAGGGATTACATGAAATTATTAGAATCTCCGGAAAAAACTGATGTATATTATGAATTAATTACATCAGATAAATATAATTTTACAAATGAAGAACTAAAAGAATTAAATAGGCATATTTTACCAAGTTATTCTCAGGCAAATCCCGAACGTATAAAAGCGCTTTTGGATAAAAATATTAACCTAAGAAACATATTGCAAGCAGAACAAGGTATAAATGAAGTTAATGACCCTGAATTTACCGATGCGATTATGAATTCAAATGATGTTTATGAAATTTACAAACATATGTTTAAGAGCAAATGGTTTGACAAATTTAGTATTGGTTTAAAACAAGATTTGAATGCCTTAAGAAATTATAGTGCTGATTGGGTATCAAGAAAAATTGCCCCGGAAAAACTAAAAGTCGGTGTCGATTTAATGAATATTTTACCTCATAATATATTTTATCAAATGAAATCCGGCATGTTTAATCCTATGCTGGAACACTTGATAAAAGATGGAATAATGTCTGTTGATAACATTGAAAAAATCAAAGATTTTGGTGCATTATACAACGGATCAATTATTGAATTTGATGAAGCAATATATGCAAAAGCAAAAGAATACTTATCAATGTCTGATTCAAAAAATGAACGCACTCTTTTAATGTATTATAGGATTATAAAAGAAGGACTTGATAAAGAAGTTATTGAAACTGCCCTAAAAGATGCTAAAGCCAAGAAAAACCAGATAAAATCAGGCTTAGAAGATATTACGGATAAAGACGTAGAAGAATTCTTTGCGGAAAACACAATTGCTGTTCAAGAAGTTATAAGTCTAATAGGACTTCCTGCTTTTGAATATTCATTTACGTCAAAATTTGACGGTATGGAAAGATTATGCGATGCTGCAAGAGGTTTGCATTACAGCTTTAATTCTACTCCGGAAGTTCTTGATAAAATTAGACAAGCACTATCAGATAAAACAATCGAACCTCAAGAAAAAATTAAAAAACTTGAAACTCTTGCCGCTTTACAATCAGTATGTGACATAAATGAATTTGAAAGTTTTATTGATTTAATTAAGCCAAACAAACCTACTGCTGAACAGGTAAAACAAGCAGTTGACATTTGGTCAAATCCTAAGATGTTCTATGAAGATAAGTGGAATGCTTTCTGTGAAGCTTTTGGAATAGAAAAAGACAATGCAAAAGTTAAAGAATTTTTTGAAAAACGCTCAACAGTTAATGCTAAAGGATTTAAAATTCTTAATGGTGTTAAATCAAGTGATATGCAGCAATTCTTGACTTCAATAGTAAGAAGCCAAAACCAAAAAGTTTGGAATGATGCAATTAATAAAAAAGTATTTGATGTTGTTGGGGTTGAATACAATGAAGATGTTTCAAGAAAACTTGATTTAACCTCAAGTCCTGATTTAGATTTGATTTTAGCCGGAACAGACGAATTTAAGCGAACATTCAGAACTATGATAGAAAGACTGGCTGAACATCCTGAATTGAGTGTTAAAGAAGTCTTCGACAGTTTACCGCAAAACATAGAAACCAAACGTCAATTTGCTTTGCGCGGAGTTGATTATGATAGAATTACTACACCGGATAAAGACTCCTATAAAACTGTAAAAATAAAAGTCGATGCTGAAAAAACAAGACAAGATTGTGTTACAAATTTAGTTAATGAATTTAATGATGTTGCCTTTAAGAGCTTACCAAAAGAAGAAACTCAAAAAATACTTGATGCTCTAAAAGATGAACTTGGAATTGAAGCAAAAACTATTTCAGAACCTGAGTATGACAGTGATGGATATTTAATCGGTCAAACTGAAAAAATTCAGTTCTTTACTCAAGATGGTAATCCTATCGGGTTTAAAGATGTTACTAAAATGATATCCGTAATTAAAAGGGTTATGAATGCAAACGATTTCTGGTCAAAAACTAATTCCGATAAAAATATTAATCAGCACAAAAATACTTTCTATGACCATATTATGAAGAGCCGTGACGAAGAAATATCTAATGCGGAAAATGTTAAATCCGATAAGGTAACAGAAGTAAGCATTCAACAGGTTGATATGAACGAAATGCCTTACGGTTTAATGCTTGGTGCCAAACTTTGCTGTACGAGTCCGACAGGATGTAATGCCTTTTCTGCTTCTACATATGTAATGAATAAATGTATAGGCGCATTCGATATCAAAGACGGCAAAATTCCTGTAGGTAATACTATGGCATACTTATCGGAAATTGATGGAAAATTATCACTTGTCTTAGATAATATCGAAGTTAAATCAGGATATCAGAATAACGTAGTTCGTGATGCGTTTATGGAATACGTAAAAGAATGGTGCGAAGAAAAAGGCTTAGGTGATATTCCGATTTACGCAGGACCAAACAGGCATAAATTTACAATGAAGGGTGCATACCCGATGGAAAAACACGATGTTAAAATAATTGGTTCTACAGGCTCTGATGAAGTTTATATTGACTATCACGGTCATACTATTGTAAATGGCGAATCAAAAATTGATGATGTCGACATGTTTGTTATCCGCCCACCTAAGGGGGTAAATAAGGGGGTAAATAAGGGGGTAAATGATGGGGTAAATGATGGTGTAAATGGGTTAAATAGAAGAACAAATAATGAGGTAACAACAAGGCACGAGGATAATGTTAATACTATAGAGAATATTGCTGATACAAGAGAGCTTATGGCTAGAGTATCTGACGAAGAACAAAATGCTCAAGATATTGATTATGAAGCGGAAATTGCGCGTGAAGAGCAAGAATATCAAGCATACATAAAACAGTATGACGAATGTACAAATTCAGAAGTTAAAGAAATATTTGCCGGTTTAAGATACAACAAGTTGAAAGACATAAATGCTCCGCAGTTCATTCTATTAAATGAATTACGTATGGTAATGGATCGTGTTCAAAGATACGAAGAGTTAGCAAAAAGAATTGATAATCTAAAAGATAACAATTTGAAAAAAAGCTGTAATGATATCTTAAATAAAGCAATAAAAAAGAAAGACTGCAGTGAACTTTTTGCTGCAATGAGTTCTGTTGAAAAAATCTTAGATTCAAGAATGACTCCGGAAGAACAATTCCTCAAGTACGTGAAAACTCACAATCCGGAAATGTACGAAGAACTTCAAAAAAATCCTGATGAGATTGATAATCCTAAATACAAAGAAATAAAAGCAGAGTATGAAAAACTTAATAAAATTAAGCCTTTAGTTAAGAAACTTGCCGCTGCTCCAAATTCCACAAAAGCAGAAGAATTATACGAACAATACTTAAATGAAGAATTTGTTTCCGACAATCCTAAAATTGATGAACATATTAAAAAGCTCTGTCGTGATATTAATAGAGACTTTGGTGCAAAAGTAATTCTACCTTCTAACCTAAAAGAAGCCGGTGTTGCTCTTAAACTTGTCTACATGGAACTTGCAAATATTAAAGAACACGCAAAAACAACGGGAATTGAATGTAATATTCCGTCCGTATTGAATTTTATGCGCGCACAAGAAATTTTTGTTGAAGAACAAAATTTAGGGGAATATGTTAGACGCGAAAATATAATTGCTACTGATGGCTTAACTATTGATACAATAAAATCTGTATTAAGACACGAACTTACTCACGCAAATGATAAAAAAATTCTATCAGAATTCCCGGATGATTTTCGTCCGGAAAATTACATAGGAGAACTTATTAATGCAGGTGTTTCTCCCGGAACTATTTTATATGCTCTAAAAAAATACAATCCGAAAGAATTCATTGCATGTGCAGCAGAAGGTGACATTCAATCTTATCCTGAATTCTTTAAAAAAGATTTAGTTAGACTTGGTATGCCGCAATTTATGCTTACTATGCAAAATCCGCAAGCTATAAAACCGCAAGCGCCTGTTCAAAGAATGTTTCTGGAAATGGAACTTTTAAGTAAATTTTACGAAATGAGACCGGATAAGTATGAAGATGCTCTTGATGAAAATGGGGAATTTGCCCCAAAACCTAGTCCGGAAGTACAAGCACGTAACCAGAAAATAAAAGAACGTTTACAAAAAGCTCTTCAAAACGGTGAAAGAGTCAGAGTAAGTGAATTAGCTAAAGAAGAAGAGTTAGGCTGTAAAGATTATGATATATATAATGCAATCGCTACTAATTCTAAGATTAGAGATTTGTTTGAAAAAGTAAAAATTCCTTCAAACAGAGGCGGAAGCCATAAAAAAGCAGTGACCATTCAAGAACAACCGCATGTAGAGACAGAGTCGCGAATTGAATTAACACCGAAAGAACAATGCTACTTAGCATTAGAAACTGTTAAAACAAAAGACGGAAAATTAGCTTATCTTGGAGAGGATAAAGCCATCATATGCGATTTAGCGGAGAATATGCCGCAATTCACAGAAACATTAATGAAACAAAAAGATATTGAGGGTAATCCCAGATTTACAGCAAAACAAATTAAAAACATTATAGAATTCTTTTTTGAATATCCTGATATAATAATGGATGTAATATTGGCGAAATCAACAGAGAACGGTAAAACACAACCGAAATACAATTCAAAATGCATAGATAAAATAATTAAGGTGTATAAAGAAGGTAACAAAGAAAAAATAACTCTTTTAGATAAAATGTTAAAAGGTGAAAGAGATGTTTTTCCCAACAAAACACTTCCGATATTTCCATCCCAAGCTATTATAGAAGCAATGGATAACTTTAAAAGCAGTGTTCCTCTAAGAAGTCTAACTGATATTGAAAAAAAACAAATAAAAGATGCTGATTTAATTATTACTTTTTATGAAATGTATTTAAATGATAATCAAAAAGCAAGGGTAAACGAATACAAAGAAATTAGAAAAGAAGTTTTATTAGGAAATAAAGCATATACCGAAATAGAAACATATATACAAGAATTGAATAACTGGTGTGAACAAATTGAAACTATGCTTGTTATTAACAAGCAATTAGAAAAATTTAAAATATCTCTTGCTGAAGAAAATCCTAATTTTGACCTTTCAAAATATATATTAAACCAACCTGATGAAGTTCAAATTGTAAATTCTCAATTAGTACTTGATGTACTTTTAAAATATAAAGATAAACTAAATAAAGCTGTAGAAATTATAGAATATTTAGAGATATCAAAAAATAATGATGGTAAGTATGATAAAACAAAAATAGATGAATATAATTCAATATCAATTAATTCACAGTATTTAAATAATTATAAAAATTGGTATAAAAATATAAAAGGAAAAGTAAACTTATCGCCTGAAGAATATAATATCTTAATACAGCAATATGGCATTTCGAATAAGTATATCATATTTAATGATGCTAATATTCTTGATACTTTTGGACTCAAGAATTATAATGAATTGTGCGACTTTTTAGAACAACAAGCTTCAGACGGTAAGCGAACAAAACTCCACACTATTTTTAGCATATTTGGACAGAAAGATATTGCCGGTTTAAAAAACTATTTAACTATTCATAAAATCGATAGTTTTTTAATTAAACATAATAGCTCGAAAAATAACAGCTATTTATCATTAGAATTAACTTTCAAAGAAAAATCACAAGATTTACGACAAACATTAAAAGAAATTAAGAGTATGTCCGAAATAGCATTCGGAAAAATTGCCGTAACCTCAGATGTTGGCGAATGGCGCGCTCCTAGTACACAAGATGTTATAAATGAAATTTTAAAAAAATATAAAACAAAATATAACTTTGAAACAAGGCAAAACGTATATGATGGTGGTTATGAAAATGTTTTAAGCTATTTAGGAATAGACCCTGCCAAAATAAAAGATATAGAAGAATTAGAAAAGAAACTAAATGAACTAAAAAATGACCCAAATAACCGAAAATTAGCTGATATATGCATGACATTAAATAATAGCGCTTTTGGGAATAACATGACAACTTTACATTCAAGAATGCGTTTTTTTGAACGATTTATCATCAAAAATGCTGATATAAAGAATAGAGCTGACGTTGAAAAATATATCACACAAATATATGACAATATAAATAAAGCTCTAAACAGTAAAGTAACTATAGTACAATACCGAGATGAAATAAATAATCCTATCCCAAAAGTTCGAATCACAATTAACGGTTCCCCAATAACACTTGGCTTGACGAATCTAGGAAATATTAGAACTATATTCTAAAGTGGCATGTAATCCGAATATATAATACTTGACCAATCATCAACAAAATAGCTGATTTGAGTAAGCGAACCGGTTTTAATTAAGTTTCTGAATTGATTCTCCGGAGTTAAGTTTAAAGTTAAAGCAATCGCTGCCTGAACTACATCCGGAGTCGTTACAACAATAATTCTGTTTCCTCTGTTTTCATCTACTAATTTCGATATTACTTTGGCAACTCGATTATTAAACTTTGTAATACTTTCCCCGCCTTTCGGAGTTTTTGTTATAGAATTGGCACCATATTGTTCATATATATCACTATATAATTGACCGCTCCATTCTCCAAGTTTTCTTGAAGGCAAATCTATTGTAGTAATTCGTTTTTTAAAAAGTTTAGCAACTATTTGGGCAGATTGGGTACATCTTGCAGATGCGCTTGTATAAATCTTATCGTAATGAACCCCCCTTGTTGTCAAGTACTCACATACTTTTTCAATTTCTTCTTCCCCGACATCATTGATTTTTGGAAACTTTTCGGAATCGCTCATTATGCCGTCCATAGTATGAACCGTCGCACCGTGTGTTATAAAAGTTATCTTACATTTACGTTTAAACATTTACAAAATATCCTTTATTAACATTATAACACAGGTTTTGGAATATAAAGAGTGTTAACAAATAATTGTATTTTACTACGTTCATACTTTTGAGCTTGCGGAAAAATTAAAATTTTGTCTTGGATTTCCTCCTGCTTTAGTATAGTGAGTGACAGGCTTGAGCAGGAGGAAATTCAAGAGAGGGTTTAGTGTTCATTACCCTCTCCCGTCATTGTAGTTTTCGAGCAAAAGCTCTCAAACACAATGCCGACCTCCCCATGTTGAAATTGAAAAGGGGGAGGTTAGGTGTCACGAAGTTTAGCTCAATGTCTTCGCTTAGTGTAAAAAAAGGGGAGGTTATTGCGCCAGTTTGCTTTAAAACCACGATTCACGATTCACGATTCGCAATTTACGACTTGTTTGCTTACTGCCTTATTGCCTTTAAAAAACCACTTTCCCCATCTTGATTTTTTTGCACACTCAAATTGTAGAAAACTTTTACAAAAAAACTAGCCAATTTACGGATATAAATTTATTATAATTTTAGATTTAATATAATTATTAAATCTTTTTCATACTTCCAGCTATTCTTAATTCCAAGAGGCAGAACAATTTCTTGCCTCTTTTTTTTTCTTTACAATTGCAAGGCTTTATGGTCTAATTGAATTAGTGAGTTATGAAAAAACAAGGAGGAGCTATGGCATCTGAAGAAAGAACTTTTGTTGCAATTAAACCAGATGGAGTTAAAAGAGGCTTAATAGGCAAGGTAATTGAAAGATTTGAAAACAAAGGATTTAAAATTGTTGCGATGAAACTTTTGCAAGTAACTCCCGAACTTGCGGCAAAACATTATGAAGAACATCAGGGAAAATCATTTTACAAAAGATTAATCTATTACATAACAAGCGCTCCTGTTGTAGCCATGGTTATTGAGGGTTATAATGCCGTTGAAAGTGTAAGGCATATAGTTGGTGCTACAAGCCCATTAAAAGCTGATGTCGGAACTATTCGTGCTGATTTCGCACAAATTATGGAATATAATGTCGTGCATGCTTCCGATTCTCCGGCAAGTGCGGAAAGAGAAATCAATATTTACTTTAAGCCGGAAGAAATATATGACAACTGGCAATCTATGTCTGAAATCATTGCCTATGATGAAGAAAGATATAATCAACAAGGTATATAAATATTGATATAGTAGACAAAATGATATTTGTTTGACCTATCTTGACAAATATGTTATAATTTACCCGTGTTTATTAGGTATGCTGGGGTAAGCAATAGTACTTGTCTTTCTTCAGTTTTGAAAGGAATTATACGGTAATGGTTGAGAAGTATTCAGACGAAGATTTTGAGTCTCTTTTAACAAAATATGATTACAAATTTAAAAAAGGAGATGTTGTTCAAGGGGTAGTATGCGCATATGAATCAGATGGTGCGATTGTAGATATAGGCTCCAAAAGCACGGCTTTTGTACCTTATTATGAAGTGTCATCAGATAAAAATGCAAAAGTTGAAGATATTTTAGAAAAAAATACAGAATACGAATTTTTAATCACTCAAGATGCCGATGAAAATGGAAAATTTACACTATCATATAAGAAAGTCGCTATAGCCCATGCTTGGACGGAGCTGGAAAAAATTAAAGAAGCTGATGAAACAATAGCTGCCGTTATTACTCAGATTGTTAAAGGCGGTATTATAGTTGATATATCAGGTGTGCAGGGCTTTATTCCGCAAGGTCAATTATGCGCAAGAGAAACAGTTGCCAATGTTGGTGACAAAATTGATGTTAAAATAATGACTCTCGATAAATCTCAAAATAATCTAATTCTATCTAATAAAAAAGTTTTTGAAACGAATTTGGCTGAAAACAGAAAAAATGTATTTTCACAAATAGAAGTAGGTCAAATAGTTAAAGGTGAAGTCATCCGAATAACAGATTTTGGCGCTTTTGTAAGTGTTGGTGGGGTCGATTGCTTGCTTCCATTATCACAAATATCATGGAAATGGGTTGAACATCCTACAGATTTATTGAAAGTAGGACAGGAAATAAACGTTGAAATTATAGACGTTGATTACGAGAAACAAAGAATTAGTTTAAGCCTCAAAAATACAGAACCCGATCCTTGGATAAAAGCTGAGGAAGAATTAAAAGAGGGAATCGTTAAACAAGGTAAAATTACAAGAATTAAACCTTTTGGAGCTTTTGTAGAAGTTCTGACCGGAGTTGAGGCACTTCTACCACAATCTGCTGTATCAGCATACCAAAATAAATGCGGAAAGTTGTTAGCAGTAGGTGATGTAATAGACACAAAAATAGAAAAACTTAACCCAAAAGATAAACGCATTGCTCTAAGTCTGCCTGATGACGTTTAACGACGATATATAGTAAACAGATTATATGCCAAATGCAACCGCCTGAAAAAGCTTAGTTCTAACCTTCTTCAAGCAAAGTCTTTTCGCCGTACGCAGTAAGTCTATACTCAGATGAGCCAACTATACCCGTTAAATCCGGCAAACATTCTATATAATCTCTGTTTAAAGCCTCTTGAACCACACTATGATCAAGTATAATCGCAACATTTTGCATCAATTTTGCATTTAACTGTTTCAATGTAAATCTTGGTTTCTGCTCATATTGGGTAAAATAATATGCTGTCATAAGCAAATAATCAATTTTGCGCTCTACCTTTCTGCTACTTATGAAGTTTAAAAATGCATTGTCTTTCTTGATACTCGGGCTGGGTTTGAATGACAATTCCGTTTGCGGTGTCTGCAATGATTTGTCTAACATTGTATCAAAAATACTTTGTGATTCCTGTTTTTCATTCTCAGGATTAATTGTTGGTTGTGAAGTTTCCTCTTGCGGCTGGGGAGGTGCATAAAATACATCAATATCATTCTTTATTTCTTCTTTTTTTACTTCAGGTTTTGGGATTCGTTTTAGCTGTTCTTCTACACGTTTTTGAGTTAATTCTTTCTCTGTATTAATTTGTGAATTTACACGTTCAACAATCTCTTGCCCCTTGTTCTTTTGAACATAATACGAAATAGCCCTTACCCACTTCTCAAATTCATCAACAATCATATCTCTGTCTGTTGTCGAAAAAGTGAGCTGATATTTTCCCTTTGTAACTTTAAACGTATAAGTCGTCATATCTGAACCTATCTTGCATTATCTTGAAGTAACTCATCGCGCCATTTGTTGAGTTGTTCCTCTACAAATTCTAAATCATCTGACTTGAGTTCAATCTCAATATCACCTTTTTTCATCTTAAATACGTATTCGTGCATATTTACCCCTTTTTACAATATCCGGAGTAGATTGGCTTAACTTCGTCCTGCCATATTTACCCCTTTTTACAATATCCGGAGTAGATTGGCTTAACTTCGTCCTGCCATATTTACCCCTTTTTACAATATCCGGAGCAGTTTGGTGAAACTTCGTTCAGCCTTATTTACCCCTTTATATTATCCCTATGTTAAGTCTACTCTAAAATTTGATAAGTTGCAAGTTTTGAGTCCACAGTTTGTAGATTGCAGTAAACTCAATGTTCCTCATGACAATATTAAAAAACATATTTTCATTTTTTGAGGGAAGTTGTAAATTTTATAAATAAACTATCAAAAAATTTTTAATTATTTCTTGTTCTTTTCACTTCTTTCTCTAATAGTAATCCTTATTGGAGTGCCAAAAAATCCAAAAGCTTCTCGCAATTTGTTCTCCATATATCTTTTATAATGGTCTTTTAATAATTTTTCATCATTTACAAATAAAATAAATGTTGGCGGTTCAGCATTTGCTTGAGTTGAATACATTATTTTAAGTTTTTTATTTCTTATTGTTTGGGGCGGATTTAGAGCATATGCTTCGTTAATAACTTTATTTAGCAATCCGGTTGCTATACGTTTTGTATGTTCTGCTCTTACTTCTGTTACCTTAGCGAAAATTTGGTTTAATCGTTGATGAGTAGCAGCACTTATAAAAATTTTGGGAATATAATTTAAAAATGGAATCTCATTAGCAAGCATTTTTTCAAATTTATTTATTGTATTTGACTTTTTATCCTCAATTAAATCCCACTTATTAATTGCAATTATCATTCCTTTCCCTGCTTCGGTAATAATTGATGCAATTTTTTTATCTTGATCCGATATTCCATTTGCTGCTTCTGTTGCATCAATTACTAAAAGCGCTATATCGCATTCTTTTATAGAACGAATTGCTCTATCAACAGCAAATTTTTCAACTCCGTAATCTACTTTTGCTTTTTTTCTTATTCCTGCAGTATCAATAATTACAAATTCTTGCTCGTTATACGTTAAATGAGAATCGATACTATCACGAGTAGTACCTGAAACATCCGAGACGATTACTCTATTCTCACCTAAAAGAGCATTAACAATCGATGATTTTCCTGCATTCGGTCTGCCTACTATTGCAAGTTTTATTGAGGTGTCTTCTGTTTGAGTTTCATCTTGTATAAAATCTTTTGTAATTTCATCGAGTAAATCGCCTACTCCGCCAGAACCGTGAAGTGCTGATATGGCTATAGGTTCTCCTATTGCAAGTGAATAAAAATCATTAATCATAATAAGCTGGCTATGAGAATCTACTTTGTTTACAGCCAGAAAAATCGGTTTACCTGATTGTCTTAATATATTTGCAATATCTTCATCAATAGGAGTTACACCGTCAACTCCATCTACCAAAAGTATAATTTTATCAGCTTCTTCGCAAGCTATTTTTGCTTGATCATATATAGAAAGCATAATTTCATCTTCATCGCCCGGAACAATTCCGCCGGTATCTATTATTGTAAATTGTTTATGCTGCCATTCAACGTCAAAATAGATTCTATCTCGAGTAACCCCCGGCAAATCATCAACAATAGACTGTCTTTTCCCTACAAGTCTATTGACAAAAGTTGATTTTCCTACGTTGGGTCTTCCTACTACTGCTATAATCGGTTTTCTATACATAATGTCTTTAGTCTATCATGAAAAAACTTATTAACTTTTGGGGAAGTATATTTTTGTAAATTTTTGTAACAAACAATTTCGCATATGAAATTTTTACTATTATTTGTACTTTATATATTTATAATATCGAGGTGTAAGCTTGGTTTCAACTGTAAATAGCATAAAAACTCAAGAAGAATTGTCTAGAACTTCCCCAACTCCTCAACAAGGGGGGAGTAATACTCAAATTGGAAATGCTTTGAATGGTGCCGGAAAAGAAGAGAATGTTTCAACACCGGATATTACACTTGATAATATCAAAGATAAAGCAAAAAGAACTCAACCAGAAGTTGATAAAGAATTAAACGATATTGTTAAAAGCTACAATATTCCATTAGAGCAGGTTAAAAAGCTTATTGCCAGATACGGTTATACTGATGAAAAACTATTAACTATAGATTTAAATGAATTTAATATTATTAAACTATGCTTATCAAAAGCATTAATATTTTCCTATAATAACGGAAAAGTTGATAATAAAGAATTAATAACTAAATTTTTGGCTTATAAATGGTGTATTGTTGATGCTAATATGACGCAAGAAGAAGCAGCAACATTAATAACTCAGATAGATGAAGACGGAGTATATGCTGTATTAAAAGAAAAATCAATCAAAGACCCTCAACTCAAAAAATTAATAGGTAATCGTGATATAAAACAACTGGATACTAAAGAATTAAAGACTGTTTTACAAACTCTTATAACAAGCAATCTTAATAAAAGTAAACAAAAAAATCCCAGAGCATTTTTAGATTTTTATGCGGTATTAATTAACAAATGTAATGATGATGATAAAAATAAATTTTTTGCTGCATTTGCTGAATTATTAAAAGATAAAAAATTCATGGAACAAATTCAAGAAGCTTTTGGCGAAACCGTAAAAAGCTTCATCGATGCTAACAAATTACTTGAATTTGTTAACGGCGGAGGTGCAAAAACTCTTACAAAAATGGGGTTTAATGAAAAATCTATTGCAATAATTAAACAAAGTGCATATGTAGGATTAGAAAAAGAACAATTCGGTCAATTACTGGATACAATTACGAAAACAATCCAAGAAAAACTTACTCCGGAAAAACTGGCAGTATTTTTTAAAGCTATGACAGGCAGTAAATTAAATGCACAAGAACAGAAAATATATAGTGAAATTGCTAATGATATTAATAGTGCTGTCGAATTAGTAGCTGCTGGTCTGGAAAGAAAACAAAACGGCGAAACTGAAAATAATGATAAACTTTATGGAATAAATAATGCTTTAAACGACAAAGGATTGTCTGATTACGCATACGACAAATTAAATGAAATGTATGAACAAAATCCTGAAATGTTCAATAGTATGTCAAAAGATGAATTTATTAAAAATTTAAACGAGATAACTGATAATAAATTCGGCGAACACATAGGAGATACCAATCCTGATAACTTATACAATAAAGAAAATGCCGATATTGTCCAAGAACATCAAACACAAGAAATTGGATTTGCATCCCAAATAACTATTGCACAGGTTGATACAGCAAATGAGTACATTCAAATATTTCAAACTCAACAGAACGAATCAGAAAAAGATAACAATACCTTTAAAATTGTTGGTAAACAAGATAAAGATTCCTCAAAATATGATAAGCTGTTTGACCTTACAGACAGAACCATAATAAGTAATGATAATTTACTTATAAGAGCTTTAGAAAAAGGTAAAATCACAATTGGATATTTGGGTGAAAATTTCAATCATCTTTGCAATATGGGTAAGAAAATAGTTTTTAAAGTATTAGACTACAATCCGAGCCATAGAATAGCTTGGGTCCAAGATTGGGGTAGCAGCGAACTAATAGAATATGTTGCCTTAAAAGACAAACTAGATAAAGATGAAATCCAAAATCTCAATGTCGATACTGCTACGAAACAGATTATAATGAATGAATGTGAAAAAAATAATAAACCTGAAGTAGCTTAAAACAAAAGTTCTTTAAAAATGTTTCATTAACTCTTCAACAATAATCCAGTCTTCCGGTTCATCAATTTCGTAAGCTGTATAACTTGGAAGTTCGTATGCTGTAATTTTGCCGGAAAGTCTGCATTTGTCACGTTTTATGTTTTTGATTGAATTAATATAACAAGCTCCTGTTTCAGATATTACACCCTCAAAATCTTGTCTGCGAGGACGGTTTCTGTAGTCGTAGTTAACTGGCTGTAAACCGTTTTTATTATTTATCCCCCTCCATTTAAATTGTTTCTCTCTTACACCGGTAAACATTGAATCAGAATCATTCATAGAAAAACTTCCAAACATACCGTCTATATGCTCTGATTTTAGCATTGGAGAAGTTGCTTGAATAAGGAAAAATAAATCGTTGTCTTTAAATTCACATTTATTAATATACTCGAGCATTACACTTTCTGTAGAGGCTGTATCTTGTGCGTTTTGAGGTTCTCTATCATAAACTTCCAGTTTAGAAAACCCAAAATTTAGGACAACGGCTTTAATCTCCTCTGAATCAGTTGCAATAATGAGTTTATCAATACATTTTGCATTTTGAGCGGCAAGTGCTGTCCAATAAACAAGTGGTTTGCCATTTAACAGTTTAATATTTTTCAAAGGAATTGACTTACTTCCGCCCCTAACAGGTATGAATGCTATGTTCAAATGATTCCTCCTTAATTTTTATTAAATCGTATAATATTTGATTATATGGTGTACTAATATTAAATTCTTTTCCTAAACGAATTATTTCACCTGCAAAAATATCTACTTCAGTTTTATTTTTAGATAAAATATCTTGTAACATAGAAGTTTTACCGTCATCGCACATCCTATCCAATGATTTAATAGATTCTTCTTCCAATTTATCCAAGTTTTTTATACCCTTTTTTTCTGCAATTTGCTTGACTTCATTAACAATCTTTTTTGCAAATGCTTTAAAATTGTCATTTTGTTTTAACTCTCCAAAATTCAAATTGAGTATTGCAGAAACTTGATTTGAAAATAGATTAAAAGTATATTTTAGCCACATTGCATAATCTATATCTTTTGGAGTGGAATAATTTATTTTAGCCTGCTCAAAAAACTTTTCAATAAAATCATCTTGTTCTATAACAATTTCTCCTACACCATCTTGAGTTACAAAATTATTTTCTCTTACGGCACTGTGTCCTATAAAATATGATTTTAGGACTTTTGCTTGGGGGAAAGAATTCATGATTATTTCTTCTGATGATATTCCGTTTATCAAAGATATTATGCGAGTTTTGGATGATACAAAATTTTTTATCATACTTATTGCGGAATTTAAGCCTTGAGATTTTGTCGTTATTATAACTAAATCAGCATCCAGTTTGTCTGAGGGTAAGATGTATTCAAAATCTTGTTCTATACCGTTAAAAATCGGCTTGTTTTTAAGGAATCGAGCAAGTCTTGATTCATCAACAAGAATTTTTAAATCACACTTGCTGCGCAATTTTGTTGCATACGTAAGCCCAACAGCTCCTAAACCTATTAAAACAACTTTTACCATACAATAATTTTATACCAAATGTATATTGATTCAAGTTATTGAAAATCAAAATCGTTAGCGGTAAAACAACTCAATGTAAAAAAGCCCATTTTTCTATAATAATAGCGGGTACTTCGTATATATATCTGCATTTAAAGGTAATTAAATTTTCTGTCAAAGTATAGTCAACATTTGTTTTTGCTTTAAACAAAATCCATCAAATATCACAAACCAACCTTCTCAAGTTATAAATAATGCAAATGACAAAGATTTACAATTTTATAAACAAGTTATTAACAGTTACATTAAGAGTAAATATCTGGGTTAATCCAAATCATAATTAAGCATTGAAACAACCTTAAAGCCCTTTGATTCTATTTTTTCTCTGCCTTTTAATGGATTAAGTTCAATTATAAATGCCGTTGAAACCACTTCCGCTCCGACTCTTTTTATAAGGTTACATGCCGCTATCGCAGTGCCGCCTGTCGCCAGCAAATCATCTATTACAACTACTCTGTCACCTTTTTTAAGAGCATCTTCGTGTATTTCAATTGTGCTTGTTCCATATTCTAATGTATAACTTTCACTTATCGTTTTTGCCGGAAGTTTATTAGGTTTCCTTACCGTTATAAATCCACATCCCAGTTTATACGCAAGTGCTGCTCCAAAAATGAATCCTCTGGATTCAATACCGGCTACGTAATCTACTTTTTCATCTTTAAATTTTTCGTACAAAAAATCCGTCATCATCTGCATAGATTTTGAATCTTTTACAGCTGTCGTTATATCTAAAAACATGATTCCTTTTTTAGGAAAATCCGGAATCATCCTAACGTGTTCTCTTACATATTCATAATCATTAAGCATAGTTGTCATTTTAATACCTCTTGTAATTTATTTTGTACTTCTTGAATCTTTATTTGCAAACTTTGTAATTCTTTTGTTATTCTGTCTTTTATTTTTTTCTTTTCTTCAAGAACTAATCCGTGAGCTGTTTTTCCCCAGTTCATATCTTTTTTGCAAAATAATATCTTACCACAAATAAAAATCTCCATAGGAAACCAGATTGCAAGCATATAAATAGTTGTTTCCAAGGCTTGAATAAAGGCTTTAGAACGTTTTAAATTATCATATTTCCGTAAACTGTACCTTATTGTCATAAAAAAACCGAATCCAACTACAGCTGAAACAATTAAGGATGACCATAATATATTATGCAAACTAAACGGATCAACTTTATCAGCGAAGACTTTGATTATTCTAAATATAACCTCCATCATAAACCACATAGGCATGATAAATTCTGTTATATACATAGCCATATCAAATCTTGCACGCAATGACATTTTTTTAGACCACATCGCTTGCCAGGAATATTCTAAATATCTTCTTATTGTTCCTTCTAACCATCTTCTGCGCTGCCTAAATAAAGGAAGCAAATATACAATTCCTTCTTCATAAACACAAGCATCAATACAAAAGCGAATATCCCAGCCCTTTATATGAAGTCTTGTAGACATATCCAAGTCATCAGTAATTGTATAATTGTTCCAGCCGCCAATATCTTCCAATGCTTTTCTTTTTATAAGTTCACCGTTTCCTCTTAGCTCTACTGCGCCTTTTACAGAGTCTCTGCCAACTTGAAGTTGTGCATCCATAGTATATTCATTATTTTGACATCTTGTGAGGAAATTAACATCTTTATTCCTAATTATTTTTCTTGCTTGAACTGCTCCTACATCAGCAGGTTCAAGTATCGGAATTAATTTATTAAGAAAATCCGGTTCAATAGTCGCATCTGCATCAAAAACCAAAATTGCCTCACCTTTTGCAACGTTCATTGCATCATTTAAAACTGCGGATTTCCCCGGAAATGCATCTTTTTCGCGCACCATTGCAAAAACATTTTGATATTTTTGCGCTAAATTATAAATTACTGAAGACGTATTATCAGTACTTCTATCATCGATTACTATAACTTCATAATTTTCATAATCTAATTTCAAAATGTTTTCAACTGTACCGGTAATTACACTTTCTTCATTATGTGCCGGAATCAATATCGAAACAAATGGTCTATAATTCTCATTCACTATCGGAGGGTGCTTTTTATTCTTACGTGTTTCATATTTTGTAGCAGCAATAGAATATAGTCCGTATACAACCATACACGCACAAAGTATTACAAAACCTTTTGTTGTATCAACATAGTTTTGGAATATATACAAAAACACTCCAAGCCCAAATAATATAAAAAATAAAAGTAATCTTTCTCTCATACTCTTTCCAACGATGATAAAATTATATCAAAATCAGGGTAAATATACAATAGGATATATATTCTAATAATAAAGAGATTGCATAATGATACTCTCTTTGGGAGTGTTATTAGTCGGCTTTTGTGTCTTAAGTCTTTTATTCCATTCTAAAATTCGTTTTTCTTCTCTTTTTAGCGGAAGCTTAGTATCTAAAGTTAAAAATGGCGCAACATACATAAACCATAAATTATTACCGTTATAATTTGAAAGGACATTTTTTATATTGTATTCTTTGCATTTTGGCAATTCAATATTCTCGCCCAAAAGTCTATATATTTTCTGAGTTATAAATTCATCAAATGCAGTTTGACTATTTAAACTAAAAGTTTCCACAAGTTCTTTTCGTATTCTGTGATAACTCATATCATAATTTATATTGTCAAGGTATTCTTCTTGTAATTGTTTTGTTGTTTCATTTAGGCTAAAACCGAATCTTACCGAAAATTTTAAGCCGCGGATTATTCTGGTTGGATCATCAATAAAACTTCTATCATACAATATTTTAAGAGTTTTATTTTCAATATCTCTTATTCCGCCAAAATAATCAATCAATTCTCCGTCAGTAGTTCTTTTTGCCATTGCATTAATTGTAAAATC
The DNA here is from genome assembly GCA_905236775.1 of Candidatus Gastranaerophilales bacterium. Classification (GTDB taxonomy): domain Bacteria; phylum Cyanobacteriota; class Vampirovibrionia; order Gastranaerophilales; family Gastranaerophilaceae; genus CAG-196. The sequence goes on from CAJOOM010000141.1 coordinate 20,015, forward strand.
TCTTCTTTTTAAATCTTCTTTTAAAGAACATCCAATATTTTCAACTACCGGAAGATGCCCTTTTTTAGGATAAGTTTCTGTTCTTGTTGAAGCAATATCTATCTCTTTCCCATCAAGTAAAACTCTTACCGTTCCGAAGCTTGGATTTGTTTTAATAATGTTCAAACCTTGCTTTTGAGCAAACTCAATTGCATCACCCTCGTAACAAAAATCTATATCAAAACTTGTTGTGCCGAGTATTTCATCTCTCACAACCCCGCCAACATAGTAAAGATTTTTGTCTCTTAACAACATAATTAGCTATTTTTCTTGTTATGCGCAATAGAACAACCTAATGCACTAAGTATAAATACAAGCCCTAAAAGTCCGGTGACGACTTCGGGAACTTCTTTAAAAGTAGATATAAACATTAACACTGCTAATGTTCCAATAGCCCAATGTGCACCGTGTTCAAGATAGCAAAATTGGTCTAATGTCTTTTTCTCGACAAGCATAATTGTAAGTGAACGTACAAACATTGCACCTATAAACAACCCAATAGTAATTATTATAATATCCTGACTTAATGCAAAAGCCCCAAGAACTCCGTCTAGTGAAAAAGAAGCATCAATAAGTTCTAAATATAAAAAACCTACAAGACCTGAACATTTTACTGCATCAGCACATTGTTTTGCTCTTTCTTCCTGTCTTCTCTCCAGCCATTCAGCAAGCCCATCTATACTTAGATATGTTATAATTCCGGCAATCCCTGATGTTAAAACAGAAAGTCTTTGTTCAACAGGCAGAATATTCAAAATAATTCCCAAAGCAAGAAGTGTTGTGAGTGTGCATATTCCTTTAAATTTATGCAATTTCTGCAATCGGCGTTCTATCGGACAAATCCAGTGCAAGCTTTTTCCCTTCTCCGTAAAGTAATCCATAAAAAGCATGAGAAGAAAAGCCCCGCCGAATGCTACAATCGGTGCATGAGTAAGCTCTAAATAATGCGCATATTTATTTACATCATGAAGTGCCATGTCGAGTACAGATAATATATTTACACCTGCAAATATAGATACAACCGCAAGCGGGAATAAAAACCTCATTCCAAAAACTGCTATTAATATTCCCCAAGTTATAAAACGATGTCTCCACTTTGGCGACATTCCCTCAAGTTTCATTGCATTAACTACTGCATTATCAAAAGATAAACTTATTTCTAAAATTGCAAGTACAAAAGCTATAAATACACAAGTAAGCCCAGAACCTCCATGAACGTGATTTCCCCATATATATGCAGTTGCTAAACCGAAAATTGTAATTAAATATGAACCAATAAAATATTTAAACATTTTTCTCTCCTCATCAAAATAATTATAGTATAAGTTTATATAAATGTGAATAAATAAAACTTAAAAATTTTCGATTAAAAATATGAACAAAATTCAAAGAATATCGTTACTCTAAGTATATGTATTTATTAAAAAGGAGGCATTTATGAAAAAATCAACCGGCATTTTATTGTGTTTTTTGCTATTTGCAACAACTATACCAACTTATTCATCAGGAGTTTTATGCAACGCAAGTAAAAGTATGTGTACTGTTGGTAAATACATTTTAAGGGGACAGAATCTTTATACGGAGAATGGTATAATGTGCACTTCTAACCGCAGAATTTGTACTAATGGTGATTCAGTAATCAGGGGAAATTACGTAGAAAAAACTCTTCCAAATAATGATAAAAATCCTAAAAAAGAAATTATGAATAAGGAAGATGTTCAAATAGAAAAAGCAGACCAGTTGATAACATTTGCTGAACTGTATGCAAGAGGTTACATGACTCAATTTGAATATAATAGAGAATTAAAAACTATTGATTCTGAGGAATCAATATACAAAGCTGAAGCTCTTAAAAAGGTAGCAAATTTATATGAATACGGCTATATAAACCAAACTCAATTTAATCGGCAAAAAGCATTAATTTTAAATTGAAGTTAATTATAGGCGCCTAAAGTTTTAAGTTGTAAGTTTAATAGTTTCTTCGTATATGACTTCCGGCGCACTATTCAAAGCAATATTCTTTGCATTATTGTATAAATAATCCGGAATCCACTGTGACAAATTCGCAAGCCAGAGTGTTTTTATATTTAAATATGTTGCTAAATGTGCAGTACCGGTATCAACACTTATTAAACATTTTGTCGTTTTTAAAATAGACATAACTTCCTCTATACTTGTTTTATTTATCAAATCCAAGTATTTTAGATTATACTGTTTTAACTTATTAGAATATTCTGCTGCTTTAGTCCCTTTGCCCAATATTAACACGGGCATATCGTGTTTATTAAAAATAGATACTATATCGGCTAACTGGTTTATTGTTAAACATTTATAGTCTCCTTCTCCAATAGGATTTATACATATATAATCATAACTATTTTCAATTGTTTTAAAAATTTGTATATCTTGTTCTTTTAGTTTTACTGGAACATGTGTAATCTCTTCTTTTGTAATTCCTGTAAGCAAATTTGCAACATTAGTGCTGATTGGTATCTCTCGGTTATCTTCTATTTGGTATTTACTGCGTCTTAAAAATATGTTAAAAAACAAATTTATGTTATTGAATAGAATGTATTTTGAATTAAGAAATGCGGCTGTAAATATTGGGCGTTGTCTGCTAAAAGTAATAATAGTTGCATAAATTTGTTTATAACCAATTTGTTCTTTTAATTTTAAAGCCCCTTTTATACCTTTTATACTTTTATCCCATACTATAATCTTATCAACATCTTCTATTAATTTCCCTATAATTTCCCATTGCGGGTATACTACTAAACATATGTTTACTGATTTATAAATTTTTCTAATATTGTAAATTAGTTCATATAAAACCAAAGTATCGCCTAAATGGTCGGTTGCAAATATAACAAAATTTTTTCTTTCCATAGAGATTAAACCTTTATCGAAACGGAATGTTGAATATCACCTAATTGTTTAAAAAGTGATTTCTCATGCAACCACTTTACTTAAAATATCACCTTTTGTCAACTTTATCTATATATATGTGGTTAATTATACGAACATATTAATTTAAAATAAAAGACAGGAGAATGAGTTTTCTATGCCTACTACAAAACAAGCGCTGGGACTACGCATAAAAGAGTTTCGAGAAAGAAACGGTTTTACTCAAGACAAACTGGCAGAAATGGTTGGTATCGATCCAAAACATCTGAGCAGGATTGAAAATGGTAAAAATTATCCGTCTATTGAAACGTTGGAAAAGCTAGCTGCAAATTTGAATGCAACTTTCGAGGATTTATTTCAATTCTCTCATATTTTAGACAAGAATAATTTAATTGACAAAACAATTAGATTACTAGAAAAACTTCCTGTGCAGAAAATCAAATTTATATATAAAATAATAAGGGAATTGTATTAACTAAGGATAAAATATAAGAAAGTAAAATATTTTAAATTTTCTGCAACTCAAATCTGTTACAAAAGTTAATGGTCTGATATTAGACTATTGCAAAAATTTTTATATTATGATAATTTTATAAACGTTATATAGTTTATGGAGTACGCAAGGGATGATTTGTTTAGAAAATGATACACTGACAATAAAGAAAACCGATAAAAAAACAGATATGATATCTGATAAAAAAGTTAAAGAACTGGATGAAAAGTATAGTTCCTGGGGTGATACCGTTCATTATTCCAAGGACCCAAAAGTTTTTAGAGGCTGTGAGGGGTCATACATGTATGATTCTACCGATACTCCTTATCTTGATTTGCAAATGATGTATTCTGCAGCAAACTTTGGATACAGAAATCAACGAATTACAAATGCTGTAATAGACCAAATGAATATAATGCCACAGCTAACTCCTAAATTTTTACAACCATATAAATCACTTTTGTCAGAAAAAATGGAAAAGATGATTGAAGCAAGGTTCCACGAAAAGGGAAGAATGCACTTTAATGTTGGTGGCGCTCAAGCGAACGAAGATGCAATAAAAGTAGTTAGAAATTATACTAAAAGAAATGGTATGTTTGCTTTTGAGGGCGGATACCACGGTAGAACAATAGCTGCAACTTGTATAACTTCAAGTTTTCGTTATAGAGAAAAGTACGGACACTTTGGAGATAGAGCAAACTTTGTTCCGTTCCCTTATTGTTTCAGATGCCCTTACGGTATGAATTGTGAATCTTGTAACCACTTTTGTGTTAAACAATTTGCAAGACAATTTGAGTCCGAATACAAAACAATATATGACCCAAAAACAAAAGAATGCGAATACAAGGCATTTATCGGGGAACCTATCTTAGGTACAGGCGGTTATATCAATCCACCGGAATGGTATTGGAAAGAAATGAAACAAGTTCTTGATGACCACGGTATTATGCTTGTTATAGATGAAGTTCAAATGGGTATGTTCAGAACAGGTAAACTTTGGGCAATCGAAAATTATGGAATTGTTCCGGATGTTATGACTTTTGCGAAATCAATAACAAATGGTATGAACCCGCTTGCAGGATTCTGGGCTAAGGAAAAATATATTGCTCCGGATGTATTTACTCCGGGTTCTGCTCACTCAACATACTGTTCTAATCCAATCGGTGTAAGAGCTGCTTATGAAGTTATGAGTATAGTTGAAGAACAAGAAAAATTCTTGGAATCTGAAATAAGCAGAAAATCAGCATTATTTATGCGTGGTTTAAATTATCTTAAAGATAAATATCCGGAAGTCGGTGATGTCGGTGGTATTGGCTTTGCTCTCAGAATAGAGTTAACACAAAAAGACGGAATTACACCAAATAGGGATCTTTGTGATGCTATGCAAGAAGAAGGTCTCAAAGGCAACTTAAGCTATCGCGGTAAAAAATGCGGTCTTGTTTTGAATAATGGCGGTTTTTATAAAAACATCATTACTCTTGTTCCTCAGTTATATATTACTGATGAAGAAATTGAAATGGCTATCGATTTATTAGACCAATTGCTAACAAGATTAACTAAGTAAATATAAGATTTTTTCATAAGTTAAATTAACGTGACATACAACATATTTAAATTTGTTGTATGTCACATTTTTATTACTACTTAAAATGTTTATAAAATAACAAATTTTTAGGTTTATATTAATCTCTATATTCACCTCTATATCCCCCCCATTTACATTTACCCCTGTTTATGTGAGAATTATTATAGCTGGTAATACAGCTGTATCGTAGTATGCATTTAATGCAAAGATATAAATAGTAGTAGGGCGATATTAATATTCGCCAAAGAATATAGAAGGAAAAGAAAAATGGCTAGAAAAACTCCATTAGAAAAAATCAGAAATATTGGTATTGCCGCTCACATTGATGCCGGTAAAACCACTACAACTGAGCGTATCCTGTTTTACACAGGTAAGACCCATAAATTAGGTGAAGTTCACGATGGTGCAGCTGTAACTGACTTTATGGAACAAGAAAGAGAAAGAGGTATCACAATTCAATCAGCTGCAGTTACTGCTGAGTGGAAAGGTCACCAAATTAACATTATTGATACCCCTGGGCACGTTGATTTTACAATCGAAGTTGAACGTTCACTTCGTGTATTAGACGGTGTAATTGCTGTATTCTGTGCTGTAGGTGGTGTTCAATCACAATCAGAAACAGTTTGGAGACAAGCTAACAGATATGAAGTACCTCGTATGGTATTTGTTAACAAAATGGA
>CAJOOM010000142.1 GCA_905236775.1 Candidatus Gastranaerophilales bacterium
AACAATTTTAACCAAGACTTCAAGCGGAGTCACGTTTATTGCGAACAAGTCAAGACAATCCATCTCCGGGAGTATAAAACGAGACAAGCATTTTTGTTTGTCTCGTTTTATACCTTTTTTCAGGACATTTGCTCGGAAGGGGTAAATGTTTTTAATCGGTACAAGTGCCAAGTTTAGTAAGTCTCAGCGATTTTAAGAGGTCGGAAGTCGGTTGAGTTAAAAAGTCCGGAATGTCCGGTTTTGGTAACAAAAATGTCCGCTTAAAAGACTTTCAATTAGACCAATATCAGCCTCATACATAAATAGAATCTAAATATTAGCAAGGGGTAAAAATAGGTAATTTGGAAATTTCGTGCATTATAAAGCACGCTTCAAACTTTTAGACGTTTTTTGAATTTTCGAATCTTATTTTTTCCAGAGCTTCTTTTGCTTCGCTTTTTAATTCTATATATAATTTGTAACATATTAGTTCATCTTTATTGTCAGAATTTATAAATGGAAGAAATATTTTATCGAGTTTAGATATATAGTTTCCATCTATATCTGCGTGATTAACTCCTTCATCAGCAACAACAGCAGCAAAAAATTCTTGAGGATTTTCAAGAGCGTGTGACATTTCATATTCTTCTTCTGTTGTCTGATTTGTTTCTATTAAATATTTTTTTTCAAATCTCTCTGCTAGTTTAGTAAAAGAATTAAATTTTTCTGTAAAAATAGGATTTTCAGACCAATAACCATTGCCATTATTATCAAGTGCGTGTCCTAATTCGTGTATTAACGTAATTTTAGGATGTAACCTTTGAAATCTTATTGTATCATACAACGACATAACAAAAGATTTTGAATCTTTATTATAGTATCCCAACATGTCATTTTTATTTAATGTTATAGTTTCAATTTCATTAATCAAATCCGCAATTATATTTTCAGGCAATTCTTTTAAAATATTTAGAAATCTCGGTAGCAAACTATTGTTGTACAAGTATTCTTCAGCATTATCTGTTTGTATAGTAATCTTGTGAATTTGACCGGTAGAAGCTTCTATTTGTAATACAGATAATGTCCCGGACAGTTTTTCTATGCTAGCTTTATAATTACCGTTAAGTTCAAGTTGAGAGTTTTCATTCGTTTGCCTTTTTGCTCTTTTGGGCGGATTGAATAAGGGTGAAATAATCTCGGCATCCCTTCCGCCAATTGGTAATTCATCTTCTTGTATATAAATACAATTGCCTTTTTCATCTAATTTGTACAAGTCAGCAAATTCTTCATCAGGTTCTGCAGAAAAAGTTATAAAAGTAACATTTTTGTCTATTAAATCCTGAATAGTTTCTTTTGGTAATTGTGCAAAAAATTCGGCAATAGCTTTTTCTTGAATTCGTAAATCCTGTATTGTATATTCACCATCATTTATTATAGTTCTGATAGTGTGAACTTTGCCTGTATTATCAACTATTTTGAATACAGGTTCTTTGTCAGAAATAATTATATCTTCTGAGTCATTATCTATATTTCCATCAAAATTGTCTCCGAATTCAAGCTCGATTCCATCATTTCTAATTATGTTAATATTCTGAAACATTGTTTTTGATTCTTTGTCATACACAAAAGATTCATAATATCTGCCATTGTATTTTACATCTATTTCATATCTATCTTCGGGGAATTTTTCATCATAATGATAGTATTTTTTTAAATTTTCTTTTATTCTATTTATACACCTTTGCCGTATTGTTTCAATATCGGCTTTATTATCTCTAATTGCTTGAGCTTCTTCTTTTGTAAAACCTTCGCTGTGTGTAACTGTTTCTTTAGAAACACGTTCTGTGTTATTATCGTTGCGTTTTGGTAATGTTATTTTACCTTCTTCTATTTGCTTTTCAATTTCTTCTAGTTCTTCATTTTCAAGAATATTATTTTTAGAAGCAGCATTAAGTATTCCGTCAGCTTTATTCAATAATTTTACTAATAAATTTAATTCAGTTTGATCAGTGATTTCTCCATCACCATCATCTACTTTAGAAAAAATTGAATTAAGACTATCATTTTTTATATTCAAGTCATTCCATTTTATACCAACTTGAAGATTAAATTTAATTAATTCGTTGTCTTTATTGTAATAAGAAAAGTCCATATGTTCCTCTATCAACTTACATCTTTTTAATAGTATATATCGGCAAATTTTTCAAAAACTTTAATGATTTTGGATAAATTGTTACATTTAAATGAAAATTGTAACATTCGTGGGTTCATATTCGACATTCTCAAAATATGTGTTCTTATTTCACAAACCGACTGTTATTTTACATTTTATCTTTCTTTCGAAGTAAATGCAGAACCACCAAGGGCGGTAGCCCTTCTGGTTCGAGCGACTTGTGAGCAGAGTGCGCAGCCT
>CAJOOM010000143.1 GCA_905236775.1 Candidatus Gastranaerophilales bacterium
AACAATTTTAACCAAGACTTCAAGCGGAGTCACGTTTATTGCGAACAAGTCAAGACAATCCATCTCCGGGAGTATAAAACGAGACAAACATTTTTGTTTGTCTCGTTTTACTCTTTCATTAAGAAGAAAATGACTAAATTAATGATCTATTCTGTCAGAACAATTGCAGTAGCATTCTTCAAATCCGGTAGTTGCAAGTAATGTAATACCGCTTAAGCCAACTAAAGCATAAATTATTCTTGAGATAAGTGTTGCATCTCCAAACAAAGCAGAAACGATATTATAGTTGAAGAAACCTACAATACCCCAGACAATAGCGCCAGTGATTACCAGAGCATAAGCTACCATTCTTAAAATGTGCATTTTATACCTCCTTTCATAAGTAATAAAACAATGAGAAAACTTCCAAACTCCTTTCAATATTATTATGAAATAATTCCTACTATTTACATTACCCGATTGGGGAAGGAATTTAAGAGCATTATTTTTACAATCTAACTAGTTACTTTTAAAACTCTTTTTATTTGTGTTACAATCCGTTTATGCTAAATATATATATCACATCTTCAGAAAAAAAATGCGGTAAGACATTTATTACTGCCGGAATTGCTGCAACTATGCAAAGTTTGGGATATTCTACTACGGTGTATAAACCTATCCAAACTTCCGGCATAGAAAAAAATGGATTTATGCAATCACCGGATTTAACATTTGTAAAAACAATAGACCCATATATTAATACTCATTTTACATACTTATATAAATATAATACTGAACCGCTCATTGCATCTGAACAGGATAATGAATTTATAGATATAGACTTAATACAAAGCGAATATAAAAGAATTACAACGGTTTCAGAATGCACAATAATAGATGGTGATAGCGGAATTCTAAGTCCACTTGCTGATAATATACTTACGATAGACTTAATAAAAAAATTATCAATACCGATTTTGATTATTACATCTCCTAATGATAATGCAGTTAATAATACTCTTTTAACAATAAAAAGTGCGCAGGAAAAAGGAATCGATATTAGAGGAGTCATTATTAATAACATTCCGGAAAATTGTGATAAAACACTGTTAACATCTATCCCAAGAATAATAGAAGAATATACTAATGTAAAAGTTCTGGGGCTTGTTCCAGAATTAACAAATAAATATTCTCCAGAAGATTTAATTACAGCTATTTTAAACGGAATTGACGTGGAAAGTATATTTAATGTTAAAATTGAAAAGTTGGATTTTAATTAATGAACATTACTTCAGGTATTTATAAAGGCAGAAAAATTATTGCTCCGGACGAAAAAATTACACGTCCCACACTTTCTAAAACAAGAATGGGAGTTTTTAATACTTTGTATTCTATTATGGGAGACTTTGCAGGATGTACTTTTTTAGATGTCTTTGGTGGTTCCGGCATAATGGGATTGGAAGCTATTTCAAGAGGCTTTTCTTCTGTCAAGGTAATAGAACTAAATAAAAAATCTGCAGAAATAATTAAAAAAAATTACAATTCTCTTGGTATTGTACCAGATTTGACAATTGGTGACAGTTTAAAAATATTAAAAAAAACAAAAGAAATTTTTGACGTGGTTTATATAGATCCTCCTTATCAATCAGGATTATACACAGATATTCTTTCTATAGCAAACGGGAAAATAATAGTCCTAGAAAGTTCAGAAGCAATAAATGCTTTAGGGTACGAAGTTATAAAAAGTAAAACATACGGCGGAAATATTGTCACTTTTATAAAAAAATAAAAAATCATCTAAATGAATGATATCAAATTTTGCTAAATGTATGATAATGAAAGAAAATAATCGGGGAGATTGGGGCATTATGTTTAATAACATCAACGACAATAATTTACTACAATTTGATAGTACAAGTAATATTATTAATTTGAATAATGTTCGTTCAAATCTTAAAAAAAACGGTTACAATACAAACCCATACGTAGATAGAACGGAAATATCTTCTAATGCAATGGAATTATTTCAACGTGATTTAGATATAAAAAAGTTTACAAAACTTGCAGCAGAAAATCCTGAAGATTTATCTTATATGGAGAAAATGCAGCAGATATTTGCAGAAGGGGTAGTTGATCCTTTTGAAGAAGATGTGATGGCAGAACTTGTAACAAATTCTAAATTGTGGGATGATTTAAATCAATAAATGTGATAAAATCATGCTATGGTATCGTCGGATTTTTATATAGCGGACAATTCTAACATTGAAGAACGTAAACTGGAAGCTGCTAAAAATTACTATTCAAATGGTGATTATAAAGCTGCTTTAAAGTTATACTTGAGTCTGATTAATACAAGCATTTCATATAAACTCTATCACAGAATCGGTAAATGCTATTACAAAATGGGTGATGAAAATAATGCCAAAGAATATTTTCAAAAATCCGTAAATTTAGAAAAAAGAGATAATCCATCCTTTATTTATCTTGGAAACATTGCATATAAAAAAGGAGATTTAAAACAAGCTATTTATAATTGGGTTAATGTATTTGCGTATCGTCCGGATGATGAATCTGTTTGTTTAAATTTAGCAACATCCTATTTTTCTTGCGATATGAAATTTCAATCCATTTTTTATTATGAAAAATATTTAAAATATGCCGATAAAACAGGAGCTAAATATTCAGCAGTACAAAAAAGCCTAAATGAATATACTCAAATAGGAATGGATTTTTTACAAAAAGCAAAAGCAACAATTCTGCGCAAAGACTTTAAAAGTGCTATAGAATTTTTGAATTTTGCATACCAAAATCTTCCGACAAACTATAATATAAATTTTATGCTGGGTTCCGCATATCTTGCAGAAAATGACAATATGCACGCAATGATTTATTTAAAACAAGCTTATTGCATAAATAATAAATCAGTAGAAGTGCTTCAGATGCTTACTGCAACATTAATAAATCTTGGTGATTATACTTCTGCATATTGTGTAATGAAGAGAATATTACCACTTGTTATAAATAATCAACAAGAGTATTTAAACACAATGAAAATTATAAAAGATTTGGATTCTTCATTTGATGAACAAAGCTACTTAGGACATAAAGAATGGGGGGATAATTATTTTAAAGAAAATAATTATCATTTTGCACTTTTTGAATATACAAATTGTGCTATGCTGAGTGCAAAAATGGCAGAAGAACTTTCCGAAAAAATAGAACAGCTTAAATTATTTATTAATCCTGAAGAAAAAATAATTAAATCTTCTATTGAATATGGCGAAAAATTATATAAAACAGGAAATATCCAAAACGCAAATAAATATTTCACCAGAGTTTTAAAATTTTCAACACCGGAGTCACCGGAATACAAAATAGCTAAAACAAGAGTAGAAAATGCTTAAAAAAATTAAGAAATGGTTTTATCTCTACATTTTAAGGCGCAAGTATTATCGTGTTGGTTCTTGTAACGCGTGTGGGAGATGCTGTCAAAAAATTTACGTTAAACATGAACACGTAATTCAAACGGAAGAAGAATTCGAAAAATTAAAAACATTGCACCCATTTTATACTTATTTAAAAATTATTGACAAAGATGATACTGGACTTGTGTTTGAATGTCAAAATTTAGATAAAACAACAAATAAATGTAAAATTCATAAAAAACGTCCGGGAATATGTCGAAGATATCCTCAAGAAGAACTTTTTACAATGGGAGGAACTTTAGCCGAACATTGCGGATATAGACTTGAACCTATAGAAAGTTTTGAAGAGGTTTTTGAACGAGTTAAAAAGAAATCTAAATAAATAATTAGTTTTCTATTATTGTACTAACTATTTCATCAGAAGGAATTTGCAAGCATTCTAAAGTTTCGCAAGTAGTATTTCTTTTTTCCCAGAGACAAGGCTGTAGTGAGCATTTGCAGTTTTTATTTTTTATCGGAATAATTGACTTGCATTGAGGAATTAATTTTTTATCATCAGTAGAACCAAAAATTACAAATGTTTTTACTTCTAAAGCAACAGCTATATGTAATGGTGCCGAATCTGAACATAAAAATATTTCCGCCTTTGCTATTAATTCAGCTAACTCTTTTAAATTTTTTGTTTTGCCGTACATATTAATGTACTTGTCATGCGGGACATTATTTTCAATGTATTCTATAATATCTTTGTCATCCGGCCCTCCTGCCAAAACGACCTTTTTCCCAAGATTAGAAAGTTTTAAGACCACTTCTGCCCATGTTTTAGCAGGTATTGTCTTAATCATACCTTTTTTTATACTTATTTGACTTACACCAGGATGAATTAAAATACTATTTGATTCTACAATGTTTTTATTAACATTTATAATTGGAATTTCTGTATTTATATTTGTAATATCTCTGATTAAATCATGATACATTGCTGCTGCATATTGATTTTTATTAAGTTCTACGGCTTTAGTAAGTAGCAATTTACTTAATTTTCCTGTATCATATCCATATCTTTTTTTTATGAATGTTAAAAATAAAAATATTGAAATGAATTTATTGCTGCCTGATGATATAACTATATCAAATTTATTTGTCCATATTTTCAATAAAAGCTTAAAAAGTTCAAAATATTTTTTGTATTTATTAGACTTAATATCCACAGTAAAAGTATTATCTATTAAATTTGTTAGCGAAGTAATTCCTTTACTTCTATTTTCTAAAGCAAGAGTTATTGTTGAATTTGGGAATTCTTTTTTTAGAGAATTTATAGTTGGTAAAAATAAAATTTCGTCACCCAATCCACCAAAATTTATTAATAATATTTTTTTAATATCTTGAAACATATTAAAGTTGTATCTAAAACATATTGTTAATTCAACAAAAACGAAAATTAGATAGTGTTAACTATTAATGTTTTATCACCCCTCACCCCTACCCCTCTCCCACACTACTGTCCATGATAATTTTGAATTCATTCAATAAGGCAAAAATGCAGTTGCACAAAAGCATTTGAGTGTTTTTGAGAGGGTGGT
>CAJOOM010000144.1 GCA_905236775.1 Candidatus Gastranaerophilales bacterium
TTTAATGCGTGCAACTCTTAATATGGAGGGAATTAGCACAGACGGAATGACTGATTCAGAGATTTATGCAGAGTATGCAGCAAATGAGTATGCAAATCAGTTTGTTGGTTTAGGCAGACTAAAACTCGTTGAGGGTATTGTGGGAATGTTCTTGACTAAAGGCAAACAAAAAGGACATTACGGCAAAAGAGTAAACGAGATGAAGTTTGAACAGGATAAAAACGGATTCTGGTACGAAGTTTCTAATCCGGAAGTAAAACTTACGTACGATCAAGTTATAGCTAAAGTAGAAACCGCGGGAATGTATGATGCGGCTGATTTGTATATCCAAAACAGGTTTAATAATCTCAAGAACAAAGAGGTTAGCGCAGAACAATTTGTTTCGATGTGTAAAGGCGCGCAGCTTACTCCTAAAGACTTGAATACAGATTCTCAAATCGGTATGACTGTTAGAATCAGAGACGGAAAGTATGTTGTTAGAACAAATGACGGTAACGTGTCTGAATTTGATTCTCTTGAAGGTGTGCTTGATGTGTATGATGTTGAGCAGAAAAAGTTTGTTAAAGAACATTACCCTGAGATTGTTGAAAAAGAGATAGATGAATATATTGGAGAAAACAATATTCCACAAGATGCACAAGAAACCGTGCGTACCCTCCTCCGACTCCAAGCCGGACTCGGGGTAAGTGATGGGGCAGGGGTAAATAATGGTAGCGAATCTTCTCGTTCAACTACTCCATCTGGCGAAAAAGGTGGAACTGAAGAGGTAAATGATGAGACTATTTCTAAAATCGTTTCACATATAGAAATGGATATATTTGAGCTGGATATGTCAGAACGTGATATTACAAAACGTAGCGACAATGTTACAGCAATACGTGAAAAAATAGATTATCTACGTACAAAAAATCCTGAAAAAGCTCAAATGCTTATGGATAAACTTGTTGCAAGAATTAAAGCAGCAGAAGAAAAGCCATATATTAGAAAATCTGATGGGAAAGAGGTTCAAGCACCTGATATCAAATACATGCAGATAACACCGGAAGAACTTCTTGCTGCAGTTCCCGAACATAGTAAAGAAATAAGCAAAGAAAATGCAATTGCTAAATTAAGGGAATCTGTTTCTGACGATCATCTTATTGATAGAGTAATTCAAGCTTGCACTGTTAATGAAAAAATCAGTTCTTTGCTTATTGATAATGCTATTAAAGGGTTAAAAACCATAGATAGTCTTATTGAAAGACAAAGTTTAATGTCGTGCATTAAATGTATGAAAACAGGTAACAGTTTAGATGACGGGGCTTGTAATATGTTCAATAAACTTATGGAGCAAGGAGCGGATGTAAGAACCATTTATCTAATTTTGGCAAGTTGTAAATCAGAGGGCAAGTTTGAACCTGCAATATATGAAAAGCTAAAAACATTTGAAGATACAAAAACCGGAGCTGTTCTTATTCATACATTAACAAGAATGAATGGCGGAAAATTCTCCGAAGATTTGTATCAAAAAGCTATGGATTTAAAGAAACTTGGCTTTGAAGAGAAAGACCTTTGTGATGTAATGAAAGGCTGTGCAATAAAAGAGGGTACAGGATATAATGCAAAGGTTGTAGGTTTTGTACCGGAAGCGTATGACCACGTATCAGAACTTATTAATATGGGTATTGAAAAGAATCGTGTTCCCGATATTCTTCAAGCGTGCATTGAGGATGGAAAGTTTAATCAACAAATATTTGATAACATTAAAAAAGTTCAGCCATTTGTAGAACAAAGACATATAAATGCACTTATTGTCATGCCGGAAAACTTTGTAGATATTGCGATTGAGTTGCAAAAAGAATACAATCTTGAGAGCCAACAACTATTTGAGATTACTCAACAGTGGATTAAAGGTAATAGTTGGGAAGATGTAAAACACGAGTATTCATTAAAGTCTGCCCAAAGAACGCAAGAACTTCTTAAACAGGGCTTAGAAGTTAAAGATGTTGAATACATTTTAGCTTCATCAAAAGGAAAAGACTATGAAATAGATGAAAAATTATTTAATAAGGTAATGGAGCTGTATAAAGCCGGAATAGATAAAGATAAAATTCTGGATATTGTATACGATGCGCAAAATAGTGATAGCGAAGTTGATTTAGATTTATTAGACAAAACTAAACTCTGGAAAGAACTCGGACTTGATGATAATACAATAAGCGGTATTGTGACTAAAATCCGCTCAGAAGAACATTTACCCCTTGATAGAGTAGAAACTATGCTTAGAGGCGGTTTATCTTCTGATGTTATTTGGGATACATTTAAAACTACAATAGACGGAAAGCCTGTTTTTGAAAATGAAAACATAGTAAATGACATCATTGCAATGAAAAAAGCCGGAATAGAAAGTCCTGCAATACATAATGCTATTCGTATGGCTGAGTGCGGACAAAATAAAATAAGCCAAGAAAACTGGAATCATATTATAAGATTTTTTGAATGCGGTGCAAAAGATTTTGCGTTTTTTTACTTACTTAAAAATTCTGACGGCACAATGAAAGAAGATTGCATTCCGCAAGTAGAAAAAGCTCTTAAAGAAGGCATATCAGATACAAAAGTAACAACTGCATTAACCTATTCTAAATTAGGTTATAGTGATAAATTGGATATGGAAACATTTGCCAATTACGTTGAAGCAAGCAAATATTACGATGAGCATACTTTAGAA
Source organism: Candidatus Gastranaerophilales bacterium (assembly GCA_905236775.1). GTDB lineage: Bacteria > Cyanobacteriota > Vampirovibrionia > Gastranaerophilales > Gastranaerophilaceae > CAG-196. The sequence continues at coordinate 2,708 of CAJOOM010000144.1, forward strand.
AGATTATATTATATAACACGTCTTAATGGAGGTGCACAAGATCAAGCAGAATTTGCAAAAGCTATTGCTGAAACTTTAAAAACAGGAGTTGACCCGCAAGTTGTACTTGATGTTGCACAAACTATAGGTAATAAATCTTTACACTCATCAGAATACGATTTAATCTTCAAAAAACTCACAGAAAACCCTGAAAGAGCAGAAGATATTAAACGTGTTATTAAAACTCATCCTACAAATACTTGGGATGCTCCGTTTGGACTTTTGGAACTGAGACTAAACGATATGGATAATGCTGACCCAGTAATGAGAGCTTGTAGGGTATCAAGAAGCAATTCTATAAATTCATATGCAGTACAATTTATGCTTGGAATTCAAGGTTCTGCAAGCAGTGAAGTAACAAGAACTATTACAAAAAATATATTTGGATATCTTCAACCATCAGAAAAAGTTGCACCGGAGGTTCAAGCAAAGATTAAAGAAATGCTTGAAACAAAAAATGAAAGATATGCAGAATTATTACTGCGCATAACAGAAGTTCAAGGTTATGACTGGACAAAACCCGAGTGTGCGGAAGTATTAGAGCACGTTAGAAAACTTATAGACGAAAACAAGATTACAATTGATGATGCAGCAAGATTTGTTCATAACGGTTATGGAGAGATGTTTACTAACGCAATAGAATTCCTTGATTTTGTTCAAGAATATAAAGGTGAAGAATTTGATGCTATACTTGAAGCCGCAAGAGATCAAAGAGTTAAAACAATAGATGTTCAAACGCTTAAAGAGGTATGTGATTTTGCTCGTAATACAGGCAATCACAAAAAAGTTGAAGTGATAGTACAAAATAATCAACAAGTAGCATTTGCGGAACTAATTAAAAAAGTTGATTTTGAAAAATACTCGGAAGAATTTAAGATAATTTTAGACCAAATTCAAGGTAACGGCGGAACTTGGTATATAAGAAAATTTTTGGATGAAAATACAACCAAGCAGCAAATAAATGATGCATTAGAAATCCAAAGTTATATAAAAGAGCCGATTAAGCAATCAGACGGCACAGAATATAGAATATATGCAGGCGGTGATTTAATAGAATTATTAAAAGACATTACTCCTGAAGCAAAAGAATTTGTAATAAATCATGCAAAAAATTGTCACTCAGACGGCTATGCTTTATCTTTGATAGATAAAGTTAAGCCTTTTGTAGAATTAATAAACAAAAACCCTGAAGCCTATAATAGAATAAAACCATACCAAAATGTATTCCATTATCAATATAAATCTTTTGCAAGAAAAATAGTCAAAGCATTAGAAAACAATTGTTCAGATGAAGTTCTTGAATATCTGTGTACTAAAAAACGAGAAACTGGCTATGGTTTTAATGATGAACATCCGCATTATGCTGGTTCCGGAGATTATCTCCCTGATATGTTAATAAAGCATCCTGAATTTTTGAATGTCTTAAAAGAACGTGATGAAGAATTCGTTGGAAGCACATATGATTATCTTATTAACTACTATGGTGAAGAACATCTTGACCTTTTGACTTATATTCTTACAGAAAAAACTCCTCAAGGGTATTATAGATACACAAAATCAGATATTGACCAACTCTCAGGTAGAGGTATTGGAATAACTTTAGGTGAAACAACTTTCCCTAAAGTTGAAGATATGAGGTTTGTAAGCGGTTTGACGAATAAAGACGGCAGGTATGCTTATGATTTCTTTGGAGTAGAAGAAATTGTAAATGAAAAAGGAGAGGATGTCCAAGCATTAAAAGAAAACACTCCTCCGACAGAAGAACCTGATTCATATACATTATATGAAAGAACATTTTCTCAAATGCAAGACGAAGTTGCAAAATACGGATGTAAAACATTCAAAGAATTTGAAGCTCTTGTTCCGACTCTTACCGGAAAAGAACGCGGTGAAGGCGGTAAATTATTAGGTAAAATTAAAAAACAAACAATTGATACCTTCTTAGAAGGATTACCTAAATATATGAGGGCATATATTTGCTCTCCAAACGGTGTGTTCTCCGCTAAAGACTTAGATAATGCAATTAAACACTTTAATAACAATCCTGTTTTAAGAAAATACATATCAAATCTTAAAGAAACAGGAAAA
>CAJOOM010000145.1 GCA_905236775.1 Candidatus Gastranaerophilales bacterium
GAATGAGTTGCTACGCAACTCCCGCTCCCGCATGTTTTACATTAAGCGGAGACACTTGGCTTTGCTTCGTGGAGTTTTATTTACCCCTTTTTCGACTTTTTCCGCACACTCCTAAATTTATTTCCCAAAAACCGGCGGCGGTTGAATGTAAAGCGGTTTTAATTTTTGCCATTCTGTCTCTTTCTTTTGTGTACCAAGTTTAGATAAAATATCACCTAACGGATAAATTCCGGCTTGGTATGAGATTGCATCGGAAGCATTTTGGCTCAATCTTTCTTTTAAACTGTTATCAGTAATAACTCTTCTATCTTTTACAAGTTTATCCACTTCTTCAAGTTCTATTGCTCCCTTAATTTCTCCGTCGTATATATATGCTTTATTTTTTCTTGCATCTAGTGCGACCAAATCATTATCACCAAGTATTTCAGACAAAATCTCAAGCGAAGAAACTCCTACTGCTTTTATATTAAGCTGTTGAGCAAGGACTCTTGCTACAGTTACGCATGCTCTTATTCCGGTAAAACTTCCCGGCCCGATGTCTGTTGCAATTATATCTAAATCGTTTGGAGTCAATCCTGCTTCTTTTAAAACCTTTACTATGGTAGATATAAGGTATGCCGAATGATAATTCTCTCCATCAGAAAAAATAATTTCACTCTTAATAATCTTTCCGTTATCGGAAAGTGTTACATATGTTTTATCAAGACAGGTATCGAATGCTAAAAGTATCATGTTCCCAAACCCTCAATAATATTTTTGTTTTTCTCACCTACAGATTTAAATTCATATATTCTTGAATCATCATTATCATAGGTTACATTGATTTCTATCCTTTCAAACGGAAGTTCGCCTTGTGAAAATTCTGCCCATTCAACAAAAGTAATCTTTCTGCCCTCAGAATATTCTCTTAATTCTTCTGTTATTGTGCTTATTCCGGTGTGTTCAAGTCTGTATAAGTCAAAATGGTAAACAGGAATTGAGGCACTGTGATATTCATTAAGAATTACAAAACTTGGACTTGTAACTTTTTCTTTGATTCCGAGAGCTTCAGCAACAAGTTTAACAAAAGCTGTTTTTCCTGCCCCGATTTCACCGAATAGATTAACAAAGCAGCCTTGTTCTTTAACTAAATTAGCAAACTTATATGCAAGTTTTTTTGTATCTTCTAATGTATTACATTTTTTAGTAAATTTTTCTTCCATATAGATATTTTATCATGGTCAAATTATAAATCATTGTTTTATACGATGTGACGAAAAAAAAATTTGGTGCATAATGTATTTATGCAAACATTTATTTTAGGAATTTTAATTTTAATTTTAGGATACTTAACTTATTCAAAATTTGTTGAGAAAATCTTTTCACCTGACGAGAGAAAAACTCCTGCCAATGAACTAAATGACGGAGTCGATTTTGTTCCGATGTCAAAAAATAGAAATGCGCTGATTCATTTGCTGAATATAGCAGGCATGGGACCAATTATCGGAGCAATTCAAGGAATATTATTCGGGCCGATTGCATTTTTACTTATTCCTATAGGATGTATATTCGCAGGGGGTGTTCATGATTATTTTGCCGGCATGCTTTCTATGAGAAATGGAGGAGCGCAAATTACCGGACTTATAGAGAAATACCTAGGCAAAACAGCATTCAAAATTTTTATGGTGATTGTGTCTATAATGCTTTTACTGCTTGCTACAGTTTTTGTATATACGGCAGGAGATTTGTTTGTAGAAAGATTTTTTGGTGTAAAAGAATTTTTGATTACAAATCCTATTGTCTTAGGTTCTTACATAATAATTCTTTTGTATTTTGTTATTGCAACTTTATTTCCGATTGATAAAATTATAGGTAAATTTTATCCGATTCTTGGTTTAATGTTGATTTTAGGAACAGGCATGGTGCTTGTTGGATTTTTTATTAATGGAGTAAATTTACAAAACTTTGATATTGCGCATTACAATATTCATCCAAATCATCTGCCATTATTACCAATGTTTTTTATGACTGTAAGCTGTGGACTTTTATCCGGCTTTCATTCGACACAGGCAACAATAATTTCTCGTACGGTAAATGAAGAAAAAGACGGACGCAGAATTTTCTACGGCATGATGTGTTTGGAATCTTTAATCGCAATGGTTTGGGCAGCAGCAGCAATGGATGTATATTCATTAAATCAGGTTCCTCAAAATATTATAGGAACGGTTAATGTCGTAAACATTGTTGCTAATAAATTTGTACCTCTTAACTTGGCATTTTTAGTAACTCTTGCGATAATAATTTTACCGATAACATCCGGAGATACGGCTCTTAGAGGATTAAGAATAACAATTGCTGATGCATTGAAACTTGAGCAAAAGAAAATTACAAACAGATTAATTATCGTAATTCCAATTGTGATTTGCGTGCTTTCAATCTTGATTTGGGCAAAAACAAATTCTAACAGTTTTTCACTTATTTGGAGATATTTTACTTTCTTTAATCAACTTATTGCAATTCCTACGTTGTGCTGTGCAACGGTATTCCTTGCCCAAAAAGGGAAGAATTATTTTATAACACTAATTCCTGCACTGTTTTATGTGTTTATAACGATGTCATTTATATTCTCAGAAAAAATCGGATTTAATCTACCGCTTGTATGGGCAGAACTTGTTGGAGGAATATTAACAATTGTGGCTGTTATTTATATGTGGATTTTAATAAAAAAACAAAATTAAATAGCAGAGAGCATTTCAAGTTAAAATAAGCTGAAGTGGTTTTTATTCTCTTACTTAAATTTGATATCCGGCATGCTAATTGAATAAAATTATGAACAATTTTAAAATCTTGTCGTTATCTATATGTAGATAAGGTTACAAAATTGACAAACACAACTATAATTAATAGAATAGTATTAAAAGAGGAGAAACTTATGAACAACAAAAAATTATATTCTGTACTATTAATGATTTCACTGTTATCAATGAATTCAGCTTTTGCAAAAGCTAATTTTAGCTATAGTCAGCCGGAGATGCAATATCCTGCACAACAAATCAATCCGGGCTACCAGCAGCCAATGACATACAATAACAATGAGCCGTTAAGAGGAAGTGTTATTACAGTTCCGGCGGGGTCTACATTCCCTGCTACTTTGACAACAGAACTTTCATCTGAGTATGCATCTGTAGGACAAAGTGTTAACATGGTTTTAAATCAAGATTTTTATTACAATAACAAGTTAGTTGCACCGGCTGGAAGCTCTGTTACCGGTACCGTTATTGAAGCAAGCTCTGCAAAACATGGAAGTATTAACGGAAAACTTTCAGTCAGATTTAATCAAATAATTACACCTATGGGAACACAAATCCCTATATCAGCAATAATAAAAACAGATGATAATTCTGGAGTGTTGTTAGGCGGAACCAAAAAAGATGTTGCTAAAGAATATACTAAAGATTTAGTAGTAGGTTCAGCGGCAGGCGCTCTTTCAGGACTTGTATTTGGCGCTCTTGCAGGTGGCAGTGTCGGTAGAGGTGCTGCATTAGGTACAGCAGTAGGTGCAGGCGGCGGGCTTGTTAAATCTGCAATAGATAAAGGTCAAGAAGTTAGTATACCCGCAAATTCACGTATAGAACTAACTCTAACTCAACCTATAACTGTGTCTTCTCCGTATACATCAAACTATAGTTTTGAAAATTAGTTTGATGAGTGGAAAGTTGAAAATGGAAAGTGGAAAATTATTTAATTCACTTACGCTTATATTTGATATGAGTGAATGAGTTATATTGTTAGTGATTTTTTTAATAATTTTCCATTTTCAATTTTTCATTTTCAAATCTCAAATAAAATAAGTAACACGGATAATTTATTTTGTAGTATAATGAAGATATTCTTATGAAGTAAAATGTATCAGACAGCAAAAAGGGATAGAGGTTAAAATATAAGTCGTGTCAATAATAGAGAGAAAAAGTTTTTTATATGATGAGGATGAAGATATAAATCAGCCGAAATATGAACTTCCAAAACTTGTTACAACAAAACCGGAAGTTATTCCGATAAAAAAATCATTTGTAATTTCAACGGCATTACATCCGGGTGTAGTGTTACTTATTTGGCTTATATCGTTAGTTCTTGCGTTAATGGGAATACAGTTGTTTACATTCAAAAAACCGGATGCAAAACTAAAAAAAGATATAGAATTTGTGCTTGTAGATAAAGAGGCAATGCCGAGGAACATGAAAACTCGTTACCGTGCTGATATTAATTCAAGGAGCGGTGGTATAAATGATCCTAAAAGAAAAGTTTCCATGCCATCTCCGGCGCCAAGCAAAGCTCAAAAACCATCTCAAGCAGCAAGTAGCGCAAATAAATTAATAAAAAAACAACAGCAGGCTGCCCAACAAAAGGCACAGCAGAAAGCACAACAAAAACAGCAGACTCCTGCTAAATCACAGCAGCCGACTGCAACAAATAAGCCGTCTCCGGCAAAACCGGCACCTCCGACAGCCAGACCTAGTGCAGCTCCGGTATCATCACCTGCTCCGGTGGCAAAACCGACTACACCATTCGGAATCCCAAGACCTGCCAACGCACCAACAGGCAAAACTCTTGCGACAGGTCCTATTGGCGGAACATCAGCTCCAACCGGCTCAAAAAGCGGTGGTTCCGGACAAGGTTCAGCAACAGGCTCAAGAACAGGAGCACCGGCTCCGTCTTTGGCTCCGGGTAAAAGCGGCTCCGGAAGCTCTCTCGGACGTTCAGGTTCTGGGACAAGCAGCGGTACCGGTAATTTAGGTAATCCGGGAGGCGGAGGAGGAGCGCCTGGTATTGATGCGCTTAGAGAACCGGATTTCGGTCCTTACATGCGAGAACTCCAAAGAAGAATTAAAATGAATTGGGATCCTCCAAAAGGTAATGAATCAAAACGTGTTGTATTGTTATTCAAGATAGCAAAAGACGGTAGATTGTTGTCTTGCCGAGTTAATAAGTCATCAGGACTTCCGTCAGCCGATCAGGCAGCACTAAAAGCAGTTGAATTAACAGCACCGTTCAGACCTTTGCCTGCTGACTTTAAAGGTCAAAGCATAGATATTCAATTTACGTTTGATTATAACGTATTTAATGCCACAAGATATTAGTGGTAAAGGGTAAAGGGGTAAATAGTAGGGGTAAATACAGGGGTAAATACAGGGCAAAGAGGTAAGCAGCAGCAAAAAATGCACGAAAATACATTATTAACAAAATTATTAATAATATCTCTTGTTGCAACCGTTATTGTAGGAGTTGCTCAGCTGTATTACGGATTTTCAAATTCTGTGACAAGCAGTAAAACAGTTGTTGATAATTCTGAAAAGAATGAAATTAAAAAAGTAGAAGAACAGAATATTCCGGATGATTTCTTTGTCAAAAGTTTTGTGAAGAGAATAGAACAAAATAATAATTTATCAAGAGAAGATAAAGATAAATTGATAGAATCGTATTTGTACAATGCGAATATTAAAGCAGATTTGAAAAATACAGGTTATTTGAACGATATTGGCAATAATAAAGTCAAAGCATCATTTGAAATAGATAAAGATGGTTACATTAGTAATTATAGAATTTTAGAATCATCAAACAATGAAAATGTTGACAAAAAAGTATTAAAAGCAATAAAAAATTTAAACCCATATAAGCCATTACCTGCTATTTTTAATGGTGAATCAAAGTATGTAGAATTTGCGTATTCAAATGACGGATTTTCCGGTTTTACTACATATCCGGCAAATAATCCTCGCGCATTAGAGGAATTAAATGTTAAAGTAGTAAGAATGCCAAAGAAAGATGTTAATATGGTTAATGGTAGGTTTGTAAACTCTGAAGTAAAAGTTTATTCTAAAGAAAGAGGAGAATATATTCCATTAAGTGAACAGAAATCCATTGTACAAAAAGAACAAATTGCACGTTTAGCTGAAGAACGGTATAAAGAATATATTAAAAATTGTATCTTAGAGAAATTCGGCAACAGTTATAAGACATCACATACGAAAGCTCAAATATTTTTTAGAGTAAATAAAGATGGTTATGCTGATAGATATAGCATATTTAGTGTTTCTGATTCCGATACGAGGAAATATTATGATGAAGATTCAAAAATTATAAAGGACAAATTAGAAAAAGCATTTATAGCTGCATCTCCATTTCAACCGTTTCCATCGAATATAAATAAAGATTATATTGTTATGGGTATAGGACTTGGTTGTAATAAAGTAACCAAGATTGTGTATGGTAATAATTATGAGCCAGCTTGGGAACATAAAATAAATCAAGTTGGCAAAAAGAGAAATCCTAAAAAAGTAGAAGATACAAAATTATTATCATCATATGTAAACTTACAAGGTCGAAATTCTCTTGGGTATGTAAATTATTCAAAGTGGATTCCGATTGAGTCTATAAATTTGAATTGGGAACCACCATTAACAGAAAATAGCCATGTAGTCATAATTTGCCCATTAGTGAAAGGGAAATTAGGTGTTCCGACCTTTGAAAAGAAATCTGAATTTGAAGCCGCAAATAGAGCTGCGCTAGAGGCTATAAAAAAAGCTTTAGTTCCAGATTCATCAGGAATGGAAAAATATGAAAATGTGACAGTGTCATATAATTTTGAGGTAAAATAATACGAAAATAAAGGAGAATAAATTATGGAACTATTATTACATTCAATTCAATTAGATTGGCCGGTATTATTACCGATTTTGATTTGCTCAATCTTAACAGTCATGGTAGCTATCGATAGAGCTGCTTTTTACAAAGCTAACAAAAGAAACGTAATCGAGCTTATACCAAGATTACAAAAGGAACTTAACCGAAACAACTTAATGGGGGCTCAAAACCTTGCTGTTCAATGTGGTGGTATTATTGGTGAAGTTACAGAAGAAGCTGTCAGAATTTTATCAGAGCAAAAGAAAGGTTTTTCAAGAGCTTTTGATATCGCATCAGCTCTTGCAACAAGAAAGCTTGAACACAGATTAACAATCTTGGGTACAATTGGTGGTGTTGCACCGTTTCTTGGTTTGTTTGGTACTGTTGTAAGAATACTTTACACATTCCAGGATTTAGCATCACAAGGTAACCAATCTGCCGCAGTTGCAATGGGTATTGGTTCAGCACTTATTGCTACTGCTTTCGGTCTTGGAGTTGCTATTTGTGCCGTTATTTGTTACAACTCTTTCCAATCTATTGTTAAGAGATTTGAGGATGACTTCCAACTAATTAAGTTGTTATTCTTAAGCTTTGTAGATTCAGAAGAAGAAGTAAAGGTTAAGTCACAAGCTTCTACGGTAGCATTATAAATCAGTGGAAAGTTGAAAATGGAAAGTGTAAAGTTGTATTAAAATAGTTATTTTCTTATTTTTAACTTAAGACTACTGAAAGGAATTTTATATGTCAATAAAATCAGGTAAAAAAGCATTATTTACGGATATAAACATAACACCGTTAACGGATATTTTCTTAGTTCTACTAATCATAATGATGGTTGTAGCACCAACATTTCAGACTATGGATAATTCAATATCAATTCCGGAAGTCAATAGCGGTACTGCAATCGAGCAAGGAAAAGTTACCGTTGCTGTTACAAAAGACGGAACAATATACGTAGATGGTAATAAAACTTCAATGGACTTGTTAACAGGAGTGTTGGAACGTCTAAAAACCGATGACGAGAAAGCAGAAGTTGTTGTTAAGGCTGATGAGAAGGTCAAAAGTTCTATTATTATGGAAATAATGGATGCTGCTCAAGATGCTCATTATAAAAAGTTGATTGTAGCAGGTGAGCCGCTTAATAAAAAAGAACAAAGAGAGCTTGAACAAGCTATAGAAAATCAGAATGAAGATAGCACTTTAAACGGTGCATCTACATCAATTCCTCAAGACAGCTATGAGACTTGGGAATAAGGGGGAAAAATGCGTGACAGTTTTAATGAGATAAATATAACACCTTTAACTGATATTTTCTTGGTGCTGCTTATAATAATGATGGTTATTGCACCAATGCTTGACCAGCAGGGATTAAATCTGGCGGTTCCTGAGGTTGTTAATCAAGAAGAGATTATTAAAGATAGCAAAATTATGAATTTTGCCGTTACAAATGATAATAGATATATTTTTAATGATACCGAAATTGCAGTAGCTGATTTGGAAAAAACTGTGGCGGACTCAGTTAAAGATTATCCGGACGGGTTGTTGATTCAAGTTGACGATGATGCTGAACACGGTGCTGTAGTAAAGCTTATGGATAGTGCAAGAAATGTCGGTGTGACAAGTATTTCATTAAGCAGGTAATTTATTAATTGAAAATTGATAATTGATAATGGAAAATAAAATTTTTTCCGTTAAAAAAGGAGAGAATAGCTGTGATAGAACCATTGATTTGGATGTTTAAATTACCTGAATTTAAGAAACATTTTATTTACCTTGCTGCTATTGGGTTAATATTTTTTGTATTGGCGACTTGCTCTTTGTATTTAACTTTTTTTGTTGATTTTTATACAAATAAAATTTCGATGATAGTTTTTGCAGCTTTAATAATCGTTCCTATTTTGTGCTTAACCGGATATTTTTGGTGTCTTGCCGAAAATATTATAAATCGTCAAGATTGTCTTGTTGCTAACAGTATTTTTAATGGCAAAATTCATATGGTTAAGAATATTAAACTTCCGAATTGGGATTTCCGTAAATTTCTATGGAGAGGAATTGCTTCTATTTTTGCAACAATTATATTATATATACCGTGTTCTTTTGTGTGTTTAAAAGTTTTTAATAACCTAAATAATTTGAATGTTAGTCAGGTCATGCTATTTTGTGTTCTTTTATTTATAATCAGTTTTATTCCGGCTCTTTTGTGGAATTATGCAAAAAGAGATTCGGTCGTAGCTGTGCTAAATATACCTAAAGCAACATATATTATGGGAACTTATACTTGGAGGTATATTTTTAATACTATACTTTTTGTATTGTTTTCTGTTGTATATGCCTCTTTAATATATTTTATTGCCGGCTTACTTGGATTGGATTCGAGTATTTTCCAACTCAATATTGATTCTGGTCAATCGATTATTATTCCGATTCCGCTTATGTTACTTTTTTTAATTAGCTATATAACAAGCATATACTGGCTTTTTGTAAATGCTTTTTTGCTCGGAACACTAGCACCGACCAGTGAAGCATAGGCACAATTTATTTATTTTCCCGCTTATATGGAGTTGTTATTTCATCCAATGTTAAGTCTAGTGCGGAAGCTATCTTTTTAATAAAATAAATATTTGTAGTAACTTTAGCATTCTCTATTTTGGTGATATGTTTAGTAGAAATATTAGCACGTTCTGCAAGTGTTTCTTGAGTAATATCTTCTCTTGCTCTTGCGATTCGAATATTCATAGCTATTATTTTTCTTAAGTTTAACTCTTCATTATCCATAATTTCATTATATGGGTTTAAAATTTTAAATTAATCTCTAAAAGAATACTAAAAGTTGCTTAAAAGAGACTTTTTTTATATAATCTGATTATATTTGTATTAAATTGGAGGTGATATGATTAATAATGCTGAACAATTACTATTGGCAAGTATAGAAACTCTTGTTTATGAAAGCAAGTTGGAAATGCAGCTTATAAATGCATATTGCGCGCAGACACTTGATAAAAGTGACATGCGCGACATTATTGAAACGTCTTTATCAAGAATATCCGATAAATTGGATAGTATAAATTCTGTTATAGAAAAAATTCATAGTGAAGAATACATATAAAAATGCTATTACCTATATTTTTATTGTGGTAATAGCATTTCTGTTTGATAATGCAATTTGACTATTGCAAATAACTAAATTTAATGTATGCTGTACATATTAAAAGTGATATAGTAACAACCATAAATCCGTATTTTAGGAAACGCAAAAATGTAATCGGATGCCCCTCTACAGCAGCATTTTCGGATACAATAACATTTGCTGCAGCTCCAATTATCGTCAAATTCCCTCCTAAACATGCTCCCAATGATAATGCCCACCAGAGCGGGAATGTATAATCTTCTCCCATTGATTTTTCTATAACGTTAAGCATTGGCGCCATAGTAGCGGTATACGGAATGTTATCTATTACACCGGATACAATGCCGGATGCCCAAAGAATAAGCATTGAAGCTGCTTCTTGAGAACCTTGTGTAACTTTCAATATCCATTCAGCCATAAGTTTAATTCCGCCGGAAGCTTCAACACCGCCAATTATAATAAATAAACCAATGAAGAAGAAAATTGTATTCCATTCAACATCTTTTAAAATATCTGTAGGCTTTTCAAATAAAAGTAATACACTTGCACCCAGCATAGCGGCAATACAAGTTTGAATGTGAGTTATATCGTGTGTTACAAAGCCTAAAATAACAAGTCCTAAAACAAACAATGAACGAAACATTAAAAACTTATCAGTGATTGTTTTTGAGTTATCAAGATTTGCAACTTCTGCCATTTTGTCAGCATCTGCGTGAAGTTTTTTTCTGAATAATAAGGTTAATACTGTTAAAACAACAACCATTATTGCTGCAACTGGTAATGTTAAATTATATAAAAAGTCCATAAAAGAAAAACCTGCTGCACTTCCGATAATAATATTTGGCGGGTCACCTATTAATGTTGCTGTTCCGCCTATATTTGATGAAAATATTTCAGTTAATAAATAAGGTAGCGGGTCAATTTCCAACTTTCTTGCAATTGCAAATGTTATAGGCAAAATTAAAATAACAGTTGTTACATTATCTAAAAAAGCACTTGTAATTGCCGTAAAAACACCAAGAGCAATAAGAATTTGAATAGGATTTCCTTTTGTATGTTTTAAAAGTTCGTTTGCAATCCAGGTAAAAATACCGCTCCTTGTGGAAATATTAACAATAATCATCATAGATACAAGCAAAAATATTACGTTAAAATCTACAAAGTTTATAAAATAATGCGGATTTAAAGCTTCTCCGACAGTCTTATTCTGACTGACTAGTCCGAGAAATATTGTAATACCAGCACCTAAAAGTGCGATTGTAACTTTGGGTATTTTTTCCGTTGCTATAAATATGTATGCCAGAATTAATAATCCGGCAGATATCATAACATTGTGTGCAGACACAAATGCGTGAATCATTTCCATTTCTCATCTCCTCTATTTCGTACTTATTTAAGTTTAAGCATATCACAAATAAGAGGTAAATGGAATTTTTTTTTGTTTAATTTTTTTATTTCGTTAAAGTAGCAAAGGATAAAAGAATTATAGCAGTTAGAATCTAAAATCTCGTTTGCCGTTTTCAATTTCTTTGAGATTGTTTGTAAGAATTTTTTTGACTGATTCATTTTCAACTTTGTCTAATTCTTTCAAGATAAATTCTTCGCCGATTTTCTTTGTTTCTTCGCTTGCGTAATCCATCAGAAATTCTTTAAGAGTAATTAAAGCATTTGGCTGGCAGCAATTTTGAATATGTCCTGTTTTACACATAGACATAAATCTTTCGCCGGTTCTTCCCTCTCTGTAGCAAGCTGTACAGAAAGATGGTATGTGTCCTAATTGCAGCAGCCAACGAACGACTTCATCTAAAGTTCTTTGGTCTGAAACGTCAAATTGTTCTGTCTCTGTTGGTCTTTCTTCTTCCGTATAACCGCCAACTGACGTTCTTGAAGCACCTGAAACTTGAGAGACCCCAAGTTTAAGCAGCTTTTCTCTTACAGCTTGTGATTCACGTGTAGAGATAATTATACCTGTATAAGGAACTGCAATACGAGTTAGCGCAACAATTTTTGCAAATGTTTCATCATCTATTCCGTTATCAAACTTTGTCGGGTCAATATCATCAGCTTTTTTAACACGAGGAACGGATATTGTATGAGGTCCGACTCCGTGAACTGCTTCTAGGTGTTCTGCGTGCATAAGGAGTGCAGCAAATTCGTATTTATATCTTTCTAAGCCAAACAAAACTCCTAAACCTACATCATCTATACCACCCTCCATGGCTCTATCCATTGCCTCTGTATGGTATGCATAATTATGTTTTGGTCCTGTCGGATGAAGTTTTTCGTAACTTTCTTTATGATATGTTTCTTGGAAAAGAATATATGTTCCGATTCCTGCCTCTTTAAGTTTACGATAATTTTCAACTGTAGTTGCCGCAATATTAACGTTAACACGTCTTATTGCGCCGTTTTTGTGTTTAATAGAATAAATTGTATTTATACATTCTAAGATATATTCAATCGGATTGTTAACAGGGTCTTCGCCTGATTCTATTGCAAGACGTTTGTGTCCCATATCTTGAAGTGCTATAACTTCCGCTTTAACTTCTTCTTGTGTAAGTTTTTTACGTGGAATGTGATGATTTTGGTTATGATATGGGCAATAAATACAGCCGTTTACGCAGTAGTTTGAAAGATAAAGTGGTGCAAATATTACAATTCTTTCACCGTAAAATGCGTGTTTGATTTCTTCTGCTAAATCATAAATTTTCTTTAAGACATTTTTATCCTCACAAGCGAGTAAAATGCTTGCTTCTTCGTGAGTAAGACCTTGACAGTGCGTTTCATTACCATTCTTAACAGGTCTTGCTTTTTCTAAAATTTTATCTATTAATTCTAAATTATTTTTATTTTTTTCCGCATAATCAAGAGTTCTCAAAACTTCTTCATGATTAATAAATTCTTCAGCTTTTAATGATTTTTTATTATATAATTTTTCATTTTCCATTTTCAATTTTCCATTTCTATACATTTGAATATACAGTCTTAGCATTTACACCTTTAAGATTTCCTATTTTGCCAGTAAGAGCATTAATAACGTCATTCGGTGCATCAAGAACTACACTTATTATCCTTACTGCTTTTGGCTGATAAGGAATGCCCATTCTGCCTATTATATATTTTGAGTATTCTGTTAAAAGGTTTTGAATATCACAAATAACAGCATCATTTTCTACTATTATTCCTATAATTGCTACGCGTGTTTCCATAATTTTCTCCTTAACATAAAAAGCCGCACCAAGAGAGGTACGGCTTTATAATTAGTATCTCCCTTTATCCTTAGAATGAACTTTAGATTCAGGATAATTATATTATCAAATAAACAATTTAATTTTTCAATCCGACAATACTACAATTTTTTATACACAGTTCTCTTATTACTGATTAATTTTCTGCAATTCCTTAACAACATTGAATAGGGTGTTTAATTCTTCACCGGTTTTTGCTTGTAACAATGCTATATAGTCATTATCAGCTAACTTTTCATCCGTATCAAGAAATAGAAACAGCTTATATATCGGAACATTTAGAGCATCAGCTATAATTGGAACTTTGCTAAATGATACCGGGTTATGTGCATTCTCCCAGTAACTTACTGTTTTAGTAGCTACACCAACCTGTTCAGCTAATTTTTCTTGAGATATATTAGCTTGTACCCTTAATTGCTTTAGTCGTTTACCGAATTGTTTATAGAAATTTTTTATCATTGTTGAATATTAAATCTTGTAATTACGAACCAGCCCAATAAAATCTCTTACCATATCAATTTGAGTGTTTGTCAATCCAGATAATGAATCTATAATCTGCTCAGTATTACTTGGTTGTTTTGTACCGTATCTTAATAACTCCAATGGAGTTAAATTAAATGCCGAACAGATTTTATCAACAGTGCTTGATTTAGGAGAATGCCTGTTATACTCCA
>CAJOOM010000146.1 GCA_905236775.1 Candidatus Gastranaerophilales bacterium
TGGTATGCGGACAAATATCTTAATGCAATATTTTCCAAAAACGATAACATACATTGCAAATAGGTTTTATAAAGAATAATTCTAATTTTTTCGGCAAATTTTATTTATACAAGTCTTATTATCCAGATAAAAGTAAAACTAATTTTGCACCTAAGATGTATATTTAATTGCATTATAACATTTGCATATAATTATATAAATGTTCCCACAAAGGAGTTTTATAAGGGCATAATTTGTATAATTTCGGGATCTGTTTTTGTTTATTAAAAAGTGGCGATGATAATAAAGAGATATTTTCTTTAAACAAATCCAGATTTCCTGTTTTTGCTATTAAATCCAAGAGAGGAAATGATATAGATAATTCCCTTACTTTTTCTTTAAATTCAGGATTTTGTATTCCATTATATGTACATTCCAAAATAGGTTCATAAGTTAAAACTTTATCTTTTATCAACTCAACCAAATCAAAATTCTCGGAGTTGATAACTTTTTCCAGAAAAGAAACGCCAAAATTGTTGTCTTGATTATAATCAATATCTGACTGTTCTTTTAGTAAAGATACAATTTCTTTAAATACACTTTTATTTTCATTATTATAGGCTATATCAGGTATGCTCATTAATATAGAGTCACTGTTTTTGCATATAGGCATAGATAAGCTATAAGAGTTGAGTAAACCGGAATTTTTAAGTTCCAGTAAAAGTTGTAACATCCCCTCTGCTGAATAATAATTTATGCTATGTTCCTTTATTATATTATTAAGAGTCCTTTCATCTATTATTTTGTGGTCAGATTTTTCTTTAAAAGATTCAAGTACTTGAATATAATCTTTTAGATATGCTTGCAAAGAAGTATTGTTAGGGCACAATTTATATAATTTGGGAATCAGTTTTTTCTTGTTAAAAAATGGCGATGATGTTAGAGATATATTTTTTTGAAATTCTTCCCAATCTCCTTTTTTCGCTATTATTTCCAAAGAAGGAAATGATAAAGATAAATCTTTTATTCTGTCTTTAAATTTAGTATTTTCTATTCGGTTATATGCACTTTCTAAAACAGGATAATAGGTCAATTCTTCATCCTTTATTAAATCCAATAATTCAAAATTCTCGGAGTTTATGACCTTTTCAAGAAAAGAAACGCCAAAACGGTTTGTCTGATTATAATCAATCCCTTGATGTTCTTTCAAAAGCGATGTTATTTTTTTAAATGTATCTTTTGTGCTGTAATCATAAGTTATATCAGGAATGCTCATCAATATGGAGTCTCCGTTTTCGCATATTGGCATTGATAATCCGACAGAGTCAAGTAAATTGTTATTTTTAAGTTCCAGCAAAAGTTTTAACATTCCGTCTGCAGTATAATAATTTAGACGATATGCATCTATAATGTTGTTGAGAGTAGATATATCTGCTTTATGTTTATTATTAATATATCTTTTTTTATAATATTCAATATCATCTAGTTTATCTTTTTGCGGTTGCTTAAAAAAATAATCAGAGAAACTTCCTGTATCATTTATTTTTTGCTTTACTGCAAAAATATTATCTTCAGTACAAATACCTTTTTCGTTTTTACACAAACTGATTATGTCTATGAGTTTATCATAAGCAAACAAAACATCGGCACTTTGTACATAATTCTTATCAAGCCAGAGCAAAAAATTTAGATTCCCATCATTATGATTTCCACTTACATCTTTTGCTTCAGTCAGCAGCCATGCGATACCAGATAAACCATTGTTTATATATACGCGACTTTTTTCTTCTGCGACATTATCACAAATTTTATACAATACTTCTTCAGCTTTTTTACTGATAATTTTATTTGAGTTTAAACAAGCATCATAAACATAAGTTATTTTTTTATAATCATAGTCAGGAAAACTATCTGTCAATTTTTCTAAGAATGCTCTATTTGCAGGATTATAAACATTGTCTAATTGCTTCAATGTATCTTTCAATAACACATTAGCTGTTTGCCTATTATAAATTGAAGTAAATGACAATTGAGGTTTTCTTTTATTTTTCTGTAAAGAATATCCATATGGAGTTATTGATTGTATTTTCATAAATCACCTATTATCATAAATAAAACCAATAAAAAAAATTTTTTGCTAGAGACATAATTCTTCTAGCAAATTTCTTATTTGCAAGTTTTAAAAATAAAAAATTTGATTATAGATTATGCAAAAAAACTTTGCTCTGAGATAGGACAGCTCGACATTCCGACTTATGTGGGTCCTGGTATGCATAAAGTTGAGATGTCCAATTATCCGCTAATACTTTCTAATATGGAAATCCTCGGAAAATCTCCGGAAGGTTATGGTATTTATCTTGACTGCAACGGAGAGCAAAATGATATTGCAAAAGATATTATTGAAGTAACTGATTTATATAAAATCGCATAATGAATTATTTTTGGCAAATTTTATTTTTAATTTTTATGGTATGATAGGGGTAAATAATTAGGTAAATTATAAGTACATAAGTCTTAGGGGTATGAAAATGCAAGTACAAAGAATCTCAAA
>CAJOOM010000147.1 GCA_905236775.1 Candidatus Gastranaerophilales bacterium
AACATGGGGAGGTCGGCATTGTGTTTGAGAGCTTTTTGCTCGAAAACTACAATGACGGGAGAGGGTAAATGCAATAAGGCACTAAGAAAGCTACATAAGAAAGTGGAAAGTTGAAAGTGTATAGTTTTGAATTATAATTAATTTATGGATAAAAAAGTTGTTACGACAAACAGAAAAGCTTTTCATGACTTCTTGATTTTTGACAAATTTGTTGCAGGGATTGTGTTAACCGGAACTGAAATCAAATCTATTCGCAAAGGTGAAGTAAATCTTAAAGATTCGTTTGCAAAGATTGAAGATAATGAGATGTTTTTATACGGAATGCACATTTCACCTTATGAACACGGAAATCGATTTAACCATAAACCGGATAGGGTGAGAAAATTGTTGTTGAATAAAAGAGAAATACTAAAAATTCAAGATAAAGTAAAAAAAGACGGTGTAACAATTGTTCCGACGGAATTGTTTTTAACTAAAGGTTTTGCTAAAATAGAAATTGGGTTGGCAAAAGGTAAAAAGATTTATGACAAGCGAGAGGCTATAGCCAAGAAAACACAAGAACGTGATATAGCCAGATTTGTTAAAAGATGAGGATTAGCGGATGTTTAACAGGGATTCGATTTTAAAGAGTTTAAATACGGAAAATTACTATATTGATAAGCATTCACTTGATTTGTTTTTGCATGATTGGAAAATAGAATCAATATATGAAGATGAAAATGGTTTTGAATTTTATGATGAACTTGCACTTGAAAAAATAAGACGCGGGATATCATTAAAAGCGCAAGGTTATACTGATGAGCAAATAATTACTAAGCTTGCTAAAATTGAAGCAAAAGTTGAAAAATATGAGGAACCTCCAAAACAGGTTGTGCCTGTAATCCTTGATGAAAAAGGCGAAGAAATTGAAGGTAAATTGGAACAAGTTTCTCAAAGTCTATCTGTTCAAGATACTGCTCAACAAGTTAGTAATGAACCGATTCCGCAAGGTAAAAGCTTTACTCTTGATGTTTCCAGTCAAACTTTGCAAATGCTCGCTGAAGCTGTTGCTCAAAAAATAAGTGATGATATTGCAAATTCAGATTGGACAGAAAAATTAGTCGAGGCCGGTGAATATAAACGTGACAATAAGATTTTAGCCCAACAAGTTAAAGAATTAATGGAACACAATCTGGAACTTACTAAACGTATTGAACAACTTGAAAGCAAAGAATCAAAAAGTTTTTGGGCAAGATTTAAAAAGTGGTAAATGAATTTAAGATGAAAAATATTATCACTTCGCTTTTAGATTTAATATATCGAAAAAAATGTTATTTTTGCGGAAGTTCCGAACATTCGCTTAAAATGTGTCCTAAGTGTTTTGATGAACTTTGTTATTCGGATTTTGTTCCAAACAGGATAATAAATGGAGTTAATATTTATTCTTGCGGAATGTATGAAAAATATTTGCAAAAACTTATAAGAGGATTAAAATATCATAAGCAAAAAGAATTGGCTTATTATCTTGCAAAGTTTATGTATTATTATTTTAATCGTGTTGGTATAAATAGAGCATTTCAGGTTGTACCTGTTCCGTTGCATAAAAATCGAATAAAGAAACGGAAATATAATCATATGGAGCTGGTAGCGGAAGAATTTTGCAAATTTATGGGTTATACACCAAACTTTGAACTTATAAAAAGGATTAAAGACACAAAGCCTCAATATAAATTATCTAAACCTCAAAGGATGGAAAACCTTAAAGATGCATTTGAAGTTGATAAAACAAAATTTTTAGACATGCCGGTATTAATTATAGATGATATTTGTACAACAGGCTCGACATTTGAAGAAATGATAAATTCTTTAAATAAAGAGGGAATAACGGATATAACTTGCCTTGCCTCTTCAAGTCCATAGTATGTATGTATCGGTCAAAATTATCTAAACTAGGACAATCTTCTTATCAATTCTTGCGAATCTTCATCTTCCGGAATAATATCGGTTATTTTGTATAAATATTCAAGAGCTTTGTTGTTATCTCCTATTTGTTTATAACAATTCACAAGGTTTTTCATGATAGAAATATTATCAGGGAATTTTGCAAGCAGATTATTAAAAATGTTTATTGCTTGCCTGTATTCACCAAGCTCATAGTACGTGAGTGCAAGTGTGTTTTGAGTTTCAATGTCAGGATTTTGTTCCACTGCGCTTATAAGATATCTTTTTGCCTCTTCATATTCTTTTCTTGCATACATAATTCTACCGGCACAGAACTGTATATATTCGTGATGGTGATTTATTTTTAAAGCTTTCATTATATATTTTTTTGCTTCATCCAACTGATTCAAGACCAGTTTATTTAATGCCATAAATGTTAAAACCAAAATATCATCAGGCTGAATTTCAAGCGCTTCAGTATAATATCTTTCTGCTTCTACATTTTGTGAAGTTGAATATAAGAAATTCCCATACTCAAATATAACTTCAAAATCGTTAGGTGCTAGTTTTAATGCAGTTTGAAATTCATCTTTTGCATAATCAAACAATCTTTTATTTAAATAAATAACGGCTAAATCCTTATGAGCCTTTGCTAAGTTTGGATTCATTCTAATTGCTTTTTTCAAAATCTTTTCCGCAGTATCTGTATCACATAAACTCGATGACAATATTGCATATTGGTGCATAACTTCTGCGGTAGGACTATTTTTTAGAATAATTTTGTCATACAAATCTTTTGCTTTGCTCAATTGGTTTGTTTTTACGTATAAGTTAGCAAGTTTTTGTGCCGGAAGAGTAAATTTCGGATTTATATATACAATGCCTTCCAACATGGATATTGCTGTTTGAATATCGCCTAAAGCTTCATAACAAGTGATGAGATTTAATTTATAATTATCTTTTTCCGGATGTTGAAGCAGCAATTTTTTGTATATATCAATTGCACCATAGTATTGTTCAGTCTTAACAAGAGACATAGCATAAGATGTTTTGAATATTTCATCTTCTTCGTCAAGTTCAACAGCTTTTTGAAGATATTCACATGCTTTTTTATGGTCGTTCATAATTTGATATGCGGAGCCTATATTATAGTATGACATTGGATTTTCCGGATTTAGTTCTAATGCTTTTTCATAACAGCGAATTGCATCATCTTTTCTCTCAAGAGCCATATATGCAGTTCCCAAACTGTTATATATTCCCATATTATCCGGTGCCTTTTTAAGTGCTTGTTCTAAAGGTTCAATACTTTTATCATAATCTTTTAATTTCATAAAAGCTGTTCCTATTACAAAATCAAAAATATAATCATCCGGTGCATAAATTTGTCCTCTTGAAGCATACTCTATTGATTCGGGTAACAAATTAAGTTTCAAGTAAACTACGCATAAACTTTTGTATGCTTCAACATATTCTTTTCTTAATTCAATAACTTTTAAATATGAATTTTTTGCTGATACAAAATCGCCAAGACTGTTGTAGCAATTAGCAAGGTAAAACCAAGAAGTAGCATCATCCGGAGAGTATTTTACAACGGTTTCAAAATGATACTTAGCTTTTTCCCAATCTTCCATATTGACTTCCGCAAGTCCTGCAAGCTTGATTAATTCTATATTATCCGGTTCATCTATAAGAGCAGTTGCTGCAAGTTCCAATGCTTCTTTAAATTCTTTATTTCCAACTAATTCATTAATTTTATCTATATCAGCCATTTTTCATTTCCTTAGCGCCTTAATATTCAAGCACCTTTTAAAACTATTTTCCATTTTCAATTTTACATTTTACATTAAAAAACTATCCCCCAAAGTAATTTTTTAATCCGGAGGTTAAATTTTTATTTTTACATAGTTTTTTAAGTTTAGAGATTGCTCTGTTTTCAATTTGACGAATTCTTTCTCTTGAAACACCGTAAATTGTACCGATTTCATCAAGAGTCTTTTTATTTCCGTTATTATTTAAACCAAAGCGCAGAATTAAAACGTCACGTTCTTTTTGGCTTAATTGTTCAAGCATGTTTTTAATATCTTCAAGCATGCTTTCTTGAGAAACTATGTTATCCGGCGCAATAGTTGATTCATCAACTATATAGTCTATAATTTTATTTGAATCGTCTTTTTGACCGGTTGGTGTGTCGATGCTTATAGTAGATTGAGTTGATTTAATAATAGATGTCAATTTTGAGATAGAAATTCCCATTTCGTCTGCAATCTCCTGCTTGTTAGGAATTCTGCCAAGTTTTGTTGTCAAATCCATTGTGGCTTTTTTGATTTTATTAATGGATTCAATTAGGTGAATAGGAAGTCTGATTATTCTTGCTTTATCTGCAATTGCTCTTGTTATTGACTGTTGAATCCACCACGTTGCATAGGTTGAGAATTTATATCCTTTAGTGTAATCAAACTTTTCTGTTGCTTTAATAAGCCCCATATTTCCCTCTTGAATTAAGTCAAGGAAAGATAAGCCGCGCCCTATATACTTTTTAGCAATACTTACAACCAGTCTTAAATTCGCGTTAATTAAAACTTTTCTTGCCATAGGATTTTGGGTTTCATATATTTTTTTTGCGACTTCAAGTTCTTCTGCGCTGGATAAAAGGGGAATTTTTCCTATTTGTTGAAGATAGATTCTAACGGAATCATCTGAGTTAACAGAACTTAAACTTTCTTGAGTTTTAGGCTCTTCTATTTCAATAGAATCCTCGTCATCGTCATCAATATTTTCTATGTTATTAAAATCAATTCCCTCATCTGATATATCATCAGCCATTATGTTTAAAGTATCGCTTTTTTTACCCATTTTTATTTTCCTTCTTATTTTTTTTACAAAATTGAGATACGTACTCAAATAATATTATAGCAGTTGCATTAGAAACATTTAAAGAGTTAAAATTTGTTAACATAGGAATTTTTACTCTAAAGTCAGCAAGTTTTAATAAAGATTTTGATATTCCGGCATGCTCTGCTCCCATTATAATCACGAAATTCATATCAGTATAATCAATATCAAAATGATTATGCTCCGCATGATGGTCAGAAGCAATTACCCAATAGTCGTTTTCTTTTAACTTTTGTATCGCATTTACAAGACTGTTTGTTTTTATTATGTCTATATGATTAACTGCGCCGGCGCTTGTTTTCTCGACGGTGGAATTAACAAGGACACCTCGTCTTGATGGAATAATAATACCTTTAATTCCTGCGCAAACACAGGAGCGCATAATAGCGCCGACATTATGAGAATCTTCAACACCATCCAAAACAACAACGGAAGATAATTCTCCTTTATGTTTTTCTATAAAATCTTCAAGTTCAACATACTTTATGGGAGCAATCTGAGCAATGACTCCTTGATGTTTCCCATCGGGTTCAAGTGTATTCATTTTTTCTTTAGACACAAATTGATACACAATGCCTTGTCTGCGGGCAAGCTCTTTAATATGCTCTATCTTTGTATCAGAATGAACACTATTTGAAATAAGAATTTTATTAAATTCCCTTTCACCTTTTTCTAATGCCTCTATTACAGCATTTTTGCCGTATATTATTGTTGAATCCATGATGTACCTTTTTTAAAGCGATTTGGTGAATAAGTTAACATTAAAAAAGTTAATAAAAATTTATTCACTTTATTAATATTAACATTTCTTAATAATTAATGATATATCTATATTTATTTTTTCAAAAAAATCATATATTTGATGTATTTTTGTTACCGAGTTTATATTTTATTTACATAACTCACTATCTATAGTACAATATAAAAAAAAGAGGAAAATATTGTGTTTAAGAAGAGTGTAGTAGTTGGTGTATCTATAACACCGGAAAGCGGATTAGAAGTTGCTCAAATAGACTATGCTTCAAGGACGATATTGAAGTATGGACGCAAAGCAATAGATTATAATATTGTAAGACGTGAAATAGCTGACGTTGATATTTTTAAAGAAAATCTTAAAGAATTACTTTCAGAACAAGATGTTCCAAAAAATGCAGCAATTGTTTTCAGCTTTCCTACCGTTTATTTTAAAGTTGCACCTTATCCTGCTCACATGGATACAATCGAAATTGAAGCTGTTATTTCTGATGAGATATATGACAACCAGTATTTACGTGAAACAGAGCCAAGTATCAGTTATGCAATAGTTGAAGAAGATATGCAAAATAAGCGTGTAGCTTATACAGCTATTCAGAGTCAGGCTTTAACCGAAATAATAATGGATTTGAGAGAAAACGGATATACCAATATAATGGCGGCTGATGCGTCTATGGATTCTGTTTTAAATGCGTTGGTGTATTTGAGTGAAAATAAACTGGCGGCTGATTCTACTAAGAATTGGGTAATGTTGACAGTAGAAAATAGCTGTTGCAGAGTAGCTTTAATGACAGGCAGACATTACGTAGATATAGCTGAGATAAAAATAAGTATTGGAGATGTATTAAGTGATGCTGAAAACTATTCAATTGTAACATCTGCAGTTGATCCGATTCTACAACAATTCCCGGCATCATTCTTATACATAGTTTCAAAAACAAATGTAATAAGCGCAGAAGCTCTTACTGACAGAGTAACTTATAATGCACCTATTTTGTATTTTGATGCAAACAGCTACAGAAAAGATGATATGTTTGGTTTAATTGCTGCTCCTAATTTGGATCCAATGGACATAAGAGGCATTTCATTGGATGCTGTAGGTGCTGCTATTTACTCTGATTGTACAGTAGCATGTGATATGAAGTTCAACTACTACAATAAGACCCTCGGAGATATATATACTTCAATGCAGCCTATAACGTTGTGTAATGGTAAAATTGTTTTAGATGTAAGAACTTTGTTAATAGCATTTTGTGTAATATTAATAGTTTTATCTGTTTTGTGCGCTTTAGCATTTGGTTTTTATTATGCAGAAACTAAAAAGATGCATAACAATATAGAAGATATGCAAAATGAAATAAGTAAACTTGATGAATATATCAATGCTCGTAAGAACTTTGAAAAGAGTGATTTTAATGAAGGTAAAGAAATCATGGACGGTATTGAATATAATAAAAATATATATTCATATTATCAAGTTGTCGGAACAGAGATTCCTAAAAAATTATGGCTTACACATTTGAAGCTTGGCGACAAGACTACAATAGAGGGACAGGCTGATAATATTGAAAGTATTTATGCATTTTATAGAAATATGAAAGATATCATACCTACTTCAGACTTCAATCCTGAAATCTCATTGCAAAAATTAAATTTAGCAACAAATGATACTGAAAGTTTTAAAGAATATGATCCAGAGGCAGTGCTTACAATGATGGATGCAGATTTTTATGAATTTTGTATTTCTAATGATGCTAATGCTGCCAGTGCCGCAAGTAATAATACTCCTCCGGGTGATATACCTGAAGTATCAAATTAAATTAAATTAAATTAATAAGGAACTGAAAGAATGAACAAGTATAAACGATTTATTCCTATTGCATTATTTATAGTTTTGGTTGCTTTACTAATTGCAGCTATTAGTTTTGGGTGTGTTTATTTTTATAACGAATATACAACACTGAAACAAGAAGAACAAAATGTTCAGCAGACTTTAGATTCAAAACGCAGCCAGAAAGCACGAATAGAGAAAAAAATCAGAGATTTAATAGATGCAAGGAAAAAAGCTAACAAAAAAGTTTATGCGCCGGATGAAAGTCAACAAGGTAATGATACGCTTTTCTTTACTTTGTACAGTGATTTAATTGAAATGGTAAATTCAAATTCAATTAAAATAGACTCTATAGAATACAAATATATAACTTCAGGCGATAAATTTGTTGAACAGGGCGATATGTTCTTTGTTTGCGATGTAAATTTAAAATTGGTATCTAATTATATAAATTTAGGTCAACTAATTCAAGATATTTATCAGTACAATTACTATATGAAGATTAATAGCATAGATATTTATCCTTATCAAAAAGATAAAAAAGTGCTTTTAACATCGATGAGTGTAAGATTATATGCTCATACTCAAACTGAAGAAGAATATCTTACAAGTGAATTCTTAACGGAAGAAAATGCAGTAGAAGGCGCATCAACTCCTATTCCGCAAGAATAAGTTTTTGAGACAAAAAAGCTCAAAAATACATCTATAGTTTCAAAATAATACTGCTCTAAAGGTTCTGAAGAGCAGTATTATTTAGTTAATTTATATTTTTAATTTTTATTTGTTCTCACCGTTTTTTCTTTTATAAAAATCTTCAATGAATCCGGTATTAAACTGACCGCTTTTGAATACTTCGTCTTCAATTAAGGATTGATGGAATGGAATTGTAGTTTTGACACCTGCTACAACGTACTCTTTTAATGCTTGATACATTCTTCTTCTTGCTTGTTTTCTGTTTTCTCCCCAGCAAATCAATTTACCAATCATAGAATCATAGTATGGCGGAATAGAATATCCCGGATAAACATGTGAATCAACTCTGATTCCAAAACCGCCAGGGGCTAAATATCCGTCAATTTTTCCGGGGCATGGCATAAAATCATTCTCAGGATCTTCCGCATTAATACGGCATTCAATAGCATGACCTCTTAATTTAACGTCATCTTGTGTATAACCGAGTTTTTCACCTGATGCTACAAGGATTTGTTCACGAACGATGTCTATTTGAGAAATCATCTCTGTTACGCAATGTTCTACTTGAACCCTTGTATTCATTTCCATAAAGTACCATTTCCCATCGTGGTCAAGAAGGAATTCACAAGTTCCTGCTCCCTCGTAATTAATTGCCTTTGCAGCTCTTACTGCTGCTGCACCCATTTCTTTGCGTGTTTCTTCGTCTATAGCTGGTGAAGGTGCTTCTTCTAAGAGTTTTTGATGGCGTCTTTGAATTGAACAATCTCTTTCTCCTAAGTGGATAACATTGCCATAAGAATCACCTAGAATTTGAACTTCAATATGTCTCGGATTCTCAAGGAATTTTTCTGCATAAATGTCAGGATTTCCAAAGAAATTTTCAGCCTCTTGACGACATAAGTTGAAATTTGCTTCCATTTCACTATTGTTTCTTACAACTCTCATACCTTTTCCGCCGCCGCCGGCTGTAGCTTTCAAAATAATAGGATATCCGACTTTATTGGCAAATTCTATAACTTCTTTTGGAGTTTTGACAATTCCTGTTCCCGGAGTTACAGGAACATTATTTTCTATCATTGTTTTACGAGCAGTAGCTTTGTCACCCATCTTTCGCATGGCTTTGGCAGTTGGACCTATGAATTTAATATTATACATATCACAAATCTCAGCGAATTCCGCTCTTTCTGATAAAAAGCCGTAGCCAGGGTGTATGGCATCACAACCTGCCATTAATGCTGTAGATATAATTGTCGGGATGTTTAAATAACTCTGACTGCTTGGTGCCGGCCCTATGCAAAAAGCATCCGTTGCCAGTCTTACGTGTAAAGATTCCGCATCTGCTTGTGAATATATCGCAACTGTTGGAATCCCCAATTCTCGACATGCCCTTATTACCCTAACCGCTATTTCTCCTCGGTTTGCTATTAATACTCGTTTAAACATTTTTTAATTATCCCATTAATATTAATAAAATCGTAAGCCGTGAACAGTAAGTCGTGAGTCGATATATAATTTCGATTCACGATTAACGAATCACGATTCACGTTATTCTACATACATCAGAACTTGTCCAAATTCAACAGGATCACCATTTTTCACACAAATTTGTGTTACTTTTCCTGCTTGTTCTGACTTGATTTCATTCATAAGTTTCATTGCTTCAATTATACAAACTACGTCACCTACAGCAATTTCGGAACCAATTTCTACAAAAGGTACTGCATCTGGTGATGAGGCAGAATAGAAAGTTCCTACCATCGGTGAAGTAATAGCTTTACCTTTTGGGGCAGGTTCTTCTGCTTTTGCTTGTGCTTGAACCGGTGCAGAAGTTGTTTGAACTGCAGGAGCCGGCATAACAGCAGGAACTGAAGCAGGCATTACAACTTCAGGAATATCTTTTCTAATTGTAATTGCTTGTTCTCCGTCCTCAAGTGAAATTTCTGTCAGTCCATTATCTGATATAATTTTAGCTAATTTTTCTATATATTCAGGTTTAAAATCCATAATTTTCTCCTTAGGAGAAGTGACGAAGTGACGAGGTGATGGAGTGACGAAGTGATTATAAATTCAACTAATACGAAATAAGTTTACTTTTGACAGTATTTATAAATCACTTATTCACTTATTCACTTACTCACTTATTCACCTCAATTAACATCTGTCTAAATATTCATTAGTTCTGGTATCAACTCTAATTATATCACCGTTTGATACAAAGAACGGAACGTTAACAACAGCACCTGTTTCAAGAGTTGCAGGTTTTGTACCGCCTTGAGCTGTATTCCCCTTTTCTGCCGGAGGTGTATCTACAACTTCTAATTCAACGTGTGCAGGAATATCAACACCAATAATTCTTGAATCGTGTTTAAGTATTTGCACAATCATGTTTTCTTTCAAATACTTTTTACCATCACCAATTTGATCTTCAGTTACTTGGATTTGTTCATAAGTTTCATTATCCATCATAACGTAGTCATTGCCTTCTTTATATAAATATTGCATTTCTCTGCGGTCTAACATAGCTTTTGCAACTTTTTCACCGGCTCTGAATGTTCTTTCGACAACGTTTCCTGATTCTGCATTTTTGAGCTTTGTTCTGACAAAAGCTGCACCTTTGCCCGGTTTTACGTGTAAGAATTCAACAACAGTCCAAAGTCCGTTGTCAAGTTCTAGTGTTAATCCGTTTTTTAAATCGTTTACTGAAATCATTAGTAACTCCTTAATTAATATAATACTTCTACTATTTTATTTGATACTAACATAAATATGTAATGCACGCAAGATTATTACTTTTTAATTATTCTTTCAAAAGACTTTTTATATTGCGAAAATTAAAATTTACCACAACCTTAAGCTTTTTGGGCAACAATAAAAGTGCTGTACATTTGTGTGCAGCACTTTTTATTAAATATAGCTTTATTTACTGAAGTTTGTGAAATTCACATATTTACTTAGCTAATTTTTTGATAGCAAGAACAAGTCTTGATTTCTTTCTTGCAGCTGTGTTTTTGTGTAAAACACCTTTAGAAACAGCTTTATCACAAAGTTTGTAAACATGTGATATCGAAGAATTTAAAGCTTCTTTATCTTCGCTTTCAGCTAATGATAATGCTTTTTTGATAGCAGTTTTGATTTCAGATTTAACTGCAACGTTTCTTTGTCTGTTTGCTTCTGCAATAAGAATTCTTTTCTTTGCTGATTTAATGTTTGCCATTTGTATTTCTTCCTTTCGTTTTGGTTTTGTTTAAAGTTAATGACTCTTTAAACTCAACCTGTTCACTTGAGGATAGTGAGTAACATGATTATAAACGCAACATATTCAATTGTAAAGATGTTTGAGCTTGCGGAAAAATTAAAATTTTTCTCGCAATCTCCATAGAACGGTTTCAACTCAGGTTGTGTGCTATCCCGCACACGACCT
>CAJOOM010000148.1 GCA_905236775.1 Candidatus Gastranaerophilales bacterium
ATTCCTGAAGTTAAACATACAACACCAAGTGTTGCTAAAATTTCTTTAGATAGTCTCATACTTCTCCTTTCGTATAATTTCCTCATTCATTCTACTACAAAATAAGAAAAATTGTAACATGCTTATTTAAATTTTCCAACTTTAGTATAACTTCTGCTATAGAATGGCTAAAATTGCTACCAACACAATTATTTTGATGACTAATGAGCTATTACATTGAAACTGCTTTTAATTTTTCCGCACACTCTTAATGTAAATTTTTGTAACAACATATTTAGAATTGTAACAATTCATCATTCATTACTAAAGTTTTATTAAAAATATGCCGATATACATGTTAATAGAATAGGAGATAAAGAGCATGAAAATAAATCCGAATCCAATAATATTACCAAAAATAAAAGAAGGTGCAGTTAATATACCACCGCTTACAGAGGAAGCTGCACCCGCTGCAAATATACAAGAAACAACAAGTACCGGGAACCAACCAGTTGTAAATACTGCAACAGACGAACAAATGACTGAATTATCCAGCTTGGTTGATAAATTAGCAGAGCAGAATCAAATAAATATTGTTACAGTAGATGATGATTTACCTGCTGGTCTGCCAGAGGGATTAACTACGCATAGTGTAGATGGTGCTGAAGTTACATTATACAATGTAAACAACGTAGTTAAAGCCCAGGCAATAAGCAACGAAGAGGTTGATTTTACTGATATATATAATCAAATAGCTTCTGCTAACAATACAGAAACATCTTTAGATGCAAATAATACAAGTGGAATAAATGGTGAATTTGATGAACAAATTAAACAGGGCGGAACAGGTGATTGTTGGTTAATTAGTGGATTATTAGCTCTAAATGCAACAGATGAGGGTAAACAAATCATTAAAGATTCTATATCTGTTAATGATGACGGTTCTGTAACTGTAAACTTTAGGGGTGTGAATGCCAGTTATACAATTACCCCCGAACAAATCAAAAAATATGACACAGATAACAATACTAAAGATGCATACTCAAATGGCGATAATGACATGCTAGTATTTGAGCTTGCCGTTAAAAAGCTTAAATCCGATATTGCAGCGGGCGCAATAAATATTGGAGCTTCTGCTAATTCTTATGAAGGTGACAGAGATACATCTATAGAAGGCGGTTTTGCTCAACAAGTCATTTACTTTATGACCGGAAAAACATCTCAAACATACGGAGTTCAAAGTTCAAATAAAAGAGATTTAGCTAACGGTTTAGCAAATTCTACTATATATAATGTTTTGAATGATGCTGCCAATAATCCCCAAACCGTTCTTGCATGCGGCATGTACTACGGTATAAAATCAGCAAAATGCATAGATGGTAGAACATTTAATATAGACTTACGAGAATATGGTCATGCTTTTGCAATAACAGGAGTTGATGCAGACAAACAAACCGTTACAATTTTAAATCCGTGGGATTCAACAAAACCATACACAATGAGTTGGAGTGAATTTGCCAATATGGGAATTGGAATGATATCATCTACAAAATTAGACGGTAGCGGTGCTTATGTTACTCCGAAAGTGCAAAATGTAGATTCTAGACATGATAATAATGATAATAATAACAACAATAACAACAATTCCAGAAGAAGAAATATTAACGATAGTGTAAGACGACGCAGTAGCGGAATTCATGTGCGCATAAATTCCGGCATTACAGCACGCAAACGCATTATTAGCGGAAATGCAGGCGAAATAAGAATAAATAGCAATAATTTGTTTGTAAATGATTATGAAGAAAAACTGCAAACCAATACATTGAAAGAAAACTTAGCTCATTATCTTAAAGAAAAATTAAATAATATGGGAATTAAGTTTGATTCTGCAAGAATAGATAAAATACTGGATAATTGTATCAATTCAGACTTAGATAAATACAGAGAACTCTATGCAGAAGCAGAAATAGCAAATGCTCTTGAACAAGAAATAGATACTGCTGTGAAAATTGCAAAAATTAAAATCGAAGAAGCTGAAGATAATATGGATGAAAATTATAGTGAAAAATTAATTGATGAAATTGAAAAATTTCTTGTTGAAAATATATTCTAAAAATCTGTTTAAAATTCATTTATATTGTGAATTTGCGGAAAAATCAAAATTTTTCCTGCAAATTCTGTGGAACGGTTTCGTTGCAGTATGCGCGCTTCTTGGATTATTCGGGGTGTCGTCGGAGTAACGTCC
>CAJOOM010000149.1 GCA_905236775.1 Candidatus Gastranaerophilales bacterium
ACCTTTTTGTATTTATGCTTGAATATAGAAAATTAGGAGTTTGTAGCGGGCATTTTAATGCACGAAATATTTCAAATTACCTATTTTTGTCCTTTTGTATGATTTAAATTTGTCTATATTTGAGCCTTATATTTACCAATTTAAAAGTCTTTTTGCGGACATTTTTGTTACCAAAATCGGACAGTCTTAGATTTTTGGCATTTAACGAGGTTCTAAAATGGAACCTAAAAATCAGCTCATGGTGGAAGACGTTATATGCCTTATGTTTTTACTGAACAAAGTGCTGCTATGTTATCAAGTGTGTTAGAATCTAAACAGGCAATTGCTGTAAATATTCAGATAATGTAAATTCCTTTGATGAGATTTTTAAATTAATCTAATCAATCTCAAAAATCCAGCCCTTAGGAGGTTCGATTTCTCCCATCTGAATGCCTGTTAATATTTTATACAGTTTTTGTGTAATATCGCCGGATTTTTCCATGCCGGATGGGAACAGGATTTCTTTACCGTGGTCATCAACTTTACCAACAGGAGATAATACTGCTGCTGTACCACATAACGCACATTCTTTAAATTCACCAAGTTCTTCTAAGTAAACTTCTCTTTCGGTAGCTTTTAAACCTAAATAATGTTCGGCAACATACATTAACGAACGACGTGTAATCGATGGAAGTATCGTATTCGATTTTGGAGTAACGACTTCATTATCTTTTGTTACGAAAATAATATTTGCTCCGCCGGTTTCTTCAATCTTGGTTCTTGTAGCGGAATCCAGATACATATTTTCATTGTAACCTTGATTGTGAGCATCTACTATTGCATGTAAACTCATAGCATAGTTAAGTCCGGCTTTAACATGTCCGGTTCCTCTCGGAGCTGCTCTATCAAAATCGGGTATTCTAAGAGTTATTGGTTTAACCCCGCCTTTAAAATAAGGACCAACCGGAGAAACAAAAACCCTAAACTGATACTCTGTTGCAGGCTTTACACCCATTACAGGATTAGTTCCAAATAAATATGGGCGAATATATAATGTAGCGCCTGAGCCATAAGGCGGCACCCAATCAATATTAGCCTTAACCACTTGTTTTACCGCATCAAGGAATCTTTCTTCCGGAAATGGCGGCATTTCTAATCGCTTTGCAGTATCTGCCATTCTTTTAGCATTCAAATCCGGTCTAAAACAAACAACCCGATTATCCTTTGTTCTGTAGGCTTTTAATCCCTCAAAACAAGTTTGTGCATATTGTAAGACGCAAGCACATTCACTTATAACAACAGTGTCATCCTTTGTTAATATTCCTGCATCCCACTTTCCGTCTTTATAATTTGATACATAACGATAATCCGTTTTATAATATCCAAAACCTAAATTTCCCCAATCTATTTTTTCTCCCATATTTTACTCCCCTTATATATTTTAAAATTTATATCAAACTACTTTTTGCCAAGCATGGCAACGTTTATTTTTCCATATTTAGCAGACAAGTCGTCAATATGGTGAACCAAATACAAAATAGGTTCTAAATCTTTTTCGTTCAAATCTATAATTGCACCCCAGTCTGTTCTTGCGTGGTGAGCAGCTATCATTCTTGCAATACGTTTAAATCCGGCATTCATACAAATACAAAATCCGTATTGAGAGTGTGAAATCCATTCTTTTCTAAAATCTTCATCGTAATCTATTAAGCCAGATTCTGTATCGAGTTTATATTCAAATATTTTCCCTATATCATGCAGTAAACATGATGCGTAGACTTCATCTTTATTAACCCTCTGGAAAAATAAAGGGATAAGAGTTTCTGCATATTTTAAGCATTCATGTATATGAACCATTAAACCACCAATATAGTTATGGTGCATAAGTTTTGCAGCCGGTGAAATTAAAATTGCATCTTTATTCTTGGTGTAAATATCTTTGACAAAATCTCTCAACTTTTCATCGCTTATTTTATCAATGTATTCCAGTAAAGAGTTATATTCTTCTTCCTGTTCATTTTTTTCTAAGCCCATTTTAGCTTCTTTTATCAGCTCTAAAGCTTGAATTAAACAATTATTATACTTTTCATTAAACGAGCCGGAGACGATTCTTAATTCATTACCGCATCTAAAAAGTTTTGAATCCATTCTGTTTAGAGCCTCTTCCCAAAGAATACAATTCAATACTTCATCGTGTTCAGTGTCTTTAAGTTGTAATTTTCCCATCTTTGTTCCGGATTTTGTATCTCCGATTGAAAATGTAATTACTTCGTAAATTATATCAGTGCTAAACATTTGAACTCCTTATTATATGATTTTATTTTACCCCTCGATTTACCCCTCGATTTACCCCTTATTTACCCCACAATTTACCCCTATTTACCTATATTTATAACTATTTTAAGTTATTGACTGCGGTAACTACAATCTCGCAAGCATTTTCCGGTTTTATATTAGAAAGTTCTTCAGAATTTCTTGCTTTGAACTCAACTAATCCATCAGCTATTGTTTTACCGACTGTTATTCTATAAGGGAAACCAATTAAGTCCGCATCTTTAAATTTTACACCTGCTCTTTCATCTCGGTCATCAATAACTGCTTCAACACCGTGTTTTAAAAGAGTTTGATAAATGTCATTTGCAACTTTCATTTGAAGCTCATCTTTTGTGCTAACAGGAATTACAACCGCGTGATAAGGTGCAATTGCAAGCGGCCAAATTATACCGTGGTCATCATGGTGAGCTTCAACAGCAGCAGCGGCTGTTCTTGTAACACCAATTCCGTAGCAGCCCATTATATATGGCTGAGTCTTTCCGTTTTGGTCAAGGTAAACCGCATTCATTGGTTTTGAATACTTAGTTCCAAGTTGGAAAATATTACCTACTTCAATACCTCTTGTGACTTTCAGAGGCTTACCACAAACAGGGCAAAAATCCCCTGCTTCTGCAAGACGGATGTCAGTAACTGTTTCTGGCAAATCTACATCAACTCCCCAATTAGCACCAACTAAGTGTACGTCTTTTTTATTAATCCCGATTACGAAGTTTTTCATATCTTTAACAGTTTCATCCGCAACAACTTTAATTTTAAATCCGTTGTATTCTTTTAAACCTTGAGGACCAATGAATCCTTTCTCAGAATCAAAACCATTTACCGCCATCATTTCTTCGATTTCGCCTGCTGTTGCTATGCGGATATCAGTCCCGCCAACTGCGTTCATAAGTTTTGTTTCCTCAACGGTTCTATCTGCGCGAATTAATGCTAAAACAGGTGCTTTATCAACGATATAAACAAGAGTTTTAACAATAACAGTAGCAGGAATATTTAAAAATTCGGTTAATTCATCTATTGAATGAGTATTTGGAGTGTCTATAATCTGAGGTTCTTGCCAATCACCTGTGATTTTAGCATCAGGAAGCTTTGATTCTGCGTGATTTGAGTTTGCAGCATAATCGCATTCACAGTAGAAAACATCATTTTCACCTGAATCTTGGTCTGTAATAACCATAAATTCGTGGCTTACACTACCTCCGATTGCACCTGAATCAGATTGTACAGCTTTTGTATCAAGTCCGCATCTTTTGAAAATCCTTGTATAAGCTTCCCACATATTTTTGTATTCTTTTTCAAGTTCTTCTTGTGAAGTACCAAAAGAATAAGCATCTTTCATAATAAACTCACGACCTCTTAGAAGTCCGAAGCGCGGACGTCTTTCATCGCGGAATTTAGACTGAATTTGGTATAAATTAACTGGTAATTGTTTATAAGATTTTAAACCGTCACGCGCGATTGCCGTAATAATTTCTTCGTGAGTGGGTCCAAGGCACATTTCTCTGCCATGCCTGTCTTTAAGTCTCATAAGCTCACCACCGTATGCACCCCATCTTCCGGATTCTTCCCAGAGTTCTTTAGGCTGAACAAACGGCATAAGAAGTTCTTGAGCGCCTGCTCTATCCATCTCTTCACGAATAATATTTTCAACTTTCCTGATTACTCGCCACATAAGAGGTAAATAGTTGTATACACCCATTGTGAGTTTTCTTATATATCCTGCTCTAACAAGCAATTTATGAGAAATAACTTCTGCATCAGAAGGAAATTCTCTTAAAGTTTGCACAAACAATCTTGACATTTTCATAATATTAAATCCCTCTAAATTTCTTTTTGTAAGTATATCGTAGCACAAACAGAGAATCTATGTAAAAGTAAGGATATTGATAAATTGACAAATTTAAACTTTTTGTCTGTATGCGTGTCCTTTTCTGTCTTGTTCTATATTAGGAGTATCAATTTCAAAAACGTATGCATCAGCCGGAGCGAGATTTACTTTTAATTCGTTTTCTTCAATTTGGAATTCGCTCTTTTCACCATAATCCGGAACCATATTTACAAGTTTTTGTTCTTTCTTCAACCCCGGAATTTCTATAATTCCTGTAACATTTCTGTTTGGGTTTTTATTTGCAACTACCAAAACTGTTCTTCCGTTATTGTGTCTTGCATAAGTTATAATTTGGTCGTTTTTGTCTTCACGTTTATCCAGCTCTATAAAGCTTGAATGTCTGTCAGCAAAAACATCCAAGTTTTCAGAACGCATTTTATTACATTCCTTTATAATTCTTTCAATATCAGGAGAATTACCTCCCGGTTTTCTTGCAAGGTTAAAGATTGCAAGATGATACGGATGTTCATTAGATTCTTTTCTATCAGTTCTAGTTTCCGGATCTATCGTATTTGTGTACTTATAATCATAGTAATCACCTGTTTGGAAACCATCTACAAAATAAGGATTACACATAGGCATAGTCGATTGAAGTATTGTTGTCATTTTGCAGAAGTTTTCACCACCATGTAACATTGATGAAACGTCATCGTGTGTTAAGAATGAACCAATCAAAGACTTACCGGCAGGTAGTCTGTGTGATAAATCAAGATTTTGTTTTATATAATCAATTAATTGCTCGGCACCTCTCCAATCGTGAAAGATATGGTATTGTCCGTAATAATCATCAAAACCGGCTCTGAGCAAATCTTCAGGTCTATCAAATGGCATATTAATCATTGGAGATGCGCATTCATATGTATAACTTTCAGCCAACCAGCCAAATTCCGGATCTTTCGTATGTGAATATTTAATTAATTTATCCCAAAATTCCGGTGGTTTAGCACGAGCAACATCGGCTCTAATGCCGTCAATTCCTAAATCTATACAAGAATCAACGTATTGTCTATGCATTTCATATAAAGTTGGATTTAATTCTCTATTTGTAATATCAGCCCAAGGTTCAAACATTCTAATATCTTCCCAACCTTGAGGAGTTTTATCCTCACCATTTCTTCCAAATGCCATTAATTCCGGTTCGTTTTCAAATAGTTCAACAGATGCACAGCTCGGTAAATCAAGCATTACTTTTATATTTCGTTTGTGGCACTCATCAATAAATGCTTTAAATTGTTCTTTTGGACTTCTGGAATCGTTTTTATCAATCAATATAGGATCAATAGCCAAATCTCCATTATCTTCTATAAATTTCAAAGGTGAGTACAAAGAACCTGCAGTTCCCATTGCATTTTTCTTTCCGGTAGGATGAATCGGGAGAACGTGAATTGTATTAAAGCCGTCATTTTTTAGTTCATCTAATCTTTCTATTGCATTTAAAAACGTTCCGACTTGTTCACCACTTTTTATAGAAATTCTGTCATCTCCGTCTAAATCTTTCGCATTAAAAATTCTGGGAACAATTGCGAGTATAACAGATTCATTATTTCTAATCATAGAACGAAGATTATTCTTATAAGGCTCATTATCTGTTTGTTTGTTGTCAATTTTTTTTACGGCAGGCGCATTAATCAATGCCAAATTATCAAGGTATTGCGCTGTTGAGGCATTATCTTTTGATAGCGGATTTGTTTGTTTATTGGAATTCGCATTTGCCTTGTTTAGCTCTGGTTCAACCAAAGCTCTAAACATAATTGGATTGATACTAGATATTGTTGCCATCACTCACCTGCTTCTTTACTATATTGTGCGGATTTCTAATTTTTCCGAAGAAGAATTGTGCTGCAAGTGTCGCACCAAGAACGGATGCGCCAATTGCGGATGCTGTTCTTAACCATTTTTGATTTTCAAATCGCGTTTTAGATGCCTTTTTAAAGAAATCAATCGGATTTTGCGCAACAAGGTTAAAATTCTGCAATCTTGTTGTTGAATCAGCATTATATTCTTTTCTGAGATTTTTTAAATCGCTTATAAATTTATGGTTAGGTTTGTAGAAATCTATATCATTATTTCCCATAACATCTTTAAATCTTCTTATATATCTTTCAAAACGCTTAAAGACATCACCTTTTGATATGTCACCGGCTTTTTCCATTGCACCTTTTGTTGAATCTTCCAGTGGAGCATCCCAGCCTGTATTCATTATGTCTTTATAGTAAAGAGGATTATTTTCTGTGTATAACTTCTGCATATGATCTGCTGAAGTTGCACCAAGTAGTACATCTTTTACCGTTGAGTTTAAGTGTTTTCCGTATTCATCAAGTTTTTCTGTTGAATGCTTATAAAAATCCAAAACGTGAAGCATTCTGCGTTGACTGTTTTCTACCCCTTGGATTCTGTCAACAATACGGGAAATCTTCAATCTCTTTGAAGAACCAACTCCTCTTGATTCCTCTTCCGCAAATTTATATACTTGTCCGGAATCACCTGTATCTTTAGGGAAAAACTCAGAATTAACTGTACCGTCAACCAGTTTAAATAAATCCTCTCTTGAGTTAACGATATTTTTCAATTCGCCGTTTACATCGTCTTTTATTAATTTATCAATAGTACTTGTAAACTTACCTTCGCCAATGTTATTTATACGTTTTGCAGTTTTATTGTAATTGTTTTCAATTGCATTAATTAAATCCTTTAAGTCAGAACCGCTCATGGATTCACCATGCAGGCGAACTTCCGTTTCTGACATAATTTTTGCAAGTTTTTCTACTGTTTTAGAGTATTTTTCTTCATTGCTTACAAGAGCTTGAATTTTCTTTTCTAAAATTTCTTTCGTTAATTCTTCAGACTCTTTCATCTGTTTTAAGTCTTTGTATCCGATATTCAAATCTTTGAAAAGTTCATTTTCGAATTTTTTATATGAACGAGCAAGAACAGTTTCAGGAGCATACTCTACTTTAAACGATTTGCATTTGTCTATAACTCTGTCTTTTTCTTTAAAATCGCCCAGTACTTTAGCAAAATCGATTACATTTTTTATATTTTCTTCTGTTACTAAAGATGACGGCTTTTTTTGAATTACTTTGGATATATTTTCGATAACGTTGTTTTGTTGAGATTTTAACCAAATTTTATTACCGTTAGCTGCTTCGATTTTTGCCGAATAAATTTTCTTTAATTCACCTTTGAATGCTTGTAATTGCTCAGGTGTAATATATTTACCATCAGAACCTGCGCTTCTTAATGCCTGTTTTATATCATTTTCTGTTGTTGCAAATACTTGTTCAAATGTCACATTTTTCCTGCCGTTAGAAGCATTTTTGATAGCATTTTTAATATCTTCATAAATATTTTCATCAACTACAAAACTATTTTTTGCGGATTTAAATATTTTTTCGATATCTTCTTTTATTCCTATTTTCAAATTAGAATCAACTTCATCAGATAACATTTCTACTAATGAATTAAGTTCTTCTTTCGGCAATTCTTGACCTTTGAATTTTGAAAGAATTTTTTCTGTTTTTTTGCTTAAAGAGTTAGAATCAATTTCCGCAACATTAAGCGTCATATCAGTTGTCGCTTTAAGAACCTTGGATATTTGTGAATTATAATTCTTATTTCTGACAATTTCCATTGCGGGCGATACAATATGTTCTAATCCGCAACAAGTTAATGCTGTCATTACAGGAGTTGCAAAACCTGCACCCAACATCCATAATGTGTTATTTTGAACAGCAATTTTCCTCATCTGCTCTTTTGTTAATTCATCACGGTTCTTGATTCCTCGTGGAATTCCCATTCTATCGGCGATAATATCAAGGTCTTCTCCGGTATATTCGCCCCTGTACATATCAAACGGTATATAGTTTCCATCTTGGAACACTGACTTTTTACGACCTTGATCATCTATATATTGTTTACCGATATCAAAACCTTGAACCAGTCTTGATGCACCATTTATTGTAAGTGCAGGGTAAATTGACATTGAAGCAAGAAATGTTCCTAAACCTAAATATTCCATTATTCTCATTTTAGGATCTGTTGTTCTTGATGCCAAATAAGTTGCAATACCTATACCTGTAAGCTTAAGTCCTACATCATTTAATCTTCCCAACTGGTGATCATTAGCTTTTCCGGTAAATCCGTCTTTTACAGCTTTTACATCATATGCAATATCCTTCATCCAAAATTTTGGCACGGAAAGAAGAGAGTCGTGAACTAAATGACCTTCCGCAGGAATCGGATGTGCAAGTGTACTTGTATTTATGTGCTTATTTGCGTCACGATAAGTCTTCTTTTGAGTTTCTATATTCGGTTGTACAGGAGTTATTGCCATAATTAAATCACCGTACTTTCTTTATTTTTGTCGATTAAATCTTTGTTTGCCAGTTTACCCATTTGTCTTGCTCTGTGTATTACATTCCAAGTAGTACCGGCTGTAAGTGCAGCCGTAAGCATTATCCATGTTTTACCGGCATGCTTCATAAAGCCTCTTGCATTTTCCGGACCTGTCCAAAGTGTTTTGCATGCTTTACCAAATGTTTTTCCAAATGTCTTTGTTAGATTATATGTATTTTTTCCGGTATTTTTAAGTTTTCCGCCAATTTTAGAAACAAAACTCTCATTTGATTTTGAATGATATTTCGGTCTGTCAGAAAAAGCTTTGAAGAAATCAGCCCAACAATTTTGAGCTGCAATTCCAACTCCAATGCCTGCCCAAGCATACGAGGAAAGACTTTTTGCCGTTTTTGTTGAAGAAACAATACTTCGTATTATTGGAGTCGTTTCTGTTACAGAATCATTCAAGTCATCTCCCATTCCTAGTTTTCTTGCAATTTTATCATAATATTTTTTGCCATAACGAGGGTCTTTTTCTAATAAATCTTTTCTAAAGAACTCCACACTATCATAAACTTTTTTGTGCTGGTGTTTGTGATCAATATTTGCTTCTGCTCCCGGCTTCGTGGGAAGAGTGCAGAATACATCTCTATAAGGAAGTTCAATATCAACACCTGTTGACCAAGCAACAGGACGAGTTACTAAATCAGGTGAAAGTGTTTTCCCGAGTCCGTATAATAAAACTCCCAGTCCCATTTTTTTGCCGTTTAAAGATGCTTTTGGGGTTAAATGTTTATTTAATAAGTTGAACATTGTAATAAACATAGCACTTCCGGCAACGTACGGAATCATACCCATTGATAAAAATTCGTAAAAATCTGAATTTACATCTCCCATTAAACCCTTGTACGGATATTCGATTAAAGAATTTGATGCTCTGTCTAATTTTTGAACAACTCTGGAATTCAAATTATTTGGCATAATCCTAGGTTTACTGTCATCGTCTGGTTTTTCGCCAAATGTCAGCGCTTTTAAGTTATTTTGATTGTTTGAGAATCTTACATCCTTAATCATACGAACCCCAATTGGTACCTATATATTAAAAGTATTGTAAAAATTTTTTTTTGCCATTTTTAAGACATAATTTTACAATTTGTTACATTTCGACATGAGTTAAAATAATACCCCACACATTACATATATTAACAAAAACATTTTTTAATTACAATTATCCGGTTTGTTATACTTTTGCTATAAGCTCTGCGCCTGACAAAAGAGCTTTTATATTTAAAGGCAATAAGTCTTTTTTCTTTTCACCAAGAACTTTTTCTATTGCAAGTTTTAATGCGCTGATTGAAATTGTATCAACTACGGATGATAAAACTCCTAATGAAACAACATTAGTCACCTTGCTTGTACCTAAATCATTGGCAAGTTTTCCCATTGGTGCAAAAACATAATTTATATCATTTCTTGGTTTTGTTTCGCTGACAAGTGTTGAATTTGCAACAATCGTTCCGCCGATTTTTACATGTTCAACGAATCTGTCAAAAGATTGTTGATTGAGAACAAGAGCATAATCACAATCTTTTTTGTGAACTGAACTTACCTCGGTATCAGAAACAACAACTTCACAGTTTACCGTTCCGCCTCTCATCTCCGCGCCATAACACGGATACCAAGTTACATTTTTGTCATCAAGCATAAATGCGTTAGCCAAAATAGTGCCTGCTAACAGTATTCCTTGACCACCAAATCCTGCCAATATAAAGTTTTTTTCCATTTTTAACCTTTCTCCCCTCGCCCCTTGTGGGAGAGGGGTTGGGAGTGAGGGGGATTACCCTCATATATTAATCTTATTTTTCTGATAAATCTTTAAACACTCCAAGCGGGAATGTTTTAACCATCTCGTTTCTAACTCTTTCGTGAGCTTGTTCCGGTGTCATATGCCAGTTTGTAGGACAAGTAGAAAGTATCTCAACAAACCCTAAGCCTATTCCGTCAAGTTGGACTTGAAAAGCTTGTTTAATAGCCTTCTTTGCATCATTAATATGCGGAATTGAATCTAATGCAACACGTGCAGAATAAGCACAACCGTCTGCTAAAGCGATTTGTTCAGCCATTCTTGCCGGATATCCGTAATATTCACGATTTCTTCCGGTCGGCGACGTAGTTGTAATTTGTCCCATCATTGTTGTAGGTCCGTGCTGTCCTCCTGTCATACCGTAAGTTGTGTTATTTAGCATTAAGGTTGTAATTCTTTCACCACGGAACGCAGCATGCATTGATTCAGCAAGTCCTATTGATGCAAAGTCTCCATCCCCTTGATAAGTAAATACAACTTTTTCCGGTCTTGCACGTTTAACTCCTGTGGCTTCAGCCGCTGCTCTTCCGTGCGGAGCCTCTATAGAATCAACATTTAGAAAATCATAAATAAAAACAGAACATCCGATTGATGCCGCACAAATTGCTTTATCCTGAATTCCCAGTTCGTCAAGAACTTCTGCCAAAAGTCTTATTGCAATTCCGTGATCACATCCCGGACAGAATGTATATTTAAAATCTTCTTTCATAGATTTTGGTATACTAAACACTTGCTGCATAATTTTTCTCCATAATCTTTTCAACGGCTGAAACTATCTCTTCTACTTTTAGCCATTCCCCTACCGGTCTGTTAATAAGTTCAGTCTTAGATTCACCGTTAACCGCATATCTTACATCCTTAAACATTTGTCCCATGTTCATCTCTACTACAACAAAGTCTTTACCGGATTTTGCCAGTTGATTAATTCTTTGATGCGGAAATGGGCTTAATGTAATTGGTCTAAGACATCCGACTCTTAATCCTTTTTCTCTTAAAACTTTCATTGCAGCTTTAATATTTCTTGTCATTGAACCAAATGCCGTCAATATAATATCAGCATCTTCTGTTTCAAATTCTTCCCAAGAGGTTTCATTTTTTGAGATTAGCTCAAATTTTTCAAACAAATGATTAATATGTTCAATTTGTTTTTGCTCATCTTTGGCGCAAGAATATATCGCTCTTGAGTTTCTGTTTTTGGCACCTGATAATTCCCAGGATGAATTATCAATCTCCGGATAAGGATATTCACCAAAACATGCAGGTTCCATCATTTGACCTAACAAACCATCTGCAAGTAAAATAACAGGATTTCTGTATTTATGCGCAAGATAAAATGCTCTGTATGTCAAATCAATACACTCTTGAACGGTTGATGGTGCCAGAACTACAATCTTGTAATCGCCATTTCCGCCGCCATAAACAGATTGATTGTAATCGCCTTGAGCCGGATAAATATAACCCAGTCCCGGGCCAGCTCTCATAACATTCACAAGAACAACAGGTAACTCATCACTTGCAGCATAAGAAAGAGCCTCTTGCATAAGTGCTACTGCACATGATGAAGATGATGTCATCGCTTTTGCTCCGGTTGAAACAGCACCAATTACCATATTTATTGCAGCAAGTTCGCTTTCTGCACAAACATACCCTCGCTTTAATTCTTGCATTTTCCCGCTCAAATATTCGCCAATCTCGGTCTGAGGTGTAATCGGATATCCGAAATAACACTCACAACCTGCATTAACGGCTGC
This sequence comes from Candidatus Gastranaerophilales bacterium, assembly GCA_905236775.1. Taxonomy (GTDB): domain Bacteria; phylum Cyanobacteriota; class Vampirovibrionia; order Gastranaerophilales; family Gastranaerophilaceae; genus CAG-196. Next base: position 12,149 of record CAJOOM010000149.1, read on the forward strand.
TTGAGCAATAGCATAATTTCCTTTTATTAATACCTTGTCGTTCTTTGACACTTTAAAACTCCTTAATGCAAAATATAGTCCATACCTTTATTTTACTACAAATAGATATTTAAAACTTTAAAATATATTTATCTTAACAAAACTTTAAATAAAAAGTATAAATAAGCAATTTCTGCTTTAACAACTACTTTATATATATAAGGATAAAGATTGGGATATTAATATGGGAATAAATTTAAATTTAATAAGACAAATCGGAACAAAAATACGTTTTATACCCGCCAAAACACCGAAGAATCTTGGTGTTACAAACCCTCGTTTTTGGAGTGAAGCAGGGGACGAAACATTGGTTCATCTTTCCGGAGTAACAGCAAAAAAAGCATTAAACAAAACGGAAATTCTTTCAAAATATGCAACAGAACATGGATTTTAGGAGGAAGCGGATATGGAAAAAGAGTAAGGACTGCTTATCAAGAAATAACATCTAAATCAATCACAGAAAAAGAATATGCGGAACTATATAAAATAGCATCAAATCCGAGTATGAAGTTAAAAGATATTCATTCAAATAAACAAATTCAAAAAATATTAGGCGGAGAAAAAGAAGCAAAAGCATTTGAAGACAGTGTTTCAAAAATTAATGAAACTTTTGTTTCTTGTGAAAAGTCTAAAGGTGACGGTTTTGTACCGGAAATAGTAACTCACGACTTAGAAATAGCTTGCATAGGAACAAACAGAAACGCAGCGGAAATTGATTATCAGCTGAGAAAACGCTATCCGCTGATTGTTGAATTTTAATTAGCAAGGAAGTTTATTATATAAGTATTAAAGGGACATACTTATCCACTCATTGACCCTATACCTATTTACCCCCTTATTTACCCC
>CAJOOM010000150.1 GCA_905236775.1 Candidatus Gastranaerophilales bacterium
CGCAACTCGGAATTGAACCAAGGACACAGGGATTTTCAGTCCCTTGCTCTACCAACTGAGCTATTGCGGCATACTCTATTAAATTTTCAACTTGTTTGGCTCAGTAAGGTAGAGCAAGCTCTACACAATCTCGAACCGTTTCGCCTCACGGCTCCACTGGGGGAGCTATTGCGACACCGTCTCTCTGCGCTATATTCGGCACAAAGTATAAATATATTATATTTGCTAAATTTTTTTAATCAAGTATTTAATGTTATATTTAACTAAGAATAAAAAATTAGCGACTTTTTTTATTTAGCCGCTAACTTTTATCTTATAAAATTCTAACTTTCAACGTATTCTCTTAAACGTTTGCTTCTATTTGGATGTCTAAGTTTTCTAAGTGCTTTAGCTTCTATTTGACGAATACGTTCACGAGTTACACCAAACAATTGTCCGACTTCCTCAAGTGTACGCTGACGACCATCATCCATTCCGAAGCGCAATCTTAAAACGTCACGTTCTCTTGGTGATAGTGTACAAAGTACTTCGGCGAGGTCTTCTCTCAAAAGTTCGGATGCAACTGTTTTGATTGGAGCATCAGCTTCTTTATCTTCAATAAAATCACCTAATCTTGAATCTTCTTCTTTACCGATAGGTGTTTCAAGAGACAAAGGTTCTTGAGCAATCTTAACAATTTCTCTTAATTTTGGAATTGATACTCCCATTTCAACAGCTAATTCTTCTTCGGTTGGTTTTCTCGAAAGTTCTTGAGCTAAACGACGAGTAACTTTTTTTAGCTTATTAATTGTTTCGACCATGTGAACAGGAATACGAATTGTTCTTGCTTGATCTGCGATTGCTCTTGTAATCGCTTGTCTAATCCACCAAGTAGCATATGTTGAGAATTTAAAACCTCTTTCGTGGTCAAATTTTTCAGCTGCACGGATTAAACCTAAATTTCCTTCTTGAATCAAATCTAAGAACAGCATGCCTCTGCCGACATATTTTTTTGCAATACTTACTACTAATCTTAAGTTAGCTTGAACCAGTTTTCTTTTTGCAATAGCAGCTGCTTTACCTTCACCTTCTACAATTTTTTTAGCAAGTTCAATTTCTTCTGCTGTAGATAACAGCTTTATTCGTCCAATCTCACGTAAATACAATCTTACCGGATCTTCAACTATACCAACTTTTTGAGTCTCAGCTTCAGCTACGGCATCTCTAGGATTATCAGAATCCATCATGTAAAAATCTTCACTTTTCACACCGCTTAACTTTGAAGTACTGATAATATCTTCAATGTTATCAGTTCCTAAGTCTGTTTCTATATAATCTTCTGTGTCGTCTACTTCTGAGTCAACATCTTTGTCTGAATCAAAATCAAGCATGTCAATGTTTTCATCTTCTATGCTGATTACTGATGAATGTGAGTTTTTTCTTTGGGTCATTATTTTTAATCTCCAGTCCTTAATTTTAATTTATCTCTTAGTTGAATTTGCATTTTCAACGCTTCGACTTCGTCGTCATTAACCTGTTTATACATTTGTCGGATTTTTTTATCTTCTTTTTCCTTATATAAACTGTTAAGTCTTGAAATATTTTCTTTTATTGCATCTTCTAACCTTTCAGTACTCATTCCGCTAAATGCTTCGGAGTATTCTATTAAATCCGTTAAGATTTGGGTTAAACTATCATCCTCGATGAACTGTGTGTATAATTCTTTAATCAATTCCCTAACATTATTTATTGTACACGAGATTTTGTCAATTGTTTTTTTTACAATTATTAACTTTTCATCTTGAATGATATTTTCTGGCAGCATTTCATTAATTCGAAAATAATTTAATGGGCTGTCAGTATTAAGAAAAACGCTCAATAAAATTTTTTGCGCTTTTATTTCTAATTGTGAAGAATTTGTTACATTTTTCTTAAAATCTTGAACTTGGAATCTGTAGTCAAATTCTGTATCTGCTTTAGAAAGTTCTTTTTCTAAGCTATTTTCATCGATATCTAAAACATCGGATACCATTTTTACATATTCGCTTTGGATAATTTTATTATTAATATCTTTTAATATTTCTATAACTTGGGTAACGAGTTCTGCTTTTTCTTGAGGAGTTTTTGCTTCATTTTTGTTTTTTAGTGTGTTGTTTAGTAAAAAATCAATAAGAAGCGGAGCATTTTGAGCATAAGATAAATATGCTTCTCCGCCCATAGCTCTTATAAATTCATCCGGATCCTTACCTTGAGGAGGAGATACAACTCTAATTTCGCAAGCATATTTATCATTTGTAATATTGGAAACATGGCTTTCATCAAATTGTTTTATATTACCGATTGCGGACAGAGTTTCCTTTATAACTGCGCTACCACGTTTTGTGGCATTAACACCGGCTTTATCAGTATCAAAAGAAAGATAAATTCTTCTGGATTTTGTATATCTAGAAACAAGCTTTACATGTTCGGAGGTTAATGCAGTTCCGCAAGAGCCAACAGCATTTTTAACACCGTGTGCTTGAGCGGATATTACATCAAAATATCCTTCCATGATTATTACACCATCTTGTTCTTTTATGGCATCTTTTGCTTTATCAATTCCAAAAAGTATTTTACTTTTATTATAAATAAGTGATTCTGATGAATTTAAATATTTTGCCGGTTCACCGTCTTTTACCGCACGAGCTCCGAAGGCAACCGTTTCACCATTTTCATTTCTTATAGGAATTATTACCCTGTTTCTAAATCTATCGATATAATTACCTTTGCTTGACTTTAAAATTAATCCGGATTTTTCTAAAACTTCATCAGAAAAATTATCTTTAAACTCTTTATACAAAGTATCAAATTTATCAGGAGCAAATCCTAATGTGTATTCTTTTATTATTTCATCAGTTATATCTCTCTTTTTGAGTAAGTCTAATCCAATTTTTGCATTAGTTGTAAATAAATAATCATTATAAAATTCCGCCGCTTTTTTGCAAGCTAAAAGCATATCTTTTTTAATACTTTTGTTTTCTTGATTACCGTGGAATTTTTTAGGAAGTTCAAAGCCAAATTTATCAGCAAGTTCAAATATAACATCTTTGTATTCTCTGTTTTGAATTTTGACCAAAAAATTTAGAGCATCTCCGCCGGCTCCGCAAGAAAAACACTTGTAAATTCCTTTTGTGGGGCTTACTGACATTGATGGTTTTTTGTCACCGTGGAATGGGCATAAGCCCCAATAATTCGCTCCGCTCTTTTTTAGGGCTACAAACTGTGACACAACATCGACTATATCCAATCTATCTTTGATAAGTGATATTAATTCTTCAAAAGAACTTACTTGAACCATAATGACATGATACATTAAATATACAAAAAAATAAAAGTAATATGGAAAGATACATCTTTCTTTTTATAACTGTTTTTCAGCACCTTCTGCTACTATATACTCTTTTTCTATACCTTGTGCGTCAAGTATATAATCGCAGAGTTCTCTAACTGCGCCTTTTCCGCCGCCGAATTTTGATTTGAAATTACAAACTTCTTGTACTTCTTTTACCGCATCATTCGGACATGCCGCTAAACCAACATTTGAAAGAACGCATATATCCGGTAAGTCGTCACCCATATATGCAACATTATCAAGAGATAAATTATATTTCTTTAACAACTCTTCCATAGCTGGTAGTTTATATTTATATCCCTGATATAATTCCGTAAAATTAAGATTCTTTGCTCTATGTTGCACAGTACCGTTATTTCTTGCCGTAATTATTGCTGTAATAAATCCGGCTTTATTCATTCTTACAATTCCATGTCCGTCTTTAGCATTAAAAGTTTTATATTCTATACCATTCTCATCATAAGTTATACTTCCATCTGTCATAACTCCATCGACATCAAAAACTAACATTTTAATTTTTTTTGCAGCCTCTAATGAATCTAATTTTGTCATAAAACCTCCGATTAATATAATATTTATACTTATAATATTATACAAAAACAGAAAAATTAAAATGTTTTATAAAAGGCACTAAGAAAGTTGAAAGTTGAAAGTTGAAAGTTAATTTAGATGATTTGATTTTAGCGCAATCCATTTAAAACCATTTTCCAGGGGTAAATAAATTGGGCTGGAAGTGAATCTTTTAAACTAACTTTCCATTTTCAATTTTCCATTGCCTTATTGCCTTTTAAAAAAACATTGTGAATTCACTTGTTTGCCTTGCTCTCTTAGTGCAAGTACTTGTCTATAAAGACTCCGCAATTATCACCAACATCCCGCGGTGTTGGATTGTTTTCTTCGCCACAAGTTTCTGCATTACTACCATCTGTTTTCTTAGCATTTTCGATATTTGCCCCGAAATCATTTTCTGCTCTTAATAAATTTTGATAACTACTGTCATTCTCTCCGCCTTGGAAAATTCCGATTTTGTTATTATCACTGTTTTCAAGAATAAAATTTGTGCCTTTTAATGACAATGGAACATTTACATCAGGTGTATAATTACCTCCCCATACCTTTTTTCTAATTGCTGCAAGGGAAGCGGATTGAGGGGAATATAATACTTCATCTTCTTCATCTTCTTCATCTTCACCAATGTTCTGATTAATATAAGTATACCTTGCGGTTAAATATCTTGGCTCAACTTCTGAAATGCCGATTGGAACAACTCTTGCATCAGAATCACCTATGCCTTTCACATCAGTAACATCAGTATTCATCGGAGCATAAGCAACAAACGCAAATATATCAGGGTCTTTAGTTGATTTGTTTTTACCTGTACCTTTTTGATATCGTAATGAATTCGGACCTCTATCACTATTCAAGTCCGCAAAAATGACAAAATATCGCACTTTAGTCCCATTTATCGTGGTTTCTTGTCTTGTTGTCATCCAGAAACGCACACCGTTTATAGCGGTGAACATCGGTGGAGTATTTGAAAATTGTGCCTCATTGCCAGTTAAACTAATATTAATTCCATTTGTACAAGCTTGGTTACCCTCAACCGGTGTAATATAATGCGCTATACCTTGACATAATGTTCTTGCTGCAGATGTTGCATCCACAGTACCAAATACATTATTTCTTGTAGTGCCATCTTCATTTTTTGTTTTATAATTCTCCCATCCTCCGGTTTCTTGGACTTGAAGAGTTGCATTAAAGACGGCTCTGTCGAGAGAATAATATGTGTTAGAAAGCAGATATTTCACACCCTTATCATAAGTTAGAAATGCGTTTATTCCGATTGCGGTCAAGACTCCTATTATAGCCATTACTACAAGCAATTCAGCTATAGTGAAACCTAATTTATTTTTCATGTTATATCCTTTCGCACTATTATACATACATTGTACTAAACCACAAGCATCTGTCAAACTGTGATATTTTTTTAATACATATTTATTCTTGTATTTAACAAATTGATTTAGTACTTTTAGGCTAACCAAGTTATACTTTTTATTATTGAAAAGGTTTTTTGATATAATAGAATTAAATTAAGAGAGCTTGCGAAAAAATTAAAATTTTTCTCGCAATCTCCATAGAACGGTTTCAATGCGGGTTGTGTGCTATCCCGCACACGACTCGCATTTCACACACTTAAGGTCGTGTATGAAAAAGTTCGAAAAATTGTCATTTTTCGACTTTTTCCGAACACTCAAGAATTAAATGGAAGGGAAACTGGTATGAATACAGATAAAAGAAAACTAACTATTCAAATACTTTCAATTATTGGATTTTTGATAACAATAAAGCTTGCAATGATATATTACGTTGCCAACTATGAAAAATATGCACTTTCAAGCTTTTGTACAATAAACGATTTTGTAGATTGCGATGGTGCCGCTCAAACTATTGTTGCTCAAGTTTTTGGAATTCCTCTTGCTTATTGGGGAATGTTTTTCTACATAACTGTATTTTTCATGACAATTGTTGATAAACTTAAAAATATAAGATTTTTAAAATTTCTTGAGGTTTTTAAGAATCCGGCTTCTTATATTACATTTTTAGGAACTTTAGCTTTTATTATATCAATGGTTCTTGCCGGTTTCAGTGTTTGGAAAATTCATAAGCTTTGTATATTGTGCGTAATAACTTATGTATTAGATTTCATAATAGCGATTGTTTCGGCTAGCAGTTTTAAAGAATATTTTGTTAATTTTAAAACCACTTTTATTGATTTTATAGATGGAATAAAAAAATATCCTAAAACATTTGTTGTTTTGTTAATTACATCTGTTGCATTTTTAACGGTTAGTGAAGTTACAAATGTTTTTACACCGCATATTAAAAAAATAAAAGAAAGAAGAGAAATCGCAAGAATGAAAGAAAATCCGTATAAAATTAATGGTAATGTTCTTGGTAATGAAAAAGGCGATGTAGTTATTCATTTATATTCTGACTTTGTTTGTCCGCTTTGCTATATAAATAATATAATGCTGCATAAAATGGTTCAGGAGTATTCCAATATACTAGTAATACACCATAATTTCCCATTTGATACAGCATGTAATCCGGAATTGAATTTTAGCATGCATCCTGGAGCTTGTAGAATGGCTTTGGCTGCATTAGCTGCAGAAAAACAAGGGAATTATTGGGGAATGAGTTCGCAGCTTTATGAAAATCGACCGTATGATAAAGAAACAATGGATGAAATTTTAGACAAATTAGGTTTGGATAAAGATAGATTTTATAAAGATATGAGTTCTGAAGAAGTTCAATTAAAACTAAAAAATGAAATTAAGAAAACTAATTTGGAGCTTGGTTTGGACAGTACTCCTACTATGTATATTAATGGAGAAAAGAAAGTTGGGGTATTTTCTTATAGTGAATTAAGAAAATTACTGGAAAGTCATGGCGCAAAAAGAAGAAAATAAAATATTATTGCATGCCTGCTGCGGAATTTGTTCAGGATATCCCATTCAATTATTAAAAGAAATGGGATATCTTCCTGTTGTATATTTTTGTAATCATAATTTGGATACAAAAGAAGAGTTTGAAAAACGTTTAGAAGCTCAAAAAGTGGTTTGTATGTACCATTGGGTTGATTTAATTGTTGAAGAATACAATCATAGTATTTTTTTAGAATACGTAAATGGGCTTGAAGATGAGCCGGAAAGAGGAAAAAGGTGCGATAAGTGTATTGAACTAAGATTAAAAGAGGCTGCTAATAAGGCTCAAGAACTTGGAATCAAGAAATACACAACTTCGCTTGTTATAAGTCCGCATAAAAATTTTGAAAAAATTACTGAAATTGGAAAACAAATTTCTTCTGAGGTAGAATTCATAGCTATTGACTTTAAAAAGAAAGACGGCTTTCTAAAAACCAACAAATTATCAAAAGAACTAGGTATATACAGACAGAATTATTGCGGATGTGAATTTGCTAAAAAAATATAAAATTAAGCAGAAAGCGGAAGTTCAAAAACAAATGCTTTAAGTGTTTCATTATTTTGTGTGATTTGTCCTTTGTGTAGTTCGATTATTCTTTTGCAAAATAAATATCTTATGCTTTCGCCAATTGCAGTGAATCTGGAATCAAATGTATGTGATTCATTAATCATATGATTATTTTCTTTTAATTCAACGGATAATTTAAGTTTTTTATCAATGTTTTTTAGTTTTACAATTATAGTTCCGCCATAATTTGAATAATTTAAAGATACTATTAGTAAGTTTTTAATAACTTTTTTTATTTCTTCTTTGTCTGCATATAAAAATAAATTTTTATCTTTGCAATCATACTCGAATGTAATATTTTTTTCAGTTGCATTAAGTAAAAGTTCATCAAAACATGACAAAATCACTTCATATAAATTAAATTTATCGTAAATAAGGCTGTACGTAGAATTCTCTATATTATAAGTGTTAATTAGTAATGATATAAGATTTATAATACATTCGCAAGATTGTTCAGTTTGATTAATCATTTCTTTTTGTGTAGGATTTAATTTTCCCAGAGTTTCATTTTTTATGAGTTCTAATGCTCTTAATTGAGCAATAACAGGAATTCTTAAATCATGAGATAGTGAATTTATAAAAAATTCTCTTTGACTGCGTAATGCTTTTTGGGTTATATCATTATAATTATATAAAGTATGTTTTAAATCAAAATGTTTTTTTATAAAAACGCATAATATAATTCCGGCTAAAAGCCATAGCAATTTGTTTGTTATGCATAAATATAACAACAAAATAGTACAAAACATGGTAGTATAGATTTTTAAATGTCTCATCGGCTTATTCTCATATTGGTATTTTGTACTAATCATATTAACTAATTATTGTTAAAATATAAATTAGTTAGTTGTACTATTAAAATTTTATTTTTATAGCCAAGTTGACTAAGTTCTTAATTATTTTATTTATTAAAATACGGCCACAATCTACATTGTGACCGCATCTTTAGGATTACATATTATTTAAATTTACGCTTCTGTTTCTTCAACAGTTTCTTCTATTGATTCTTTTACAATCTCAGAAGCAGTTACTACAACCTTTAATTCAGTTTTAACTTTAGAAGTTAACTTAATTAACATAGTGAATTCGCCAACTTTGTTGATAGGTGAATTTAAAGAAACAGTTTTTCTGTCAACTTCAATACCTGATTTTTCTTTAAGTTCTTCACAAAGTTTCTTTGTTGTAATTGTTCCGAATAATTTTCCGCTTTCTCCGGCTTTTGCTGTTAATTCTATAGAACCCAATTTTTCTATTTGTTCTGCTTTAGCCATAGCTTCTTGATGTAATTTTTCTTGTTTTGCTTTAATTCTTGCAATATTTTGCTCTCTATTTTTTAAAGCACCTTCTGTTGCAGCTTCTGCAAAATTCTTAGGAATAAGATAGTTTCTTGCATAACCGTCTTTTACATTTACTAAATCACCGGCTTCACCGATATTTTGAACTTCTTTTTTCAATATTACTTGCATTTCTAATTCTCCTTTAACTATATTTGGCTAGTATAGTTTTTATCATAATTAAAACAAGATTAATTGTCGAGTATTTTAATGTAATAATATTCTAAATGTAACAAATTATAACAATTTTGCATTATTGTATATTTTATATTATATACTTAAAGTAATAATTTGTGTGTTAAAAGGAGTTAAATCTATGATAATTTTACTAAAATTGTTATTAATTTTAATTGCAGCGATTGGAATATCAAGCATTTGTATATATATATCGATAAAAGTAAAGCAAAATAACGTATATAATTCATATAAGTTAATGGACATTCTGCTACAAAAAAGATACTCTCTAATATCAGCAATTCTTTCTAAAATACAAACAGAAATGCAAAATGATGCCACAGAAATAACATATGCAGCTAAATTAAGAGATGAAGCAATGACCCTTGGCATAAAAAAAGAAAATCTGAATAGAAGATTTGCATTTGACCATGAGCTTTCTTTAACAATGCAAAGTATATTAGAAAAAATTAAGAATTACACAAACTTAAACTCAAATGTAGAATTAAATAATACTATAAATACATATTTGGAATTAAACAATAAAATAAAATCTAATGCTCTCATATATAACAAAAATGCAGAACTCCTAAAACATGCTATTGATGTTTTTCCATCTTCATTTATATCCAGACTAAATAATGTTAAAAGAGTAGATTATTTTAAAATATAATACTTATGTTTGCATAATTTATTCTTGATATAATAAATATTGGAGAGTAGATTTATGAAAAAAGGACTGTTTATAACGTTTGAAGGTGCTGATGGGTGTGGAAAAACTACACAAATTAATCTTCTAGCGGAATATTTAAAATCTAAAAATATAGAAACCATTTTAACGCGCGAACCTGGCGCAAAAGGGCTGGGAGTTAAAATAAGAGAAATTCTTTTAAACTACGATGGTGTCGTTTCTCCAAATTGCGAATCTTTTTTATTTCTTGCAGACAGAGCCCAGCACGTTGACTGTATAATTAAACCTGCTCTGCAAGCAGGAAAAGTAGTTTTATGTGACAGACATACAGATTCGACCGTTGCGTATCAAGGGTATGGCAGGCAGCTTGATATAGAACGAATAAACATGCTTAACAATATAGCAACAGGAGGTCTAAAACCCGACTTAACTATTGTTTTTGATATAGATATTGAAACTTCTATGAAAAGAATTGGGAATGACAAAGATAGAATGGAGTCATCCGGAATAGAATTCTTTAAACGCGTTAGACAAGGCTTTTTGGAGATTGCAAAAAAAGAGCCTGATAGAGTAAAAATTATTAACTCTGATAATTCAATAGAAAATATTCATAACCAAGTAAAATCTCTATTCAAAAGTATTAACTATTGATTTATAAATCCGTCTATATTTGTTTTCTAATTTATTTACTTAGCATTCCAAATAAGTATAATCAGGATTATTTTTGAGTCTTTTTTCGATTTCTTTAAATGTCAAAAGTCCCTCAGTTGCGCCAAACTCAGAAACGACACTCGCTGAATTAACAGAACCGTACATTAATGAAAGTCCGACATTAAGATTTGTTCTGTTAAGTGCTCCGCAAAAAGTTGAAGCAAAAGCATCTCCGGCACCAAGAGTTGATACAACCGGCGATGGGAATGTCGGGCAGAAATAGTATTTACGACCATCATATGCATAAGCTCCCTTATTTCCGTCAGTTATTACAATAACTTGGTATTCTTGAACTTTCATTGTTTTAAGTATTTTCTTTAAATCAGAATGAACAAGTTCTTGAGAGAATTTTTCTGTTTTAGTATCAGGTCTGACTTGTATTCCGGTCGCCATAATTGCTTCTTCTTTATTCATAACAACAACATGAGCATATTTAAGGATTTTATCTAAGTGCTTATGTCCTTTTTTAAGGCTTGTTGTGCCTGCATTAAAGCATATTGCTAAATCATGTTTGTGTGCATAATCAACAAGAGGCTCAATTACAGCATTCGATTCTCCGTTTAAAGGCGCAACATAAATAAAATCAGCATCTTTAATTGCATCAAAATCAATTTCTTCTTTTTGTATAAGAGCATTAGCGCCACGGTGTGCCAAAACAGTTCTGTCACCTTGAAAGCTGACTAATATTATTGAAAAACCTGTTGAAACATCTTTTCTTTGGATAATATGTTTAAGACTTACTTTATGATGTTTAAAAAAGTCCAAAATACCTTCTGAATATATATCGTTACCTATTTTAAATATAGCAGATGTTTCAAACCCGAGATTTGCAAAGTTGCAGGCAGTATTAACTCCGCCTCCGCCAACTCTTGATGAAAATGATGATATGTCAATCTTTGAGCCATAAGGATAACTCATAAAATCTCTGCTGTGATCTTTAGTACAAACTGATACTATATTAGCCTCATCACATTCTACAAATACATCCATTGTTGCACTTCCGATAGTTATAATCTTTGCCATCTTAATTTCCTCCAAGCAATGTCTTTATTTTATCATAATTATATGTAAATATTTGTAAAAATAGTCGCAAAAATTATTTTTACAAGGTTATAAATAAGTATAGAAATATTATAGGGTAGTATTAAAATGGATATAAAAATAAATTCTGTAAGTTTTACCGGTAAAAATGAGGTATTATATGCATTAAATAAGGCTGCGCAAAACGCAAAACATTTTGCATATGATAGTCAATTTGATATTACTGCTAATATGACAATCCGAAAACAGATTGTAGAGGCAAAACAAAATGCTTCTATGAAAGCTTATTTAGATATGGCATTACGTGATGAATCTTTTATAAAAACAATTAACGAATTAAAACCGTCAGAGTTATCTGATTTACGGAATCTTTTACAACCAATACAAACGCAGCATTCTTTAGTTAATCCTATGGGCAAATACAAATCCGTTATGCAGGAAGTTTTGGAACATTTTGGAAGAAAAAAGGCATCTGTAGAGGTAGCTGTATCTCAATTATGTAAAGAGTTAGGATTGTAATTCTAAGCTTCGTTTATAAACTTTATTTTTATTGAGACTAAAAAGTGTTGAAAGGACTATGGATATTTCTTTATCTCTGAATCCCTTTTGTTTTAGTTCTTTTATTTTATTATCCAATTCTTTGTCTTGGCTATTTTCGTCTGCATAAATCATACATACAATTTCACCTTTTATTCCATTTTTAAAATATTCTAAAACTTCAGTTATTTTTCCATATTTAACTTCTTCAAAGAGTTTGGAAAGCTCACGTCCTAAAGCTATCTTAATATCTCCTCTTATGGATTTGATAATATTTAACGTCTTTAAAATTCTTTCGGGAGAATCATAAAATATGATATTTTGTGAAACATATTTTTGTGCTAATTCGGATATTTGATTTTCACTCCGTGGTATAAAACCCAGAAATGTAAATTCTTCCCCATTTCTTGGAATTTGAGAAAGAAATGTTGTAATAGCACAGGCTCCAGGAAGTGAAGTAACTGAAAACCCATTTTTTACAAGTTCTTCTATGATAACTGTTCCGGGGTCACAAATAAGAGGTGTTCCTGCATCAGAAACAAGCGCAATTTTTTTACCGCTTTTAAGCTCTGATAAGAAAAAATCAACTCTCTCTCGTTCATTATACTTATGATATGAAATGCATTTAGTTCTTATATCATAATGATTGAGCAATTTTTGAGTAGTTCTTGTATCTTCGCAAGCAATTAAGTCAACATTTTTAAGAACATCTATCGCTCTTAAAGTAATATCGCTAATATTTCCTATTGGAGTTGGAACTACATAAAAATCAAATTCTCTAACCATAAATCTATTATTGCATAAAATAAATATAAACAGCTTAAAATCGTTAAAATTACGCAAAAATAAAATTTTTAATTTTTAATGTAAAATTTTGTAACAATTTTAACAATTCTATTAAAGTTTTTCAAAAAAATGCCGTTATATTATTTGTAAGTAGAGGATGAATTATGGCACTATTTCATTTTGATAATAATAAAGATATAACAATTAACGCACAGTTAAAACCAAGTGAATCAATAGGTGAAAATTCTAATACAGAATTTAAAAATACCGTATGGGAAGATGAATTTGAGGATGATTTAGGTATTGGTGATAGAGTGACTTTAACCGGCGATAATAAATCTAAAAACACAAATACAGATGAAAACGGTAGAGAATGGATAGAGCACATAACACATAATCCATTTAAAGAATTTACCGAAGAAGATTGGGAAAATTTTAAAAATCCTGAAACAAAAGATAATGTTATTGAAAAATATAAAAATAAAATTAAAGAGGATTTAAAAAAATATAATAATTATGATGAAAGATTCCCTGAAGGCAAGTATGAAGTAGAGGTAGTTTTTGATGGAAAATCTTTTGTCTCATATGTATATAAAAAAGAGTATGAAACAATAACAAAATCTAATCCCTATTTGCTACAAAAATCGGTTGATGACTTTATAAATGGAAATTTTGACGTAATAAATAATATAAAAAATCCTGTAGAATTTTTAGAAGCTTATAGAAAAAAATCAGGCGGGAAAACAATGTATTCTGCCATGATATCAGCATATAAAGATGGAAAATTATCCTCAGGTAAAATGGTTGGATATCTTAATACTTTGCAAAATAAATTTTCAAATTTTGAACTAGATTATGATGAATATGATCCTACTAGCAAATTCGGTTCCAGTGCCAGTGCTTTTTCCGGCGGATATTATCCTCTTTATAAAAGAGTTCGCCAATATTTTGAAAGAGAAAGAGATTTAGAAGCAAAGTATAAAAGCAATGCAGTAGATAGAGAACAAGTAAAAGATATACAAAAATTTATAAAAGAAAATTTTGATATTGAATTAAACGAAATTGCTGCAGCTAAAATGTTGGAAGATTGTGGAAGATTTACGGTTTCATATAATAGTTCAAAAATTATAGACTTTATTAAAAATATATCTTTAGAAATTGATATAGATATGATAAAGCAATATAGAAAAAAAGGAGATACTTTTTCAGAGGATGAATATAAAATTGATTCTGAAATTGCATCTCAGATTAAGCAAATTTTAAAAGAGAGAACAAATTTTGATATAACAAATAATGAAGCTGGTTTTATATATGATCTTTATAAATGGAAAGGAGAAGAAAAACATTTTGATATAGAAAAGTTAAAAGCAGATTGTATAAATGGTGAAGATATTGCATTTGGTTCTGAATGTAGAGATTATTTAGAAAATATCCTAACTTATGCAGGTAACGCATATAATGATTCTCTTGAGTTGTTGGAAGAAGTAGCACAAAATGTAGAAATCGAATATGGTCGGTACAATTTTGATATTCATAAGTCACCTGTAGCCGATTTAGCTAAAAAATCAGAAACTATGATAAAAGACGGCGAAAAAGAACTTTCTGTAACAAAAACTAATGATAAAATTGTTATAAGAAATAAATCCACGGGAAAAGAACGTATTATTGATTTGACTATGTTAACATCTAAGCTTGATGAAGAACACAAACAACTCTTACTTAATGCGTTAGATGAATTTAACAAAATATCTTTATGGGAGTTCGCAAAAGAAGCTACAAAAAATGTTGAAATAAGTACCTCTGGTTACTTAACTTTAGCACAATATTCTATTGAAACGGATAATATAAGTATTGGTAATAAAGTTGATTCTAATACTCTTTTGCACGAAATGATTCATGCAATGATGGCAACTGTTATTGATGGAAAGAATACATCAAATGAACCGCTCTTTAAAGAATTTGTAGAAGCATTTGAAGAAGAGCAAAGAATTCATCATGATGAAAAAAGATTAAGAAATACTATACTTGCTTTTGGTAATTACACATATTGCGCAGAAAACATTTTTGAATTTGCAGCGGAAGCAGGTTGTTTATGGCTATCTGGGAAATCTGACTCAGAGTTTACTATTGCAACACATTTCCCTAAATCATATAGATTGTTTGTTCAACTGATAGAAAAAATTCGTTCTCAAGAAACTGGACGTTCCATGAATGGTTAAACTTTAACAATTATTTTCTTATAACTTTCAATCTTCTATTTGGTTCCTCACCGATAGAAATACTTCTCAAATTATATTGTTCAACGAGTTCATGCTGCAATTTTCTTATGTGTGTATTTTGAGGCATAAGTTCAATCTCCGGCGCACCTTCCAATACTTTTTTGATAGCATTTTTTGCTTCATCTAAAGCAATTTCTGTTTCATCTTTATAATCTTGAGTTACTTTTACATCACCGGGTTGAATATCAAGTGCTTCTTTTAATACTTTTTGAATATGTGCCATAGAGTTTGTCTTTACATAAAATACACGGATACGATATTCCTGAGCAGAATTTAATATTTTTGCTCCGCCTTTTGCGTAATTTTTATGCGCAATTACAATATCAGAATCCTCAATATTTCTTGTAATCTCTACATTTAAGTCTAAACTTTCAATAATTTTTTCAACTATAGTTCTTGAAACGGCATAAAGATAAACTTTTTTTAGCGGTTTTACTTTCTCTACATATTCTTGACGAGAGAATGAAAAATTCATTTTGTTTTCATTTGGAGTTTGCTGAATTTCTTGTTTTTTTAGTTCTTGTGATAATTCCTGTCTAAGTTCTTGAACAGGCTCGGTAATTTTTGAATCGACTTTTCTGATTTCAGGTCGAATCGGCCATCCTCGCAAAATATAGTCAACTGCCTCTGATGTATTTTTATACACAGCAAGTGTATTTCTATCTTGAATTTCAATTACTATATCAAAAGTTGGCTGTTTTTCTCTTTCCAAAACAGTTTTTTGAGAAGCCCTTCTTTTGGCTTCGTCATCGCCTAATGTTACTGATTGAATTCCACCAACCAAATCCGAAAGAGTTGGATTTTTTATAAGACTTTCCAAACAATTTCCGTGTGCTGTTGCAATAAGCATTACACCACGTTCTGCAATTGTTCTTGCAGCTTGGGCTTCAGCCTCAGTTCCGATTTCATCGACAACAATAACTTCCGGTGTATGGTTTTCAACTGCTTCTATCATTATATCTTTTTGTAATTCAGGCTGAGCAACCTGCATTCTTCTTGAAGCACCTACTGCAGGATGCGGGACATCACCATCTCCGGCTATTTCATTTGAAGTATCAACTATAACTACACGTTTACCAAGCTCATCAGCTACTAATCGTGAAATTTCTCTTAATTTTGTTGTTTTACCAACTCCCGGAGGACCTAAAAATAAAATGCTTTTTCCTTGTGTACAGAAATCTTTTATACACGCAATAGTACCTGTTACAACTCTACCTATTCTGCAAGTTAAACCAATCACTTTTCCTTGACGGTTTCTTATCGCACTAATTCTATGTAAAGTTCCCGGAATTCCTGAACGGTTATCATGAGTAAAATTTTGAATTCTAGACGTTACATAATTAATATCATCTTCATTAACAATTTCGTTTCCAAGTTTTTCAATTCTTCCGCCGGAGTGACGAACTTCAGGAACCCTGCCAATATCTAAGACAATCTCAATTACATCATTTAAACTTTCTTGCGTGATAAAAGATACAACTTTAGGGGGCATTACTGCTAAAAGTTTATCAAGGTCATTTTGAAATTCCATACTACTCATCATTCTTATAAAAAAAGCCTTTCTATGACTAATCCGAGTGAACGACTATTTAAACGTTAAAACCTACTTACATTATATCATATATAATTTTGGTTGTGAATAGTTTTAAATTACTTGTAATATTCCGGAAAGAGGAATGAGTATAGGAAAAACGCGGAACTGAGAGACCCTATGTATTCTTAAACTTTCATTTCTTTTTCAAAACCAAATAATGAACTTACAGACTCATCATCATGAATTCTTGAAATAGCAGCACCTAAAAGTGGAGCTACAGAAAGTTGCTTAACATTTTTTGGTAAATCTTCTTGCTTCCAAGGAATAGTATTTGTTACAATACATTCTTCTATTGGAGAGTTCTCTAATCTTTCTCTTGCAGGACCTGAAAATACTGCGTGTGTTGCACCTACATATATTTTTTTAGCCCCTTTGGATTTTAAAAGTTTTGCAGCTTCACAAATTGTTCCCGCAGTATCAATAATATCATCGAACATTAAGCAAACTTTATTTTCTACATCACCTATTATATGTGCTGCGATTGCCTCATTGTGCTTGTCTCTTCGCTTATCTATGATAGCCATAGGACAGTCAAGTTTTTTTGCGAATGCTCTGGTTCTATTTGCACCGCCCATATCCGGCGAAACTGCAATCATATCATCAGGATTAATATTCAAGTTCTTGATATAATCTATAATAATAGGATTCGCAAAAATATGGTCAACAAGAATGTTGAAGAAACCTTGGATTTGACCTGTATGTAAATCCATAGCAAGAACTCTGTTAGCACCAGCAGTTGTTAGTAAGTCTGCTACAAGCTTAGCTGTAATAGCTTCTCTGCCGGAAGTTTTTCTGTCTTGTCTTGCGTAACCATAATATGGAATAACTGCAGTAATTGATTTTGCACTTGCTCGTTTGAAAGCATCAATAATAATCAACAGTTCCATTAAATTTTCATTAACCGGATTACAAATAGGCTGAACTATAAATACATCATCGCCTCTTATGCTTTCTTTAATCTGAACGTAAATTTCTCCGTCAGCAAAATTCTTTATGACCATAGGTCCAACCGTGGTACCTAAATAATCAGCTATTTCTTGTGCTAGTTGGGGGTTCGAGCGACCGGAAAATAATCTGATATCGTGAGTAGGGTTAACAGCTTTCTCAAGCTGTGAATAAGGCATTTCAAGAACCATGTTGGTAATCCTTTCATACTTGTGATAGAAGAGTAATTATATTCTATAACAAATTTTAAATTTTAGAAAGATTATTTTACAAAATATTAAGCAATGAATGTGTGCAAAAAGTTCTACAAAAGTCTAAAAGTCTTGACATAGTAATATGTATGGTATACAATATCAAACAAATTAGGGCAATTGTATAAAATTTGTTCACTAGTCGTAGGTTATGTAAATATGCATAGAAAATCACAAAAATTGAACAGATATTGGTGGCGCGGGTTAGTTTAACTGCCCATTTTGTCATAACTGTTTAATTAGCAATATGAATTACAAGGGCAGTATTGAGGACTAGTCTTGTAGTTTGTATTGGAGAAAATTAAAATGTCAGATAATAAAATAAAAGTTCTAATCAACAATTTACCTAAAAGTTTACGACCTGTTGCACGGTTTTTGAGACATCAGGAAAGTGCGTCAGGCTTATCGACTACGCGTTATATACAGGATGTTTCTACATGTCTAATTCCGAAAGCAGTTTTCTCAAGAAGTATAGAAGATTTGACAGAAAATACGTTTCTTGAGACTACGGAGGAAGCATTAATCTATCTTTCTCCGGCTATTTTAGGAGAACACGTAGCAAGAAAGTGTTTTTCAAGGGGGTTAAATCCTGAATTAAAAAAAGAAGTTTCGGAAACAGGTGTGAACTTAATAAAGAAGGCAGAAAAAAATCTGCTAGTAAGAGAAAATAATAAAAAGATTCTTCCAGTAAAAGCTGCAATTGCGCTTGCTGCAACGGCAATTCCGTTAACAGAATTTTCTCTAAATTATATAAAAAATCTAATGACATTAAAACTGTTTAATAAGAGTGATTTTAGAAATATTGCTTCTTTGGAAAATAATAGAGAAGATGCAAAGCATCAAGAAAAAGTTAAATCAAGTGCAAAGAAACATATTATTGGAGCAGGAATAACTTATGCCGGCTTTTGGGGACTTGCAGGACTTCTTGCAACAAAAGGCAAAAACTCAAAAACATTGCAAAAAATATCAGAATTTATTGTAGCTCCGGGCAATAAACTTTTCTCTAAAAACGAAAAGGCAAAAAACTTTGTAAATAAATACTTTAATATGGATTTTGCAAAAAGTCCAAAGGGGAAACTGGTTTTGAGTAAGGGTCAGTTGACGACTTGCGTGCTTGTTGGCGGATGCGGATATTTTGGAGCATCAGCAGATAGAGGCAAAGAAAACCTTAAAGAAACAGCGACAAGATTCCCTTTGGTAGCTTTGTATGTAATAACAGGCAGTGAACTTGTTGAAAAAGGATTCAAGAATTTACTTTATAAATATGGAAAATGCACAGATGTCATGAATAGTAAAAAAGAAGTGACACCTTTCGAGGAACTTGGTAAACTGGCAGAAAAACTGGCAAAAGAAAAAGGAAGTACCGTTGATAAGGAATTTAAATCATTGATTAAACAAAAAGGTGTTATATTTGGAATTCCGTATTTGTTTGCACTTGGAGTAATGGGATTTTTCGTATCCGGCATGACCGTACTTTCAACAAAAAAAAGGTATGAAAAAGAAAAATTGCAACATAAATCTGTATAAATATTATTCTGTGATATAATAAGGACATTGGAGAGGTGTCCGAGCGGTTTAAGGTGGCGATCTCGAAAGTCGCTGTAGGGGAGACTCTACCGAGGGTTCGAATCCCTCCCTCTCCGAAGTTTTAAAGACATATAGGATAGCATTCCGTTTGTCTATGCAATGGAATCGACCTGAAGTAGTGGAGTTAATACATGCCTAAGATAAGTGTAATTATACCTGTTTTTAATTCGGAAAAATATTTGCGAGAATGCTTGGATAGTGTAGTAGACCAAACTTTTAAAGATATTGAAATTATTTGTGTTAATGATGGTTCAACTGATAGTTCATTACAAATACTGGAAGAATATGCCCAAAAAGACAATAGAATAAAATTTTTTAATCAAAAAAATTTGGGTCCAGCTGCTGCAAGAAATGCAGGATTTAATGTGGCAAGAGGTGAATATATACAATTTATCGATGCAGATGATATCTTAGAAAAAAATGCGTTAGAGACTTCATACAATAAAATAACCGCTGCTAACTCCGACATGGTAATTTTTTGCCACCGTCGTATGATAAATGGCTCTACAAAACACAACAATCTTAGTAGTATGCGTTCATATATTGATAACCCCGGCGATATTAATTTATTTTTGCCTTTTACAAATTATGTATGGGATAAATTAATCAAAAAAGAATTTTTGTTAAAAAATAACATTTTATTTAACAAAAATATTGTTGTTTCCGAGGATGGATACTATATATTAACTTGCTTAAAAAACAAACCAAGCATAGAATATATTCAGGAAATCTTGTACACCTATCGTGATGCAGAAAATAGTTTCACAAAAAGATTAAACTGGACAGGACATAGTGTGGATACATTACTAACCCTATTAAACTCAGAAATTTTTAATGACTCTGATGATGACTTTAAAAAATTAATATTATGCAAATATTTAAACTCTATTGCTTATTGGTATGGTGCTCAACAACAAAGACAATATACAAGATATAACAAGAAAAAAATCAAAAAATTAATTGATAAGATCTCTAATTTTGTTGATAGCGAAGATTTAAAATCTAAATTAGACAGCCTAAAGTTTAAAATCGGTTATACAAAATCATTTTTACACAGGATTTTTTCATCGGAAAGTTACTATTTTAATGACTCTAAGTACAAGCTTATCAGTATACTTGGAATTAAAATAAGGTTAAAAGTTAAATATGAGAAGATAATTACTGATAATATAAACAAACTTTGCGCTCGTAAATATGACGGCATTATCATGAATTATTGGTGGTCACTAAATTATGGTGCGAGTTTAACTGCCTATGCTATACAACAATATTTATTTGACATGGGACGTGATTTTAAGATTTTAAATTTTAAACATTCTTGGGCAAGAAAAAGATATATAGGTTCTTTTTCTGAAAAATTTGCAAAAAAGTATTTATCTTTAACTCCCGATGTTTGTACTTACAATGATTTTTTATGTTTAAATGCTTGTACAGATAATTTTATTGTCGGTTCCGATCAAGTCTTTAGACCTCGTTATACATTTGGAAATCTTTCTAGATATTTACTTGCAT
The DNA here is from genome assembly GCA_905236775.1 of Candidatus Gastranaerophilales bacterium. Lineage (GTDB taxonomy): Bacteria > Cyanobacteriota > Vampirovibrionia > Gastranaerophilales > Gastranaerophilaceae > CAG-196. The sequence continues at coordinate 20,869 of CAJOOM010000150.1, forward strand.
TTACTGAATTTTCTAAAAGAAGAATTGCGTTTTCAGCCAGCTTCGGAACTGATTATTTTGATGCTAGAACTCCGTTACAATCATTATTTGCGAAACAAGCATTGAAGCGTTTTGATTATATTTCAACACGAGAAGATTCAGGAGTTGATATTTGCAAAAATGAATTTAATATTGAAGCACAACACATAATTGACCCGGTGTTCTTATTGGATAAATCAAAATGGGAAGATTTGGCAAACAATTCGACCAATGATTATAAGGGCACAATAGTAAGCTATATTTTTGAAAAAAAAGACGAAGCAAATTCTTTTAAAAACCATATTCAAGCTTCTTACAAAATGCCAATAGTTGAATTTGTGGACTCAGGTTATTCGATTGAAGATTTTCTTAAAGCATTTAGAGATGCTGAATATATTATTACCGATTCATTCCATGGTCTTTGCTTTGCTTTGATTTTCCATAAGAAATTTATTTGTATTGTGAATAGAGAAAGAGGTGTCGCTAGATTTGACTCCTTGATAAACATGTTTAAAATAGGCGGATTGTTTATTGATAGTTTTAAGGAAGCAAGCAAAAACAAGGTAATATTTAACGATTACAACTACGATTTTTTTGAAAAAGTGCTTGTAGATGAAAAAATAAAAGCTAAAAACTTTATGGAAAAAGCGCTTTATACTCCCAAAGTTATGTCACAAGATTTAATAATAAATGAAATGAATTTTTTACATGATAAAGTATAAGAGAGGTTTAAGTGTCTAAATTAGAAAAATTATTTTCTGTTAAAAATGAATATAGCGGAACATCAAAAAGGAAGATTGTAAATTGTTTGGGTTTAAAAATCAAATTTAAATCTGGCGTTTCTAAACCAGCATATAATTACAATGCAATTCATTATGTAATTGCCATGTTGAAAGAATATGGAATACGCAACATTGTTACTTCCCCTGGAACTCAAAATGCAGGTTTTGCAATGTTGGTTCAAGATGACAATTTTTTCAACTGCTATTCAGTCGTAGATGAAAGGAGTGCAGCTTATGTTGCAACAGGAATTGCATATGAAACTCAAGAACCAGTTGTAATAACTTGTACCGGAGCAACTGCCTCAAGGAATTATATGTCGGCTTTAACTGAAGCGTATTATAAAAAACTCCCAATAATTGCTTTAACTTTTTATGAATATATCAATAATGCATTTAGTAATTCTCCGCAATTTATTGATCGTTCAGTTTCTCAAAATGATATTAAGACGATTGATGTAGCACTGCCTGGGATTCAAAGTCCGGAAGAAAAATCAAGATGTTTGACATATTTAAATGCTGCACTTTCAACTGCAAAATATAAACACGAACCGGTTCATATCGATTGTCCTTCAAAGGTTGACATAAATATGATTAAAACAAAATATCCGCTTCCAACAGATGTTTGGTCTACAGAATTTATATATGAAAAATTCGACAAACATTGCGGGGAATTTAATAAAAAAAATGTTGCATTATTTATCGGACAGCACAATAAGTTTGACAAAGAGTATGAAAATGTAATTTCCGAATTTGCTCAGCATTATAATGCTCCTGTATTTTGTGATCATACATCAAACTACAAAGGCAAAAATAAATTTATGATTAATGATTATACTCTATTTTCACCAAATAGAGTTTCTCCTGATATATTGATTGATTTAGGTGGAATTTCTTGCGACTATACAACTAATCCAATATTCGATAAAGCTTTAAAATGGAAAGTCAGCAAAGAAGATAAGTTTATTACTAGAAAAAACTATAGAACGACAAAAATTTTTGTTGGATTAGAAAAAAATATATTAAAGGCAATGATTTCAAAAGATGTTAAAAGTAATAACTATATTGAAATATTAAGAAAAAATTCAAAAAAATTCTCAGATATTGATAGTTTACCATTATCGCTTCCATTTATTGCATATCATTTGTCTAAAAATATTCCAAACAACAGTGTGTTGCATCTTGGAATTTTAAATTCGCTCCGTTCTATGAATTTCTTTGATTTAGACGATTCAATTCAAGTAAATGCTAATGTTGGTGGTTTTGGGATAGATGGTGCTTTATCAACTCTTGTTGGTCAATCATACGTTCAAAAAAATAAATTAAATTTTGCTCTTATCGGAGACTTAGCGTTCTTTTACGATATGAATTCGCTTGGTATTAGAGATATTAAGAATAATATCAGAATTTTATTAGTAAATAATAACGAAGGTTGCGAAATGGAATTTGGTCCTTGGAAACCTATATCTGATGATAGAGAAGGTAAAGTATCCAAATATGTTTGTGCTCAAGGGCACTATAAAAATGGTGCCAAAAATTGGGCTGAATCTTGTGGTTTTAAATATATGTCAGCAAACACTAAGGAAAACCTTTTAGAACAATTTTATAGTTTTTGTAACGATAAATGTGACAAGCCGATAATTTTTGAAGTATTTACTAAAATGCAAGATGAAAAAAGAGCTCAGGAAATTATTAGAAGAATGAAATAGGTGATAAAAATGAAAAACAAAAAAAATAAGACAAAAACTTGGTTTATAACCGGCGCCTCAAGTGGCGTAGGACATGAGTTTTGCAAACAACTATTGGAGTACGGAGATAATGTAGTCGCAGTTGCCAGACGCATACCAGATTTTACGCAAGAAAATTCTTTATGTTTATCGGTTGATGTTACAAAACCTGAGCAAATCAAAAATGCAATAGAGCTTACAATAAAAAAATTTGGTTCAATTGATGTTTTAGTTAATAATGCGGGAATAACAGCAAATGTCGCGTGTGAGCATGAAACACTGCAACATTTAAAAAATTTGATGGAAGTAAATTATTTTGGAACATTTAATACAATAAATGCTATTATTCCGTACTTTAAAGAGCAGAACTATGGTACCATTGTTAATAACACATCTATGCATGGTGTAAGTGTAAGATTATGGGGTAGTGCGTACTGTTCGTCTAAACATGCACTTGAAGCGTTAACGGGAGTTGTTAGATTGGAAACGCAAAAGTTTTGCAGGGCAATGGCATTTGAACTAGGTTGGTTTCCAGGTACTGAACTTGTAAAAAGTGGAATACATAAAATTCCGAAACAATTAAAAGAATATCAAAAATTAAAAACTCCTTACAATATCATTGATGACAAAAAAATAATAGACAAAGCGGTCTTCACAATAATAAATATTATAAAAAACAGAGAAGAATTGCCAAGACATTTTATGGTAGGTTATGATAGCATTCAAAAAGCAACAATTGATGCAAAAGAAATTTTGAAAAATGCAAAATTTTCGAAAAAATATTTAAAATATTATTCTAATTATTCTAATTATTCTTTTGCTAAAAAAGTATTTTCATTTCTATTTTCAATAAGAAATGAAAAAAATAACGACATAAAAAGAAAAGTAATTACAATAGTAGGTTTAAAAATAAAGTTTAAAACTTCTATCAAAAAATAAGGTTAGTTTATGAAATTAGAATTTATTGAGAAGATAAAACAAACTCAAGCATATATAAATTATTCACGCATGTGGCCGTATGTTAAACCATATTGGTTTAGAGCTATACTTGCTGTCCTAATCTGCATCCCGATAGGTTCTCTGGATGCTGTGATTGCACTTTCCTTAAAACCATACATGGATTTAGTTATGGTTGAAAAATCCATCGAATCGCCTTGGTATATTCCGTTTGGGATTGTTGCTTTTACATGTATTCAAGGGCTGCTAAACTATTTGGCGACTTATTTAAACACTTGGGTCGGCGGAAAAATTACAAATGATTTGAAATACACTTTATATCAAAAATTGCTGACTTTTGAAACCGGTTATTTCGATAAGAAAAAATCCGGCGACATTGTTTTCCGTTTCAACAACGATGCCGATTTAGCTTGTAATGGTCTGTTAGACAATTTAAAAACTTTTGTTTCAAGATTATTTTCATCACTATCGCTGGTTGCTGTTCTATTTTATAACTCCTGGCAGCTTGCCATAATTGCAGTTTGTGTTTTAGGTGCTGCTTTTATACCGTTAACAAATATTCGAGAAAGAATAAAATCAGTAATGGACAAATCTGTTAGTGCCGGTTCTGCAGTTATTACAGCTTACAATGAATCCTTCTCCGGAAATAAAACAATTACTTCATACAATTTAAAAAGCCTGCAAGAAAATAAGTTCAAAAACATTTTATCAAATATTTTCTCCTTGAAAATTAAAATGGTGCAAAAAACCTCTTGGTTATCTCCTATGATGCATGTCATAGTCTCAATAGGTATTGGCTTAGCTATAGGTTACGGTTCTCACTTAATATTAACAGGACAAATCACAAGCGGGAATTTCGTTTCATTTATAACTGCATTAATTATGTTATATACTCCTATTAAAAATTTGGGGAATAATTTTAATGCAGTTCAAATGTCATTTATGGCAATAGAAAGAGTATTCGGAGTGTTAGAATCTACCCCTAAAATCAAAGATAAAGAAAATGCTATTAATATGAAAAGAGAACATTCAATAATCGAATTCAAAAATGTTAATTTCGAATATGTAAAAAATGTCCCTGTTCTTAAGAACATCAACCTTGAAATTCACAAGGGAGAAACTGTCGCTTTTGTCGGAAATTCCGGCGGTGGTAAAACTACCATTGTGAATTTACTGCCAAGATTCTATGATATTAAAAGCGGCTCTATCACAATTGATGGAACTGACATAAGAGACTTTACTCTACATTCATTAAGGCAAAATATAGCTGTTGTTTTCCAAGATAACTTCCTATTCTCCGGAACTATTAGAGAAAATATTGTTCTAGGAAAAGAAAATGCTACAAAAGAAGAAATTCAAAAAGCTGTCAAAATGGCTTTCTTAGATGAATTTATATCAACACTTAAAGACGGTTTAGATACAGTAATCGGAGAACGTGGGGTTTTATTGTCCGGAGGGCAAAAACAAAGAGTTGCCATTGCAAGAGCTTTCTTAAAAGATGCACCTATTATTATCCTAGACGAAGCTACATCAGCTTTAGACAACAAAGCAGAAGCAATTGTTCAAAAAGCCATTGATAATTTAATGCAGGATAAAACAGTTTTGGTTATTGCGCACAGATTATCAACAATTCAAAATGCTAATAAAATAGTTGTAATAAATCAAGGTGAAATTGCAGAAATCGGCACTCACGAAGAATTATTAAACATCGAAAACGGTGCTTATAAATCTCTTTATGAAATGCAATTTAGAAAAGAAGAAGTTTGTGCACATAGTTAAGTTCAAAAGATATAAATTTTATGCTATTATATGATTGTAAAACTTATATTTATATAGGGATAAAATGATGAAAAAAGTATTTTGTTTTCTTTTTATTTATATGTTATTTATGACTTATTCTTTCGGTAAAGATATAAGATTTGCACAGATTACGGATGTAAATTATTCAAAAGGGCACGATAACACAGCTTTGCATAATGTGATTAAGGATATAAACAAGCAAAAAAATATAGATTTTGTTGTATTTACCGGAGATAACATTCAAAAACCGGATAAAAAAGATTTAGAAAGCTTTTTAAAAGAAGCCAAAAAACTTAAAAAATCGTTTTATGTCTTAATTGGAGACAGAGAAGTTAATAAGTATAAAAATTTAAGCAAAAAAGAATATGCGGATATTTTAAGAAAAAATTTAAAAAACTATAGAAACAATAATTTAAATTATGCTTTTGAACGTGGAGGAGTAGTTTTTATAGTTGTTGACGGGGCAAAAGACGTAATTCCAAGCACTAACGGATATTTTAAAGAAGATGTACTTGATTGGCTTAATGCAAATTTAGATTTATACCAAAAGAAAAATGTTGTTATATTGCAGCATTTCCCATTGATTCCGCCTGAAGATAATGAAAGTTATATGACTTTAAAAACGGATAAATACTTAGACATAGTAAAAAAACATAGTAATGTTATATCAATAATATCAGGTCATTTTGGTATAAATAAAGAAGAGAATATAGATGGAGTAGTTCACGTATCTACTGCACCAATTCCAAACTATAGAATTATAGATATAGTTGATTGCAATACAAAAACTCCGTCTATATGGGCAGAAATTAGAACCGCTGAATAAGTTTAAACTATGAGAGTCTGTTATAAAACTACATACACATATAAATTAATAAGAATGTTTTTATTAGGAGTAGAAAATTTGATTTCTACTCTTGGAAATGTTGTTTCTTATGGTATTGATTTTATAAAAGGATTAAGAAATAAGCCAACAACTCTTAAAGAATTAATCTACCAGAGCTATAGATATGGTGTAACCTCTCTTCCTATTACATTATCAATTGTAGGTATGACATCAATAATCGTAGCAATGCAGGTTGCAGGTGAAATGGTTAAGCAAGGAGCCGGTAATTATGTAGGTATGCTTATTGCGATTTTGATGGTAAGAGAAGAAGCAGCTATTATGGCAGGATTTGCAATTATTTCAATGATTGGTTCATCGCTTGCCTCCGAAATTGCAACAATGAAAGTTACTGAACAAATTGATGCGATTAGAGTATTAAAAGTTAATCCTGTTCATTATCTTTTTACTCCGCGCGTATTAGCAGGAACATTAATGATGCCTCTTGTTGTAATTATATCTTCTGTTGTTGGCATCCTTGGAGGAGCTTTAGCATCAAATGTTGTTTCCGGCTTATCATACAAAGCATATTTTGACTCCGTTTGGTTTGGATTAAATATGCATGACATACAAGTTTGTATTATGAAATCACTAGCTTTTGGATTTGTTATATCATTAATATGCTGTTCTTGCGGAATGGATGCTCGCGATGGTGCAAAAGGAGTCGGAATTGCTACAACAAAATCTGTAGTATGGTCTTTTGTTGCAATTGTTGTTGTAGATTTGATTTTCGCAGCTGCTTGCTTTTATTAATACAATATTAATCAGGCAATAATTCCCTCTTTAATAAGCTGTTTTCTGATTTCTTTTTTTGTTTGGAATTCTGCATCATCTTTTCCGATAAGACGTTTTGCCACCATAATTGCCGGTGTTACAACTCCGAGCGCAAACATACAAGTTCCTATATTTGTAATGATAGAACCTCTTTTTAATTTTTTAACCTGTTTAAAGAAATTTTCGCTCGTTTCTCCGCTCTTTAGTGCATCAGTATATTGACTATAGAGTTTTTCAATATTTTTGTACACATCCTTTACTTCATCTAAGTCTAAATATTTTCTTGTGTCAATTTTATCCGTATATTCAGTATTCTTAAATATTTCATACCATTTTTTAGGTTTTTCGTACATAGATATAATGTGAGATTCTTTAGCAGCTTTTATAATATCATTTTCAGAATTTTTGTGAATAAATTCATACAAATCAACATCTTTAGAATCAATAACCGCTTTAAAGCTTTCAAGGCTTTTTTTAACTGAGCCGTTCTCGAATGATTTTTGAAGATTTCCATTTTCAATAACTCTTGCGTCAAGAGCTATGTTTTTGTTATGTTTCTTTTCTGCTCTACTCTCAAGGGCTTTTTGTATTTTTCCACCTGCATAATACAAGAAACATAATATAGAAGCTTCTTTTATTGCATATCCGGCAAATTCTTGAGGAGTTCTTGAATCAACTAGCCTTTCTGTTGTGATTGCACCATCTAATATCCACATATTTTTAACTGGTGAAAATGCAAAGTTTTTAACAACATCACCTACTCCCTTAAATGTAGGTTCTTCGTTGTTTTTAGCCGAATTATTGTTGTTTTCTTTAGCTTTTTTTGCATTATATACTGCAATTAAGTTCTTTTTAATTTTATTTTCCGTATAGATTTGTTTTGCCTTAGTTAAACCTATATAGCTCGCAATTGCCATGCCGGTAGAAAAGAAAAATCTGTATAATGCAAGATTTTTCCCTAAAGCTTCTTTTTTTCCAAGTTTTTCAATATTCTTTTTTATATCATCTGTTGGGGCAAAATCTTTAATTTTTTTAAATATTTCTTTGTCTTTAAAATTTCTTACATCGAATTCGGAATCAAGCTTAAAAGCCTTATAAATCGTACTATTGTATAATTTTTTAAATTCCGGAATAGCACATAACCAAATAAATTCTGTTCCTACTTCATCAATAAGCCTATCATGCCCTTCTTCTTTTCCGGTTAACATAGAACCGGTTGTCATACCGACTGTTTGAGCAGAATCCTTTACCAACAATGGTATTAGTGAATTAGGATTGCCTAACGTTGAATATATAGCTGCAACATTTACCATAATTACAGCCCCCATTTCAAATTCATTAATTTTTTGCTGTGTTTGTTCATACTTCGACCTTCCTTTCTTATAAAACATGTGAAGATTAAAAATTGACTAAATATTAAGAAAAATTTACAAAAGAAAACATCCGCTCCTTATCAGAGAAGCGGATGTTTTTTAATCTTTTTAAGAACCTAGCCAACCAACTCAGTATCGTCTGATTCGGAAGCTTTTACCATAATGGCATGTTCTACAGGATTTTCCTTTTTGTAGGAATTTTCATTCACTGCCGCTTCTTCGAAGCCAAACTCGTCTCGGGCTTTCTTCATTTGTATCTCATCAACCAATTTTTTTGCAAGTTCCGCAATTTCATAAACTAATTTATAACGATTGTCTGTCTTTTCGTTTAATTCCCATGCTACTTTAATAATTTGATCCATTTGTTACCTCTTTTACATTAACAATTATATTTATTCTATAATACTCAAAAATATTTGTCCAGTGGGGTAAATAAGGGGGTAAATAGTGGGGTAAATAGTGGGGTAAATAGTGGGGTAAATAGTGGGGTAAATAAGGGGGTAAATAAGGGAGGGGTGGAAAGTAAATCATGATAAATATATGCGAATGTAGCAATACCAAATATATAGATAATTAAGTTACATATCTTTTGACGATTCAGATATACTATAGTAAAATATTATGGTTTAATCTTGTAAAATGAATTTATTTGGACTGTTTATGGATATTTTTATATTACGTATTAATGATGAAAAACTAAAAAATCTAAATTTAACTGAATTTTGTTATAAATCATTTAAGCAAAATAAAAAATGCTTAGAACATTCATTTATGTATTTCATGTTGAACAAAATACTTATGGAAAAATATAATATTCAAGAAAGAAAAATTGAATTTATTGATAACAAACCATATTTAAAAAACAGAGAATTATATCTAAGCTTAAGCCATAGTAAGGAATATATCGCATTAGCATTTTCAAAAAATGATTGCGGTGTTGATATAGAATTTATAAAGGATAGAGATTATAAAGCAATCTCCAAAAGAATGAATTTTGAATCAAAAACACTCAAAGAATTTTATAAAGATTGGACTAAATTTGAAGCAGAATATAAATTGGGAAAAAAATCTAAGCAAATAAAGACAATTGAGTATAATTCATACATCTTAACGGCTGTTAGTGAAAATTCAGAGGAGGATTTTCAATTTTATACTCAAATAAAAGACTGTTTTTCTAAATTAACAGTTTGATTTCGTTAAAGAAATTTTTTATTTTGCCGATAATAATCTTGTAAAGGAGATTCTATGGCAAGAATAATTGAAAGTTTTACTAATCAAAGAAGAGTAATCAAATTAAGTACAAATGACATCTTATCAATTGTTAGAGATTATCAAAGAATAGTTCCACGCGGTATAAGTTCAGAACTTGTAAGAGAATATCTTGACGACACAGTTATATATTTGCCGGAAGATTTATGATTCAAACCTACCCTCCGGTAAATTTACGTATTAATCTGGTCAAAAATGACGGCCCATAAGTTTTGTTTGATATTGGGTTCGTATTAACAGGATAATAAGATGCGACTTGCGGATTAAAACAATGTTCGCATCCGTACTTCTGCTTCATATCTATGTTAACATTACGGCTATACGTTGTATTCAAAGGCATTGCACCCATCATATTCATACCGTTCATCATTCCGTAAGTATTATAACCAAAATTCATACCCATAAATACACCTTTATTTTATTCTACACATATATATAAAGTATTTTAAGCATCAAAAATTGCCTTAATGTTAAGAATTGTTACGAAAATTTGGCTTTTTAAAAATTGTGACATTTGAAAATTGAAAAATTTTACCCTTATAAATACTGCGTTTTAGCGATTTATGTAAAGAATTGTAACAATATAATTAAAAACATTAAAGTTTTAAAAAAAAATGCCGATAACACTAGTGTAAAGAAAAGAAATAAAAGGAGTAGAAAAATGGCAGATGGAATTCATAGTATTGGAAGCGGCGCTTCATATGGAGTAGGCGGCGGATATGTTCCAAATAGACGAGACGAAGCAAAGCAACCTGAACAAGGAGAAATTAAAACAAATGCTAATACTGAACGTAAGGAAGTAAATCCTGACGATGTTATGAAGTTTTTAGCAAACAATAATTATTTTATGCCGGTAAGAACGGAAAAGCCACAGCCTACAGTTGAAGTAGGTCATGTTGATGCAGAGACAGAGGAAAGAATTGCCGGATATATGGAAAGATTTGAAGAAATCTATGCAATTGTAGAACAAGAATTCGGAACAGAACTTGCTCCTGCAATTATGGATTTGGTAATGGATAATTTGATGGGAATGGTTTAAAAAAGGGATACTATACTGAAAAAATCTCGTACTAACATATTTTTCTACACTTTAATTTACAAGGGTCGGTTTTGCCGCCCTTTATTTTTATGTTTTAGTTCTTGATACGGAGAATATCAATCCAAGCAACATCAAGGCTGGATAAAAAAGACCTTTTAGAATTGCAAAAGAGGTTATTCCGATTGATGCTGATAGTGCTGCAGCAATTAATATTTGCGCTCCGTAAGGAATCATTCCTTGTACACAGCAGGATGTTGTATCCATTAAACTTGCTGCACGTTCAGCTTTTACACCATATTTTTCAGAAAGTTCTTTAACAATTGAGCCGGAAGTTATTATTGCAACAGTGTTGTTTGCAGTGAAGAGGTTTATTACACCAACTAAAAAACAAATTCCGATTTCACAAGTCTTTTGATTTTTAATCCAGTGTTCAGTTGATTTAATGATATATGTAATTCCTCCATTATATCTAACAAGTAAAAGCAAACCTCCAGCAAGCATTGCTACTATAATTGTATTTGCCATACTTGTTGTTCCGTCACCAATGTATGCAAAAGCAGTAAAAATATCAAATAAACCATAAGACATTCCGATTATTGTATTTAATATTGTTCCCAGCAGCAGTAAAAACATTACATTAACTCCTGATATACCAAGAATTAGAAGCAAAATGTATGGTGCAACTTTTATATAGCTATCTAGATTTAATATAGTTTGTTCAATCGTTCCAGCTGATGTTGAAGTAAATATAGGAAGTGCGTATAAAATCAGACAAAGAATTGCCGGAATTGTAATAATTTTTAAGTTATAAAACATTTCATCACGCATTTCAACATTTTGAGTACGGCTTGCGGCGATTTTGGTATCAGATATAAGTGACATATTGTCTCCGAACATTGCGCCACCTACAGTTGCACCAAGTAGTATAGCCGGATTAAAACCCAACTCTTGTGCTATAGTAACCGCAATAGGCACAATAGCAGCAATTGTTCCGCAAGATGTACCTATAGAAAGGGATATAAGTGCTGAGATTACAAATAAACCTAGTACCATAAATTGAGTCGGAATAAAGTGTTGTGCAATCATAACGGCAGCATCTACACCGCCAACGGCTTTTGCTGTTGCGGTAAAAGCACCTGCAAGTATAAAAATAAGACACATAATCATAATGTCTTTATTTCCCATTCCTAATGCAAAAAGTTCAATTTTTTTGCTTAACTTTTCTTTGTGGTTAAGAATAAGTGCAGTTGCAGAAGAAATAATAAAAGCAACTGTCATGGGAACTTTAGAAAAATCTCTTGTCCAAAGTGAAAAACCGAAATAAAAAATTACAAATACAATAAACGGAATTATAGCTTTAAAGCTTGATTCTCTCCACTGAACGAATTCTGAATTTTTCAATATTACATACCTCTTTAGACTTTGTATTCTAAACTTAACAATATGCTAAGTCAAGAATTATTCATCATCATCATCTTTTTCCATTGCGCGTTTTAAGATGTTTTGGTCTATTCTTTTTGTTGAATATTTTTTATGAGTTTTTTCCATTAATTTTTCACTTGGACGTTTTTTGGATGATTTTTTAGTCTTGGCAGCTTGCCTAATTCCAGAAAGAGCAATGCCTTCATTCAATTCTTTATACCAATTCGCCCAGATTATAGAACGCAGCGGAAGTGTGTATTGAATAATTATTTGAGCAAACGTGAGTTCTACAATAAATATTGAAATATCACTGTGAGATATAATGCCCAATCCATATTGCGTAAAATTTAATTCCGGCAGCGAATTAACAAGCGGCATTATAAAATTTGAAAGACCGGTTGTTATTCCGACTGCGTTAATTCCTTTTGAGATTAGCTGTGGGATAATCAAATACGTTAATAAACCGGTTAATATAATCAATATAAATGTAGGGCGGAAGTTTCCTTTTACTAATAAAAGACTCTTTTTTAGACAGCCAATTGGAGATAATTCTGTTTCAAAAGTAAATACTTGAAAAACTAATACAAAATAAACGGCAAATATTCCGCCAATAACCCAAAATAGTGGGAATAAAGCTATTATGGAAAGAATTCCAATTAGCAGCCACAATCCGATAAAATATGGAGTTCTTTGTTTTATTAATTCATCGTGAGCATCAAAATCGTAGACTTTTCCTGATTTAACAAGATTGACAAACATTGAATTTATGCTTCCGTAAGCGATAAGATATTCCCAAAAAGCTTTGCAAAAAATTGCAAGTCCGGGAAGTGTTATGATGATTGATATTATGATAAGTGCTGATATGTTGTTTAAATTAGGAAATTTATCTATTAATTTTGGCATATTCCGGATATAAAAATATGTCAGAATAGAGATTAACCCTAAACCTGCGACCTGCCCTAAAACAGGGAAAGCCATGTATTTGATAAACTTATCAAATGCTGAAAAATACAAGCCTATTGATTCAGTGAACACCCCAAATGTAGTTTTAGCTCTCTTTGACATAATTATCTCCAATGTATTTCTATTTTAATATAAAATTATAATTTTTTCGCAAGCTCCTATTTCTTAAAATTTCTTTATATTTTTAACAAAAATTAATAAATCTTAACAAGCATTAAAAATGGCTGAAATAAAGTATTTATAGTTGTAATAATGTAAATATTTAATGCTTAAATTGTAACAATTTTAGTAAAACATTAAAGTTTTTTTAAATTATGACGTTAAATGTAAGTAGGTGAATAGTGTATAAAATGCATATTATATACAAACAAAATATCGTATTTATATATACAATATTACCGGATATTGGATAGGAAAAACAAAATGATAAAAAATGTAAAAAGAAAATCTAGTAAAAATGGGTTTACAATAGCAGAACTACTTATATCAATGCTGGTTGTAATGGTTGTTTTAACTGCACTGGCACCAATAATAGGACCAAAGAAAGCAAGAATTCCGGTATTATTAAAAAAACACGGTCTTGTAGAGTGCTATTGGGTGTATGATGAAAGTGGAAAAAAACCATTTGTACAAGAAAATCATTTTCTACAAAATAAAAGCGAGGCGAAATTAAATGTTCCTGATGGAGCTAATTATTGTGAATTTGAACCTCCTGCCGGAGTTACTAATTTTACAGTATATGTTATCGGTGCAGGTAGCGGAGATGAGATAAAAGATGATGATTTACGCAGCTTGAATTATGATATTCAATTAAGACCAAAAACTGATTTTTTAAGAGTAGGTACATTTCAAAATGATATAGATGCTGCAGCTGGCACTGATAAAGAATTTGCATTCTTACCTGATTATATACGCAAAGCAATAGATGATTGGTCTTGGATGCAATCTAGTTTAGCTGTAGGTAATAGTAATGGTAAAAATTTAGATGATAAAGATTGGGATGTAGAAACAAATAGAAGTGGTTTGCCCAGATTATTTATGTATGCAGGAAATGTAACTCAACCAATGACACAAGGAAATCCAAGTATAGCTCATATAGAATGTAGAACAGAGGGTGATTGCGGCGCATTTAAAACCAGACCCAGTGAATTTGATTATATAAATATGATAGTGCCAACTATCGGAACTTATGATCCGACGTATAGATGGGAGAATATAGATGAATATCGTGACAAGTGTGCTTACATTTCCTTTCAAGATGGTACAAATGGAGAACGACCATTACAAATGATTGGTGTAGGTAAGCCAATGGATTCTAAGACATCTTTTACTATACAAGCAGATGATAGTACAGCATATGTAGCTAGTACAGGAATTAGAGACGTGCTAAACTCATCAAATTCAAAAGGTCTATCAGGATTAGGTTCATCAGGTTTATTAGGTTCATCAAATGGTAATAAGCTCGAAAGTGAAAAAGCTTCGCAACTCACACCTCAAGAAATAGCGGGAGTAAAATTGGATGTAAAATTAGATAAAGAAGATGCCATTAAATACCAATGTAGCAGTAAGGATATGGATTGTAGTAGTAGTGAAGCTTATCAACAAGAATTAGATGCGATTTGTAATGAATACCCTTATAAACAAAGTTGCAACAAAGAGTTAGAGGGTATCCCTTTTAGAAGCTTAAATGATGGGAAAGAGCCTGCAATAACTGTTGATTATATTGTCTCACTATCACCTCATTATCTTGATACAACTCAACAAGTAGGCGAAAAAAATAGGGCAGGTACGGTTCAGGTTACAACAGAAAGTGTTATTTTGACATCGACTTACACATATCCATATGGGACTTTTCATTATAGAACGGCAGGAGCATCCGGAAATGAGGTGGTAGCAAATTATACAAAATTGAATGGGAAAAAATATCGTCTCTATCCAGCTAATAATGATAATACTAAAAGTTTATTTGTTGAAGTATCCAATAATGATGAAACAGGAACTGAAATTGAAAAAACATATTTAAAAGTTAATGGAGTAGATACAAACCAGCAAATAAAATCTTTAAATGTTGAACAGCTTGCTAGAGGTGATATACCGGCAATTCCTAGAAATAACTTTAGTGATATAGACAATAGAAATGATATGTTCAAATATATAGCAGCTGTAAAGGCATTTGGTTCTGAATCTGTCCTGGGAAATTGTGGTAGTTCTGAAAAATCTATTGCCTGTCCGGGATATGGTTCACCTGGGTATTTTCCATTAATTAATAGATCAAGTTTAACAAATAATATTTTAAATAAATCTTTAACCTTACATACACGAGGCGCAGGGTTATATTGTTCGAATCCGAGGAATTATGCTCATAGTTGCGCTACAAGAGCGGGGATGGATTTTCAAACTTGGAATTTTACACCTCTCTTAGATAATACATTTCAAGATCCATATGAAAAAATAGAATTAATAGGCGAAGAATACAAAATTAACGATACCGAAAGTGACCCTTGTGAGCAATACCAGGCTGAATTTCATGAAGTAATCACTGGAGCCAATGGCGATCTAACAATAGTATGTAAAACAAAAGGACTTTCAAAACCCGGAAATGGAGCGGTAATAATAGTATGGTAAATAATAAAATAAAAAAGCAAAATAAATCCGGTTTTTCGCTTGCAGAAGCGCTTGTTTCTATGTTGATATTATCCGTATTTTTTATTGCAACAGCAAAAGTTATAACAACTAAACAACCTGCCGGTAAAATTGCAATTACACACGGTTTTTATGAATGTTATCGTGATAGCAGCGGTGAACTTAAACAAACAAGTTCTGATGATCTTGTTATAAAACGCAACGAAGGGGTTGAACAATGTGCTTTTTATCCGTCAAAGCATTTACCTAATGTCGTGCAATATTATATAAAATCAAACGATGAAGAAAAAGTCTACTATGCCAAATTACATCCATATCTGGACCCTGAAAAAGATTTCATTATATTAGGTAAGTTAAATGGTTATGTCCCTAGTAATGACTTTCTTAAAGAAGAAGAATTCAAAAATACTGAAGTTTCAAAAAGCGCTGAAAGTTCTGAAAGTTCAGAAGAGTCTGAAGAGTCGGAAACTTCTGAAGAAAATATAGATTATATAAAAAATTTAGCAAATTATTTAAAAAATGCTTATCCGGAATCAATAGTAGCAAAAAAACTTGATAAGAATGAAAATGTAGAAGCATTCTTTATAGCTTGGTAACAAATAATAGGAGCAATAAAATGACAAGACAATTAAAAAAAGGTTTTTCTTTAATAGAAGTTATGATAATATTCACTATTTTAGCGGTCATAATGGCTGCTTCAATGCCTTTGATTACAAGAAGAGCCCATTCGGTAAATAGTGCGGAAAAACATGGCACCTATGTTTGTTATCCAGATCCAGATCCAGAAAATGCAGGTAAATTTATACAAATAACTTATGATGCGAATCAAAAAACTGAACCGCCGAAACAAGTGGATAGATGTGAATTTAAACCACTTGATACAGCAAGTAATTTTACCGTGGATTTATATTCGGCAGGTGCTGGCGGTGTAAAGCATGCTGATTTTACAACCAGGCATGTTACCGGCAGTAGGGCAATATATTTAGATGATTTAGGCAGTTTAAGGAGAGATGATGATAACGATGAATCATATTTTGAGCTTGATTTAGGTAGTGCCGGAGTAGAGAGAATTCCTGCTGCACAATTGAAAAGATTTTTTCAAGGCGCAAGTGTACAAAGAGTTATTAAAGTCGGCGATGGCGGTAAAGGTGCAAGAGTAGTGAATCAATATGGTTCCATTGCTGATAATTATTGTAAAGCATATAGATTTGGCTTGTCACAAGCTTTAGTATTAAATGACAAAAATATCAATTTAAATGCATTTCAAGCAAATCAAAAAAGTATGTATGAGACACAAAAAGAATCATATGGGTTAGTAGAAATAGCAGCCAATGATCTCCTTAAAATATATAAATCAGGTGCAAACTCTAGTAATATTTCTGAGTTAGTAAAACAAGCAAAGGTATTAGTTCAAACTTATAGTAATATTAAATATGAAATAAGATCTGAAACCGAGAGAGATCTTCCGGATAATATAAATGCTCTAAAAAAGGCTATAGCTAATCCTAATTCAATTATTAATAAAGAATATTATACGACTAATTCGGATGGTACTCCTTCTGGAATAGTAAAAAGTATATCATCAGAAGCTTGGTCTATAAAAAATCAAGCAGATAAAAGGGCAAAAGAACTTGCAGAAAATCAAAAAACACCAACTACATTGAGAGCAAACTATTATGATACTTTACCTGATGATAATTACGGACCTGTTCCTAAGACACAAATTGATGCAATAGTAGAAAGTTTATACAATAAAATTATTAATACTTATTATGATTTAGATCAAAATGGTAATCCAAAGAATGGTATATTAAGCCTTAAATATGGTGTACCAGCTGATGAGAATCTGGAGCATAGTCAGTATTCAAAACCGGTAACTTTGAAAAACATGTCAAGTGTTGCAGATACTAGCATGATATCAGATAGTAGTGATCTTGGTCCAGTCCCGGGTGTAACTCTATACAGAACTGTAGATGATCATCGTCGAATCAGCAGCGATTCATTCAGACAATATTGTATACAAATGTATCCGGAATATTATACTACGCCAAATGTACAAGTAAGTTTAAATAAACATGTTAGAAATGTAATTAATTTTGCTACAAATTCAGACAAAAGCAATATAACTGCTATTGATCCTGATACTGGTCTTTTATATGAATATAACATGCAATCATGCAAAAATTATTACATGTCTGGTGATGGAGAACATGGTAACGGTGATAAATGCCGGTCAGTAGAAAACGTAAATATTTTCAACGTTAGTCCAAACGATGATACATTCGGTGGGGATGCTAATAGTATAAATAGATATATGTATCAATTGGGTGGTAGAGGAGGAAGAGGAGGTTATCTTGTCCTTAATTATACGATGAAAGATAATATAACTCCTGGCAAATATGGCGGTAGCACAGAAGAAGATTATTTAAGATATTATTATGATTGGTATATCGGATATCCGCAAGGACCGGATTTGCGTCCGTCATATTCCAATAACCAAAATCAATTTATCGCAACTCCAGGAGATCAGTGTAGTAAAACTAAAAGTCATGATCCAAGCGGTAGTGGAAGATGTGTTAAATATGGTAATAATGTAAATAGATTTATTAAAGTTCTTACAGATTACCAACAAAATTCATTAAACTCAAATGATTCAGAAGCGACAAGTCTGAATTGCTTTAGGGATGGTAAGTTGGTCTGTGGTGTATTGGATGGAGTAAATGCTAATAGAATACGCGTAAAAGGCTTAAATGCAAATAAATGGGCAGGATATTGGAAACCCAATTTAGAAGTATATGATGGCAGTGGTCACTTTGGTACAATACAAAACTCATTGGCTACAGGCGGATTCGGTGGGATTATAAAAGCACGTAAATGGGCATCATCTGCGAGTGACGATTGGCTGAAAGAAAAAGGCAATACTAACTATGGTGCAGGTAGTACTCATGTATTTAACGGTAAAACATATGGCGCAAATGATGGAATTAGAGGATATCAACTTTACCCGCAATTCTATAAAAGAGGTGCAAATGGTAATCCTGTCGCTGTTAGCGATGCCGAGATGAACGCAACAACCGATATAGAACTCTATGAGGGTGTAACTCTGGAGGATCCTTTGCATTTTGTTAGTAGACCGAATGCACCTGAAAGTAGGACTATTTGTAACGAAGGATATGGACAAGCAGGTGATTGTGCTCCAAGTGGTCAAGATGCAAATTTTAATGAATTTAATGATGATGTATCGAATTTTTATAATATATCTCACTCGCTTGATGCAGGATTCATAGAACCTCGAATTCTAATTAATTATAATTCTTGGAAAAAGATATACGAACTTGGAAAAGCAGGCACACCCGGACAGCACAAACATTTTAATGTGCCAAAACTTGGTGATAAATGTGAATTTATAGTTCCAAGAGGCGGTAAGGTACTTACAGATGAAGAAATCAATAGTGCTAATATTGCTGATTTAAATAACAATTTAAATCTTGTGATGCAATGCACCACAAATAGTGAACCAACTAGTTATACTCTTGTTAATGGTGGAGCATATCAACTTGGGTATCAAGTAAAAGATGATATAGTAATGGGAAATGATGAAACAGTAGTTACTGCAAATTCCCCGATAGAAACTGAAGAATTGACAATTAGTAATATGTTGCCAAAGTTATTAGAAACTATTTTTAAAAATTTATTCGGTGAAAATAAAAATGACGATTACAATTTAAGTATTCCTGTAATGAAAGGCGGTAGTGGTACTCAATTAATAGATAGATGTACAGAATTTAAAGGTGACAAAGCAGTATATTCCCAAACCGGTACTGCGTCTGTTGATGTATTAGATGAAAATCCCGGGTATTTACGAACAGACGAAGCTTATCAAGGAATTGAAGCAAAACGCTTAGATAATGAAAGCATCATAGGAAAAACCGGAATGAAAGGTACAGTTGACTGTTATGACCCTGGAATAATTAACTCCAAAGAAAATGAAGATGAAGCATATTACGAAATAAAAGCCGGAGAAGGCGGGCCGGGAGCTGTTGTTATTAGTTGGTAGAATATCTTAGAAAGGATAATATATAAACAATGAAAAAAGCATTTACTGTTGCGGAAGTATTAGTTGTAATAGCAATTATAGGTGTCTTGACTGCTATTGGACTTAATACGTTCAAAGTTAGCGATAAATCAATTAAATATTTGTATTCAAATACTTATTATGCTTTAAGTACGGCTTTATATAACAGCATACGATTTCCGTCAGCAAGTGATAACAGAACGAGTGAGCAAAAAGCAATATTTAAGGAAGAGTATTTAGATAAAGATAATACACAAGAAAAAATTAGTTTAAAAAATGGTGATGGAGCCAAGAATTTGTGCATAGCATTTGTTGAATATATAAATACAATAGAGGGCGGAAACTCTTGTCATAGTGATAATTTAATAAACATTAAAAATACACCTGAAGATGAATTCAAGAAACCTCCACAATTTACAGCAATTAACGGTGTGCGTTTTTGGATTTCACCTATATTTAAACCCAATGAAAAAAATAATGGTGAAAGTAATGAAAGTAATGAAAGTAATGAAAGTAATGAAAGTAATGAAAGTGATTCAAGACCAAGCTTTTATCTCGTCTTTGCTGATTTAAACAATGATAAAGGTCCAAATACAGTAGCATATGAATCCGGAAAAGAAACCGGAAAAACAAAAGACCCGGATATATTTGTGTTCGCAGCACTTGAAGGCGGTTATGTTGCTCCTGTAGGTGTTGCAGAAGTAGAAACAAGATATCTTACTACAAGAATCAAATATTTATATAAAGAGGATAATAATAAATCCAGCTACGTATTTTCACCTCATTCACAAAGCCTTATTGCCTCCAGAGCGGAAGCTTGGGGATATTATGGTGTAACGCGAGAAGATTCTAAGCCAGAAGAGACAAAACCTGCAACATCAGAAGATGATAAGAATTTCATACAAGGTGAAATCGGGCTGTCTTATGGAGATTATATAAAAAATATACTTGTTGGTGTCGATAACACACCTGCTGATGGCGATAACACACCTGCTGATGGCGATAACAAATCTGCTGATGGTAGTATACTGGATTTGATGTACGATTTCTTAGACGGCAAAAGTTTTCAAGAGTATTTTAAAAATGATGAACTGACAAAGAATCTTAAAATGCGCAATAAAAACCCAAACATTGATAATAGTGGTAATAACACTGGTGGTTATGGTTGTGATGGTCATAATGCAAACGAAAATTATTGTGAAGTTATTGTAGATAAATATCTTTATTGATATTATGATATAATATCTAATATAAAACTGAAAATTGTGAGCTGTAATAAAAACACTTCATAATTTAATAGTTTCGTTTGTTATAAATAATAAAGGAATAAAAATAAATGCCAAAGATATATTTTGTAGATGTAACTAATAGAGACGGAGTTCAAACTTCAAGGTTAGGGTTGGCAAAGCTCCAAAAAACAATTATAAACTTAATGCTTGATGATATGGGAATTACTCAATCAGAATTCGGTTTTCCAACTACAATGCACGAATTAAATTATTTAAATGCGAATCTTGAGCTTGTAAAACGTGGAGTTATATCAAAAACAAAACTTTCTGGCTGGATGAGAGCAATCGCATCAGATGTTGAACAATCTTTTACAAATTGTCCGCTATTAGAGAATTGCAACCTTTCTCAATCTACTTCTGACCAAATGATTCAAGGTAAATATTTGGGTAAAAAAACGAAAGATGATATTTTAAAAATGACGTGTGAGGCTGTAGAATGTGCCGTTGATAAAGGTGCAAAAATAATCGGTGTGAATGCAGAAGATGCGTCAAGAAGTGATGTTGAATTTTTGATTAAGCTCGCAAAAGAGGCTAAAAGATGCGGCGCATACCGTTTTAGATACTGTGATACGTTGGGTTATGAAGACCCGCATACAACTTATCTAAGAATTCAGCAAATTGCGAAAGAAACTCAAATGCCTATAGAAATGCATTTCCATAACGATTTAGGTATGGCTGTCGCATGTTCTGTTCAAGGTGCTCTAGCTGCTGTTGAAGCAGGACAAGATGCTTATATTAATACAGCGATAAATGGTATGGGAGAAAGAGCAGGAAATGCTGATTTAGTTTCTTGTTTGCTTGCTTGTATGAAATCAGCTGGATTTAAGGGTAAAAATCTGGTTGATGAAAATATTGATTTATCAAAGTCTTGGAAACTTGCAAAATACACTGCCTATGCGTTCGGACTTCCTATTCCTATAAATCAGCCGGCTGTAGGTGATAATGCATTTGCTCACGAATCAGGAATTCACGCGGATGGAGCATTAAAAGACAGAAGAAACTATGAACTATACGACTTTGAAGAACTAGGACGCGGAGAACCGGAAATTATTGAAACAGGAAGGATGATTACAACCGGAGAATACGGCGGAATTAAAGGTTTTAGAAATGTTTATGATAAGTTAGAAATCGAATTTAAAGATGAAAATGAAGCCAGAAATATTCTTGAACTCGCGCGTTATGCAAACGTTCATACCCAAAAACCTTTAACAGAAAGCGAATTAAAATTTATTTATCATTATCCGGATATAGCAGCAAGACTAATGACTGTAACTCCGTACTATGAACCGGCAGGAGAACTTCAAAAACGTCTGAATGAGGGTACTAAAGCTATGCCGCAACATATTATTTAGGGCTTGCATAAAAAAACCTCCCTGTTTGGGGAGGTTTTTTTCTTTAATGAATAGTTAATTATACTAATTCCATTACATATTGTGCACTCTTTTCTGCAATTTCAACTAGGCTTCTGCAAACAGCCATCATTGATAATTCAGAGTCAAGCTTATTAACGCAGGAACCGCAACCAATAGCAGAAGCGCCTGCTGCAAATGCTAAAGATGCAGTTGTAGGGTTAATACCGGTTGCTGTCATAATTGGTAATTCAACATTTCTAGAAAGTTCTATTGTATTAGAGATTGTAAGTTCAGCTCTTTCCATTAAACCTCTAACACCATTTGATGGATGTTCATTAGAGAAGTGACCTTCGGTTTGAATTAAATCAACTCCTAAATCTTCTAATGCTCTTGCAAGTTCAACTTGTTCTCCGATTTCTAATTCTCCTGGAATAGTTACACAGAAGAATGTATCTTCAACAAGCTCTTTTGTTCTTTTTGCTAAGTTAAGAACTTGATCTTTTGAGAAAGACATTCCCTTTTTATATAAAGCATCAAAATTTCCAAGTTCAACAGCATCAGCGCCTAAAGCAACTGCGTGAGCAAGTTCTTCCGGGTCTACAGATGATACAAATAAAGGTAAATCTGTCATACTTCTTGCCATTGCAATGATATCAGGATCTGCGCAAATATCTATTGCACTAGCACCGGAATTTGATGCTGACATTACAACTTTTTTAACACTTTCTGCATTAAAATTATCAATACCTGCAATAATTTTTACTGCTCTTTTTTCATCTAAAGCTCTTTTAAAACTTTCAATTCTTGACATAATTTTCTCCTTTTTGTGTCGATTGTGAGTATCTTTCAACTTTGTAGAAAATTATACATTAAAATTTAACTACTTGCAAGATTTAGCTTTTTGTTTAAACTAAGTCTAATTGCTATAAATGAAAATATTAGACAACATAAATAAAAATAGGAGGAATAATGTTAAAAAAATATCTTTTAATAATTCTGTCATTTTTTGTTACTTTGCCGACTTTTGCACTTGATTTAAAGTATCATTCCCCTGCGTATATATATAAAAAAATTAATCCGGCTATTGTAGCAGTGGATTCTCAGCTTGATGACGGTATATCTTGCGGGACTGGTTGTATTATAGATAAAAACGGAACAATTCTTACAAGCGCCCATATTTTAGAGGACGGAAAAGACATAATAGTAACCATGAGTAATGGTGAAGATTACAAAGCAAAAGTCATAAAAAGGTTAGGCGAAAATAAAGACATTGCGTTATTAAAAATATCTGTACCTTATTATCTTAAAACAGTAAAACTAGGAGACTCATCTAAAATAAAAGTTGGTGAATCAGTTTTAGCAATAGGCAACCCTTTTGGATTCAAAGGGACTTTGACTCAAGGAATAATTTCCAGAATTGATTACGCAAAAAATCGAATTCAAACTGATGCTGCTATTAACCCTGGTTCATCAGGAGGTCCTCTATTAAACACACACGGAGAAATAATAGGTATAAATCAAGCTATATATAATCCGGATAATAATATTTCTAACATAGGAATCGGATTTGCAACTCCTGTCAATCTAATAAAAGAATATTTAAATTTTGAGATTTAATTTTAAATTAAAAATTTTTGAGCATAAATTTTATTACTCGATTTTTTTCGCTTTGTAAATTTTTGTAACAATTTTTTGTAAATTTTTGTAAAGTTTTGTAACAATTTGATTAAAAAAACGAAATTATTGAAGAGAATTATACTTTATATATATAAGAGTATAAATAAAATATACGGAGACAAGATTCAAGATGGCATTTCTGATGTTACTATGTGAAAAAATGAAGCTGACGCGTAAGGCAAATCAACTTACGCTAAAACAGCTGCAATATAGTAACAAAGTAGACAGAATGCAGAAAAAGATTAAAAAGCGCCAGGATTACTATGCAAAACTCGAAAAACAAATAGAACGACAAGCAACGGCTTACAAAAACTCTGCAAATATATTTTTCAGTCAGCAAATGGGATTAGGCTGTAATGGTGTAAATCTCAATAATATGTATGGCACATCTATGGCTGCTATTCAAGCATTAAGCCAATGGGGTAATAAAGACCCAATGGGGAATGATATTAAGCCAGAAGATATTGAAATTGCCCAAGCATACATGGCTGGGCAATATGAACTTGATAAAGAAACTGGTGACTTAAAATTCAAAGACGGAACAATTGTTGTCAAAAAAGATGAGATTGCAAAATATCAGCAAATTCAACAGATGGCAAATAGTCAAGTTATGCAAAGGCAAACTTTTGCCAGCCAAATGAAAAATAACTACGAAAATAATGTTTCAATATGGCAACAAGCTGCTGAAGAAGAACTTGCAATGCAGAAAGAATGCGAATTGGATATGCTCGAAGAAGAACAATCCGATATGGAAGCAGAAAAAGAAAGTATCGAACTTCAATTGAAACTTGTTGAAGAAAGAAAGAAAAATATTGAACAAGCATTAGGACAAGCTGTTTCAGACTCCGCACCTAAATTTGGCTTAGGATAATGACAATAAGACAGTAAGGCAATATGGTAATAAGGTAATAAGGCGCAAAATAATCAAGTGTTGTCTTTCTGAGGGGGTAAATGTATCCTTGTTTGGTGCAAGGCTTGCAAGGTCCTGTCTTTCTGAACTCTGCCGACGAGAAGGTGACTAAATGTCACGTTCGAGGAGAGGTACGAGAGGACTCGGCGACGAAGAATCCAGC
>CAJOOM010000151.1 GCA_905236775.1 Candidatus Gastranaerophilales bacterium
AAAATTACAAAAAATATCGCAGAAAAACCTTATAAAATTGTTTTTGATGAAGAAAAAGGATTTGGTACAAAACAGGTTAAAAACGAGTACCCGTCGGCATCTTCTTTAAGTGATGAACAGATTAAAGAAATTATGCAGGAAGTAAAGAAAATTGTTGAGATTTACGGCAAACCTCAGGATATTGAGTGGGCTTATGAGGGGGGTAAATTATATATTTTGCAAGCACGTCCGATTACGACATTAGAAAATATTCCTGATAAATCTCAGCAAGAAGTCATTTGGGATAATTCAAATATTATTGAGAGTTATTCTGGTGTAACAACACCTCTTACATTTTCTTTTATAAAAGATGTTTACACCGAAGTCTATAAACAATTTCTTTTGATTATGGGGGTAGAAAAGGAATTAATCGAAGAAAATTCGGATATTTTTCAGATGCTGGGGTTAATTGATGGCAGAGTTTATTATAATCTCCTTAATTGGTACAGGCTATTGAGGCTTATGCCGGGGTATGAGATAAATGCACGTTTTATGGAAGCAATGATGGGGGTAAAACAGAAACTCAATCAAGTTCCAAAAGTTAAACCAAGCAAGAAAAATAAATATTTGCGTCTTGCTAATCTCATAAAATCTTTAGTAGTAAACCTTTTTAAACTTCCAAAAGACATTGAAAATTTCTACGAACATATAAATAAAACTCTTTCACCATACGAAAACGGCAAATTAGAGGGCAAAACTTCAAACGAACTTGTCGAAATTTATTTTGAACTTGAATCAAAACTTATGAAAAGATGGCAAGCACCTTTAGTCAACGATTTTTATGCAATGATTTTCTATGGTCTTTTGAAAAAATCTTTATCAAAAATCGACCAGAACGGAACTTTGCAAAATGATTTATTAACAGGCGAAACAGGAATAATTTCAACAGAGCCTATAAAAAGAATTAAATTGATTTCAAATAAGATTTGTAAAGGTGAAAATGCCCAAAAAGATATCGAAGAATTTATCCAAAAATTCGGCAATCGCTGTATTGGGGAATTAAAACTTGAAACAATTACCTACAAACAAGATCCGTCGCTTTTGCAATTTATAATAAATTCTTATGTAAAACAGGGTATTATTGACCTTGAAAAAGAATCTGAACGAGAGCAAGAAATTAGGCACAATGCAGAAAAAATTGTCAAAGAAAAAATTAAAAATCCGTTGTTTGGTTTTATTCTGAAAAATGCTCGCTTGCGGGTTAAAAACAGAGAAAATCTACGTTTTGAACGTACAAGATTGTTTGGATTAGTCAGGGAAATTTTCCTTGAATTTGGTAAGAATTTTGCCTATGAAAATATTATTGAAGCACAACGCGACATTTTCTATCTGACAAAAGAAGAAATATTTAATTACGTTCGAGGAACATCAGTTGATATTGATTATAAAACCATTATCAAAAACAGAAAAGAAGAATTTAAAAATTTCGAAACAAAGAATCCGGCAGACAGATTTTCAACATACGGAACAGTTTATAAAGCAAATGATTATACAAATTCAGCCACTCAATACAATCCTATTTCACAGGATGAAGAAGCGCAACTATCAGGAATTGGTGCTTGCGCAGGAGTAGTAAGAGCAAAAGTTAAAATTGTTCATTCGGTCGCAGAATCAGAAGGCTTAGAAGGATGTATAATGGTTGCAGAACGCACAGATCCGGGCTGGGTGCCATTATTTCCGATAAGCAAAGGAATTTTAGTTGAACGAGGGAGTATTTTATCTCATAGCGCAATTGTCGCAAGAGAAATGGGTATTCCTGCAATTGTCGGGGTTAATAATCTTTTGGCAACATTAAAAGACGGTGATGAAATTGAAATGGACGGTTCAGCAGGAACAATAAGGATTATAAAAAATGAGTAAAGGAATTGAAGAAAGAGCGAAATTTGACAAAATAAGATACGCAAACTGCTGGGAAGATCCTGAACTTTTGCTTGAAGTTTTTGAAATGGGGGGTAAATATATATCAATTGCCTCTGCCGGAGATAATTCCCTGTCATTATTAACTAAAAATCCTGAAG
>CAJOOM010000152.1 GCA_905236775.1 Candidatus Gastranaerophilales bacterium
CTGATTTTCGATTGCAAGCAATCTCAAATCGATATTCTTTTCTCTCCGTTGGAGAGATTATGATACAAGACTTGCAAGCCTTGCGCACAAC
Organism: Candidatus Gastranaerophilales bacterium; assembly: GCA_905236775.1. Classification (GTDB taxonomy): domain Bacteria; phylum Cyanobacteriota; class Vampirovibrionia; order Gastranaerophilales; family Gastranaerophilaceae; genus CAG-196. Next base: position 92 of record CAJOOM010000152.1, read on the forward strand.
CAAATACATTTACCCCCGCAAAGACAGGGGCTTGTAAGTCATGCACTAAGCGGAACACATTTACCCCCGAAAAGACAAAGACTTGTAAGTCATGCACTAAGCGGAACACATTTACCCCCGAAAAGACAAAGACTTGTTTAGTTATTACTTATTTCTAAATTTTTCTTGGACACTAATGCGTTAAGGTAGTAGAACAAGATTAGAAAATTTACCTGCAGTATGATTAATTATTAGAAATATAAAAAGCAAGGTTACTTTTTGAACCCTGCTTTTCAAGCCTTTTATAAAGATTTTCCGTATTCTAATTTATAAATCAGAAGTACAATTTGGACATTTCTTTGCATTAATAGGAATTTGAGAACAGCAATACGGGCATTCTTTTTCTGTAGCTGCTTCTTGCGCTGCTTCTTCTTTGCAAGCTCTGTCTTTTATTGTATTTACAGCTTTAATTATAGCAAATATCGCACAAGCAACTATCAAAAAGCTAATTATAGTGTTAATAAACAAACCATAATTTATAGTAACTGCGCCTGCTGCAGCTGCTGCTTCTAACGAATCATACTTTTCTCCAAGAGGATGAATTGTAAAGTATAAGTTTGAAAAATCAACTTTACCTAATAAGAAACCTATTGGAGGCATAATGATATCTTTAACCAAAGAGTCTACGATTTTACCAAAAGCTGCACCAATAATGATACCTACAGCCATGTCCATAACATTTCCGCGCAAGATAAAATCTCTTAATTCTTTTCCTAAATTTTTAAACATGATAAAACTCCTAATTATCTAATACCTAATAATAATAGCAAAAATAATAGAATCTGGCAAATATTATTATATTGTTATTACTATAAAAATAATTTAGCCTTGTATAAGCCAAATTGAAAATCATTAAGAGTATATTTCAGATTCTAAAATTTTAAACAAAAAACATCTTGACTTTATAATGTGAGCATGTAACATATAATTAAAGGCTTTTGTAAAAGCAGTTATTAATAATCTCTGCTGAGAAGTAAAGACTTAAAACCAAATTTAGCGGGGGTAAATGACCTTTCCGACCGAAAGTAAAGTTTACGAACCGTAAGTAAGCGGGGGGTAAATAAACTTTCCAAACGAAAGTAAAATTTATGAACCGTAAGTAAGCGGGGTAAATAAACTTTCCGACCGAAAGTAAAATTTACAAACCGTAGTTAAGCGGGGGTAATTCAGTGGTAGAATGCCTCCTTGCCAAGGAGGATGTCGCGAGTTCGAGCCTCGTCTCCCGCTCCATTTTAGAGGGTTTAAGATACCCTCTTTTTTAATGCAACTTATATTAAAAAGGGAATTAATTATGAAGAATATCCGAAATATAGCAATAATAGCTCACGTTGACCACGGCAAAACAACACTAGTTGATTGCATGCTAAAACAAAGCGGTGTTTTTAGAGAAGGACAACAAGTTCAAGAACGTGTTTTAGATAGCAATGACCTTGAAAGAGAAAGAGGAATTACAATTCTTTCCAAAAATATTTCAATCAATTACAAAGGAGTAAAAATAAATGTTGTCGATACTCCCGGACACGCAGACTTCGGTGGTGAAGTTGAACGGGTTTTAGGAATGGTCGATGGCGCATTGTTAATTGTTGATGCAGCAGAAGGACCTATGCCACAGACAAGATTTGTTTTATCAAAAGCACTTGAACTTGGTATAAAAATTATTGTTGTAATTAATAAAATTGATAAACCTGCAGCAAATCCTGATGACACATTAGATAAAGTTTTCGATTTATTTACCGAATTAACCGACAGAGAAGATTTAATAGACTTTCCGTATGTTTATGCCAGCAGTTTGAATGGTTATTCAATAAAAAATTTGGATGATGAAAGAAAGGACATGGTACCACTTTTAGATTGTATTTTAGCAAATATACAAGAACCAAGCGGAGATTCAACCAAACCATTTCAGTTCAGAGCGACAACACTTGATTATAACGAATATGTAGGCAGAATAGTCATCGGAAGAATTGTTAACGGTGTTGTTCATTCACAAGACCAAGTTGCTTGGGTTGATGCAAAGGGAAATGTTAATAAAGGCAAGATTACGAAATTATTCGGATTTAAAGATTTAGGCAGAGTTGAAATCAATGAGGCAGAAGCAGGAGATATAGTTGGTATTGCAGGATTCTCTGACATACAAATAGGTGAAACTCTTTGTGATTCAAATAACATAAATCCGTTACCTTTAATCAAGGTAGATGAGCCAACTTTGCAAATGAATTTTTCAGTAAATGACAGTCCGTATGCCGGTCAAGAGGGCAAATTTGTAACCTCCAGACAACTAAGAAAAAGATTATATGACGAACTTGAAAAGAACGTAAGCTTAAGAGTAGAAGACACAGACTCGACAGATTGTTTTAAAGTATCCGGTAGAGGTGAACTCCATTTAGGGATTTTAATTGAAACTATGCGCAGAGAAGGTTTTGAATTCCAAGTATCAAAGCCGGAAGTTATTTATAAAACTATAGATGGTGTTCAATGTGAACCATTTGAAAATTTGCTTATCGATGTTCCTGAAGAATACGCAGGCGGTGCAATTGACAGACTTTCCGGAAGAAAAGCAATAATGACAGAAATGAATAATGCAAACGGAAGAACAGTTCTCAAATTCTCAATTCCCGCAAGAGGCTTAATCGGGTTCAGAAGTGAATTCATACGAATGACTCGCGGTGAAGGAATTATGTATCATACTTTTGATGAATACAAACCTTATGCAGGAGATATCCCTAAGCAAAGAAGCGGTTCTATATTAGCTCACGAGCAAGGCGAAGCTATTCCGTATGCTTTAGCGCAATTTGAAGATAGAGGTGTATTCTTTATTACTCCGCATACAAAAGTATATAGAGGAATGATTATAGGCGAAGGAAATAGACCCCAAGATATTGTTGTAAATATTTGTAAAACTAAGAAACTTACAAATATGCGTAGTGCAACCGCTGATGTTATGGTAACTCTTCAAGCACATAAAGAGCTTACACTTGAAGAATGCCTTGAATACATCGGTGATGATGAACTTGTAGAAATTACACCGCAAAATATAAGAATGAGAAAACAAAATCTTGTAAAATTTGGAAGTATTTAGAATATTTTCATATGACAAGGCAAAATTTATCTGAAATAAGCTAACTTACAAAAAGTAAGTTTTCCTCTTTTGCATACTTTGAGCTTGCGGAATCTAAAAATAAAGAATGTGGTGAATATGCTAAACTTGGTTTAAATTACATTAAAAAAAATTATAAAGATTTTATTGTGGCTGATACTGCGTGTAATGGTAATTTTTATGGTGATTCAAAAAATCTATTTTGGTCAGTATATCATGCTACTCAATATGCATTATTCCCTGATCTAGTTACAGATAAACAAAAAGAAGAATTACCTAATTGGGTAAAATTAGGTAAAGAATTTATGGACAAGGATGTTTAAAATAAAATCAAAATAATA
>CAJOOM010000153.1 GCA_905236775.1 Candidatus Gastranaerophilales bacterium
AGCAAAATCAAAATACGCGGAGATGTTTCGTTTAAAAATTCTGAGTTATTATTAGCATTCATACAAAAATCAAAAACGAACAAATATTTCATTATTCGTTTTTGATTTTTTATTTGATTATGTATTTTTTAGTAATAAACCATTGGATTTAAATATTATTCTTTTGCAGATTTAATAACCATTCCGCCCAGAGTTTTAATTTCACCGGTAGATTGATTCATAAGAACAACTCCGTAAGGTTTCATTAAAACTTTTTTAAATCCATTTGTATCAGCCGGAGAATTGGCGGGATTCCCAACTTCTTGCATACCGGTTGTAGTATTATCATCATCTCGTTGATAATCTGCGTCATATTTATATGCTGCTTCTGCTTGTTGCAATAACAAATTTCTTGTCCAAGGGCTTACATGGTCTACAAGTCCACCGAGCAAGTCTTTTGCCTTTGCTTTTTCTTCATCAGTAGCCACACCGTCAGCCATAAAATCAGCTTGCATATTTCTTAAATTTTCTACAAATTTATAATCATTATCAAGCATATCATTATAACGTGCTGTTATTTCGTTCAAGTCATTTTTTGCAGCTTCAATTTGTACTATGATATTTCTTAGTACTGGTAAGCATGAATCAACATCTACTTCATCTTGCATTTGAGCTTTAAGTTCTGCTTGCAAATCTTGTATAAACTTTAAATGTTGCGACCAATTGCATTTGTATAATCCTTCAGTGTCTTTTCTTGCCGGATATTGCTCTTCATCTTCATACATCAAGAGTTCATCTCCAAAAAATGCAATGTTTTCTACTCCTAACTCTAATGTGCTCATATCTTCTTGTATTTTTTCTAAGAAATATTTGATAGTATCTGAATTTACTTTCGGATTCTTTTCAATTAGTTCTATTAAATCTTTTGATCTATCGTTAATAAGTCCAAAGACCGTTTTTACGGCTGTGACATGTAGTCCTGAAAGATTCTTTTTAGTACTTGAAATATCACTTAATACTGTCCCTAAATATCCTCTCATTTTACCGGGATTATTTGTAACTGTATCTAGACCTTTTTCTGTCATAAATGCTGTAAATATTTTTTCTGTATCATTTTCTTTTATTTTTTGTTTAATGTTATCTAAAGTTAATTCTTCTATTGAATTAGCTGCTGTTCCTGTTAGCAATCTCTTTAATTCTCTGCCTTCATCAACTTTTCCATTGTTGTTTTCATCAATTTTTGCGCTTTCAATATATTTTTTGGCAAACGCAGTTAATTTACTAATTTCTGTTCCTGACATATTTTTCTCCTTTTTTTTAATATTCCTCGTATACACTTATAAAGTTTTTTTAGTGAAAAAATTTGACTAATTTTTCAAAAATGTTTACATAACTTCACAAAAATTCCCCGAAAAATAACAATATCAACATTTTTAATTTATAGACACAGATTAGGAATTATTGTAGAATTGACTTATGAATGATTCAATCCAAGTATAGCGGTGTATAGGAGAGATAATATGAGCAAACTAAGAATAGGTATAATAGGTCTTGGAACTGTTGGTAGCGGAGTATATAAAACATTACAAGACTTTAAAGATATTGAAATAGTAAAAATTGCAGTTAAGAATATAAACAAACCCCGTTCTGTAGAAGTTCCATCCGGCATGCTTACGGATAATCCTTATGACATAGTAAATGATTCATCCATAGATGTTTTAGTAGAGTTAATAGGAGGGGTTGAGCCTGCTTGGGAATATATATCAAATGCTATCAAAAATGGGAAACACATTGTTACAGCGAATAAAGAACTTCTTGCTAAAAAGGGAGAAGAGTTATTCAATTTGGCGGAAGAACATAACAGAGTTTGTTTGTATGAAGCTGCAATAGCAGGCGGAATTCCAATAATTATGCCTATTAAAACAATTTTGGCTGGTAATAGAATTAACAAAATTCAAGCAATTTTAAATGGTACAACAAATTACATCCTAACCAAAATGGATATAGATGGTGCGTCATACGAAGATGTTCTAAAAGAAGCTCAAACGTTAGGTTATGCTGAAACAGACCCAACCGGTGATGTTGAAGGTTTTGATGCTGCATATAAAATTACAACTCTTGCGACTTTAGCATTCAAAAAAAGAGTCAAACTTGAAAACGTTTATAGAGAAGGCATTACAAAAATAAGAAAAGAGGATATGGCGCTTGCTAATGAATTTGGATATAAAATTAAACTTATTGCAAATGCCACTATTGATGAAAACGGAAATGCTGATGTGAGAGTTCATCCTATGTTAATATCAAAAGATACTACTCTTGCACATATAAATTATGTAACAAATGCTGTTGCAATGAGTGGTCATCCGATAGGAAATATTGTTTTGTCAGGTCCGGGAGCAGGAGAATTCCCGACAGCAAGTTCTGTAGTAGGAGACATTCTTGCAATACAGGCAGAATTTGGAACAACAGATTATATGCTTCCAATGATGAGATGTCATCACGAACATAGGGCAAATCCTGTAAGCATAGAAAATACTTTTAATAAATACTACATTTCGATTACTGCTCCTAATGCTATAGGTATAATTGCAAAAATAGGAACAATTTGTGCAAACAAAAACATTAGCCTTGCAAGTATTCTTCAAAGAGGTGTTTCAGAAGATAATACAGCAGATATTGTTGTTATTACTGAAAAGTGTCAGGAAAAATTAATTAAAGAAGTAGTGAATGAGCTTGATAATTGTACCGTAAACAGTCTAATTCGTGTTTCTGAGGGATAGCATACTTTACATTTATTTTATTACGATAGTATTGTATAATTAGCACGGAGAAGAATTATGCCAAGACTTAACAAATATATAGCATCAACAGGATTATGTTCCAGAAGAAAAGCTGATGAACTTATAGAGGCTGGAAAAGTCGGAGTTAACGGCAAGATTATCACAGAACTTGGCTTTTACGTCAGAGAAAAAGACAAGGTCACGGTTGACGGAATTATAGTACGTCCCAAAAATCTTGAATATTATCGTTTCTATAAACCTGCCGGATATATCACGACTCAAGATGATGAAAAAGGCAGAAAAACTATTTATGATATAATTCCGCAAGAGTTAAAGCATCTGAAACCGGTCGGAAGATTAGATAAAGATTCAACCGGACTTCTTATTTTAACAAATGATGGAGAGCTTATTAATCAAATGACTCATCCGTCCATTAAAGTTCCTAAAGTTTATATGGTTACAATCAATGGTAGATTTACCGAAAATAATGCAAAAGAGATGATAGACGGAATAGAAATTGTAACCGATACCGGAGAAACAAAAATAGCATATGCAGAAACTATGCCTATAGAAGTTACAAATAAAGAATCTGTTGTTCAGGTTGTTCTCTATCAAGGGTTAAATCGTCAAATAAGAAAGATGTTTGCAAAACTTGGTTTTGAAGTAATTATTCTTAAAAGAATTCAACATGCAATAATTACGATTGAGGGATTAAAAAAAGGTCAGGTAAAAGTTATGAAACCCAAATTAGTAAAGCAACTTCAAGCATATTTGGGCAAAATTAATAAAGAGGACAGTAATGCTTAAAATTGCTATTACAGGGAATATAGCTTCCGGAAAATCTCAATTAGAGAAGATTCTTATAGATAATGGATATCTGGTGTACGATACTGATAAAATCGCTCACTCTATATTGGATACAATGACTGAGTTTTACGGATACGACGTATTTACCAATGGCAAAATCGACAGAAAAAAACTTGGCAATTTAGTTTTTTCTGATAACAAAGTAAAAAAAGAACTGGAAGATTTGATTCATCCGCTTGTGAAACAGAAAATTCTAGAACTCTTTGAGAAACATAAAAACGATAAATATGTTTTTGTTTCAGTTCCTCTATTGTACGAATCAGGATTTGATTCAATGTTTGATAAAGTTATTCTTGTAACTATAGACAAAAATACCCAATTAAATAGATTAATCTTAAGAAATAATCTAACAAAAGAAGATGCACTTAAAAGAATAAATGCCCAAATTCCACAAGAAGAAAAAATAGAAAAAGCAGATTTTATAATTGATAATAATTCAACCATCGAAAATCTTAAAGAAAAATTAAACCATATTATAAAAGAATTAGAACAGTAACTTGCCAACTTTTACATGCTAGGTAATTTCATTTAATTAAAGGATTAACTGAATAAAAAAATAAAATACAATACAAATATGAGTATTTTATCAAATTTTGTAGGAGGAATTTCAGCATTTATGTTTGAAAGGAATTCTGCGCAAGAAAGTAATCACAAGCTAGACATAAATAATAATACTTTTGAAAATACACTAAATGAGGCAAGAAATAAGATGGAATCTTTGAATTCAACAGCACCAGAAAAAAGAAAAAGTTCGTTTAGCATAAATATAGGAGAAATGGATGGGTATAATACAATTGATAAAATAAACAAATCCAATACCGATAATAACATTGAAAAATTTAATAAGTCAGATAACTATACAACTTCTGAGATTTTGACTTTTTTCCCATCAGTTTTTAATTCTAAACAACACTTGATGGATGCATCAAATCATGGACTTTTCAATTTTGAAAAAAAACTTGCCACAAGTTCATATATGAAAGGCGCCAGAAATATAGTAACTGATGTTAGCGAATTTGTAGAAGATGCTCTTAAAATATCTTAATTTTTTACCCCTCAATTACGCGTTTTGCCTCAATCATAACAGGTAATCCTCTTATCACACAAAATACAATTGCTGCAACAGCAGTCCAATATGCAAATGTCCAAAGAAATTCTGCATGTGCAATATTAGGAATTTTAGCTGCTACAATTAGAACAAAGGCAAGAACTTTAGCTACAGCATAAGATATTCTCATAAATTTTGAACCTGTTATCCATTTGCAAATAGGATTAACCTGCATTCCGAAAGGTGTTAAACCTTTTTCCATAGCTGCACTTCTGATGGTATCCGTAATAAAGCCTCGAGTTAGTGCAATAAGCGGAAATAAAATATTTAACCATCCCATAACAGCAAATAATACCCAATAAGTATTCTCTACAATTCTATCTCCCATAATATCTAAAAGCGCACCAAACTTCGATACTTCATTAAACTTTCGTGCAACCCAACCGTCAACACCATCTAACGAGAATGCTAAAATCGTTAAAATTAATGCCCATACATAGGCTTGAACATTACCGACATGTGCATAAATTAAATACACTGCCGCAAACATTATAAAAATTCTGAATATTGAAATAAAATTAGCCATTTTAACTCCCTCTTTATTGGTACAACTATTTGCACATTGTTACATTACTATGCTTTCATGCGCGATAAAGCAAAATCGGTTTTATCAAGTTCCTCTTTCTTAGAACCGAGCATAATGCGTTCAGCTTCTTCTAAAATACTAACTACTTCATACCCGTTTGCACCATCTGAACGTGCTTTTTGACCCGTTGCAATACAATTAACGAAATGCTGGCATGCAAGTTTCAGAGGTTCTATTTCTAAATAATCTAAAGCAACATTTTGAGTGTTTGCAGGAATAAAATTATCATAAATTTTAAGTTTATCAGTTGGAGCACAATCATCAAATATAGCAGTTGCTTTTGTACCTCTAACTAACAAATTAACGTGTTTTTGAGGAGTAATCCAGCTATCTGAGATATGAGCAATTATTCCGTCTTCAAATTCAATACCTAAATGAGTAATATCCATGATATTGTTCCTATCAGACGATGCACCTATTGCAGAGATTACTTTTACCGGCTTTTTACCTGTAACATAAGCAACCATTGCAACATCATGAGGAGCCAAATCCCACATTACACTTCTATCGTTTTTATGATAATTTACATTTAATCTATCTGACTGTGCATAAACTATATCACCCAATTCACCTTCTTCAATAAGCATTTTTAATCTGTTTACTGCAGGGTGATATAAAAGAAGGTGGTCAACCATTAAAACTAAATTTTTCTTTTCTGCAAGTTCCATAAGCTGTCTTGCTTCTTCGGCTACAGTGGAAATTGGTTTTTCTACATAAACATTTTTACCCGCTTCAAGCATTGTTTTAACTATCTTGAAGTGTGTATGACTTGGAGTAACGACTGCAACACCTGTTATTTCAGGATTATTAATAATATCGTTAAAATCTTTTGTAGTCTTTACACCGGGAAATTGTTCTCGTACTGTTTTCAAAGATTCTTCATCTAAATCACATACATATTCTAAAACATTCAAATTATAAAAATTACGGACAATATTTTTCCCCCACATGCCCATTCCGATAACCGCGATTTTCTGATTATTCATACTTTCCCCTTTGCTTATATGCTCAAAATTATAAGACAAAAACTAACTAAAGTAAAGTTAAATGTATGTTATTATGAGATTATATTCAAACAAAGGTTATCGAAAACATTTATTGATTTTATCCCAAGTTTTACTTGAGATATAGAATCTTCAACATATTTAATATGATTAATAATATCTGCTCTATGAGGATTAGATTTAAGAACTGAAAGCATATAATTTTGAATCTCGTGCAGGATTTTTTCCGGAGGAATATTTTTTGTTAAGTCTTGTAATCTTTGTGATATATCAAACACATCTTTTCGTTCAAAGTTCCAATATTCAGTAAATATTCCATCAATATCAGAATAATCATATTTAATTTCTTTTTTAGACGGAACAAAAAAACACTGTGAACGAGAAATTATAGTAGATAAAACATCATCTATATACCTTGTTAAGAATATAAAGGTTACTCCTGGCTGTGGCTCTTCTATTATTTTCAAAAGAGAATTGGCAGTTTCTGCTTGAAAGTTTAAAGGATTCAAGCCTAAAATTTCACCGTCTTCGCTTTTATCACAAAATATAAATACACGGTGGAATTCTGAAGTTGTCATTAATATCTCTTTTATCATTTGAGATTGTTTTAAAGAAATTACAGTTTTAGAATCATCATCTTGCGGCTTGTTATCAATCTTCGATATTGTCATAACTTCCGGATGAGAATTTTCTCTAATCCATCGGCAATTCAAGCACTGGCAATCATCAGACTTATCTTCTTTGCAATTCAAAAATCTTGCAATTTCTTTGGCAAGAATGTACTGAGCTTCTAAATCATTTCCGTAAAATAATATACTTTGTGGTAAAGCTCTGTTGGTAACAGAAAGAGCATTTGTAAAATAATCTGTTAAAAAAGGGTATTTATCTGATAATAGCAATTTCAACCTCCGACTCGTTGTCTGTCGACTGACCAGATTTTATATTGCATTCCGCTTTATAAAGATTGTTTTTAAGTTCTACCAAATCTTTCAAAGAGATTTCTTTCAAATCTCCTTTTAATAGTTTTATACGATAATCACTTCTTATGCCGGTTAGTTTCATTATATCCTGAACAGAAGATTTTGATTTTATTATAATCCATTGCCTTATCATTGTTTGAAGTGCTGATATAATTTCTAACGGGTGTTTTTTATCTAAAAGTTGTTTTAATTCTAATACAGCTTTACTCTTTTCATTTTTTAAAAGAAAATTGGTTATATTAAATAAGTCTTGATTTGCAACACCGTTTTCTTTTACCATTTTTTCAGTAATATTATTATCCGGATAAGCCAATAATTTTAATTTATCAAGTTCATTATCAAACTGTTTAAGATTAGTTCCGATTTGCTCTATTAAAATTGATATTGCATTATTGTTAATTTTTATATTTTTTTCCTTAGCACGGTTTCTAATCCAATTTGACAATTCATCTGTTTTATAAGAAGGCAACTGCTGAAATTCTTTTACATTAAATTGAGATAATACTTTGAATAGTTTTCTTCTTGAATCGATTTTTTTGCCGTCAGCTCTTGCAGTTCTAACATAGAAAACAACATCCAATCCTTCTTGATTATTTTTTAAAGCCTCTTCTATTTCATCAACTTGTTTATCGTCAAAATTATACGTTTCATTTCCTTCTTTAAAAAAATATTTGTATATATCAATTGTTACCAAAGATGAACCAAACATCATAGGTGAAGAAAGTAACGATGTTATTAAATTATCAAAATCAGGATGGTTAAGAGCTTTGTAACTCATTGATAAAAAATCCGGATTCAATTTAGAACGCATTTTTTCAAGTTCTAAATCAATATTATAGTCTTCATCGCCATAAAAAAAGTAAACTGCCATAATCTGATTATACTATATAAAAAGCAGGGGTAAATACAGGGGATAAATATGGGGGTAAATAACTATAAGGCATTAAATTGTTCCACATTATGTAAATTGAGTAAATTGGCTAATTTATCTCTATGATTTACTTTATATCATGACTAAAAGAGTGGAGTCTTTTATGCATAGTTATGATTACAAAAAGGAGGATATGCAAGAAATTATCAGGTTATCTCAAAATGGTGACATTAAGGCTTTAGAGGAATTAATTAGACGAATACAAAAAAATGTATTTTCTATGTTCAGTTACCTTACAAGTAAAAGAGAAGATATTGCAGACTTGACGCAAGAAGCTCTTCTTAAAACTGCCAGATGCATATCATCATTAAAAGAACCAAGTTGTTTTAAATCTTGGTTAAATCATATCATCACTAATACTTATTATGATTATTCAAAAAAACATTCGAAAGATAAAAATTTAGATTTTGATGAAAAAAAACTTCTTGAACTAAAAGATAAAATAGGTTGTGAACCGGGTGAAAGATGCTTATTTTCTGAAATGGATAAAATAGTAAAGATTGCATTGCTGGATTTGCCTGAGAAATTACGTATAGCTATTGTATTAAGAGAATATGAGGGTTTAAGTTATGATGATATATCAAAACTTACTAATACTACTATTGGAACTGTAAAATCGCGCATTGCAAGAGCAAGAAATAAATTACAAGAACAATTGAAAGAATTTATATAAAAGGAGAATTTATGGAGATTACTTGTTTACAAATGGATGTACTAATATCATTTTATATTGACGGAGATTTATCTGAAACGCTAAAAGAAAAAGTTGAAGAGCATTTGAAAGAATGTCCGACTTGCAGAGCAAAATTAAATATTATAAGCTCACTTTTTTCAGATTATAAAAAGACCAACAAATGTAATAATCAAGAAGAAGTCTATTCTACAAATATTCATTCTTCTAAACAATACAAATTTTTTAAAAATAATCTTTCTGCATATATAGATAATGAATTACCAGAGGAGGATAGTATAAAAATGAAAAAATATACAATTGGAAATAAAAATGCAAGAAAAGAACTTGAAGACGCATATATTATAAAAAGACTTTTGCAAAATTCATTTAAAAAAACAGAATCAGAAACCAAACCGGACTTTTCTAAAAATATAATTAAAGAAGTTTCTGCAAAGGAAAAGAATGAATTAAATTTCAATCCTGTAATTTTTGTAGCATTCGCATTTGTTGTAACTGTACTCTTTATAGGTGCAATTGTTATGTATATTTTATTAAATCGTTAATGAATTAATCCAAAACCTAGTATAAAAACACAAACGACAAAAACTAATGCAACTATTCCTGTTAACTTATTTAGTCCTTTTTCTGCGCTTTTTTGTGAGGAAAACATCTGAGCAGCATTACCTATTCCGGCAATTCCATCGCCTTTTGGAGAGTGCATTAGAATAAGCACTATCATCAATATTGCTGATATAACCATTATTATCCAAAGTAATTTTAACATTGTTTCTCCTTTTTAATAAAATGCGCACGTTTTGAGTTTAGTTTTATGTTGTCAAACATATAAAGTCGTGCCGGTCTTTTCGACGATGATTTTGAGAATTCATTAAGCTCTTTTAAACCATCAGTAGTAACAACTTTTTTCCTAAAATTACGCTTATCGAGTTTCTTTTCCATAATCATTTCATAAGCTTTTTGCATTTCCGTAAGAGTAAATTTTTCATTCAATAGTTGATAAGCAACAGGACACATTTCCAAACGTTCACGAGTCCTTTTAAGTGAATATTCGATAATTTCTTTATGGTCAAATGCAAGTGGTGGCAAGTCAAAAACTTTATGCCAAGCCAAATCATCCGTTGTAACAACTTCTACATCTTCAGAGCGAATTAAAGCAAAATAGGCACAAGTAATTACACGAGAAACCGGGTGTCTGAGTGGATCTCCAAATGTATAAAGTTGTTCCAGATAAATGTTTTCTACATTTGTTTTTTCTTTTAAGACTCTCATGGCTGCTTCGTCTAAATTTTCAGACATCCTTACATATCCGCCGGGAATTGCCCATTTGTCTTTAAATGGCTCATTGTTGCGCTTTACAAGAAGCACTTGAAGAGCATCATCTTTTATAGTCAAAATAACTATATCTACGGTAATCTCATGAGTCTTAATCTCGTTAAACATTCTTTACTCCATACTAAACAAAGAGTTCAATTATATCTAAATTGTACAATAAAGATTGCATATTTGTAACATTACAAAATGTAATTTGTTACATTTATTTATTTTGTAATTATATGCCTTTACCGCAACAATTTTTATATTTTTTACCACTACCACAAGGGCAAGGAGCATTTCTGCCAATTTTTTGATTTTGCGGAATTTTTGCTGTCTGCGGTTTTTCTTCTGTCATAAAATCAAATACTTCTGAAAAGGCATTTGAACAGAATAAAACTGTTGCAGAGGAATACATCTTATTTTTATAGTATTCTGATTTAAATTTTTTCAATAAAACATCAAATGTATATGTTTCTCCAAGCAATTCATTAATAACATCCATAAAATTCGGATACTTAGTAGAAACTCTTTCTAATATAGTGTTTGGAATTGAGTCATTAGCGAGAAAGTATTCTATACATTGTTTTGCATTTTCTACAGAATCTTTATTCTCAAAAATTTGGCAAAAAGTTTCATAGAAAGGAATTGCATATAATCCTTTTTCTTTATCAAAGATAACTGCAACATCATATTCTTCGTGATGAGAGGCAAAACCGCCCATAGAATTTTCCAAGAAGTTAGCATAGTTATTTTCCAATTCTCTAACATGAAAAAATTTATAATTTTTAATGTTCGAACCTTTATCTGAAAGATCTATTTCTTCCCCCTCATTAAATGCTCCAATAATTTCATCAGCATGCTTATTTGTTGTTAAAATTATATCTTTTCCAAAAGCTTTAATAAATTTGCCATACATTTCATCAATTGCTAATTTTATTTCTGCTTCTTTTTCCGGATGGTCATAATATAACATTTGGGGATTGTGAATAAGTTTCATAACTGCAAAACGGTATGCTTCTCGTTTTTGAGAGTGTGAAAGAACATTGGTAATTTCTACAATAAAGTAATCATCAGTATCTTTAAAGATTCTTCCTACTATATACTGTCCGGAATAAATTCCTCTAAAGTTAGTCATTTTAGTTAGAGACAAAACTTTGTACGTTTTTTCGTTTATAAGATTATAAAGTTCGAACCCATTTTTTAAAATCTTTTTAATTTCAAAAATTGAAGCTTGAGCATTCAAAAGATTATCAACAAGTTCTTTATTTGAGGCTTGTTCCTTGTATAATTCAAGAATAAATTTATCGTTTAATTTTCTTTCAAAAACATATGGTAAAAATATTTTTTCCATTTGGTTAAGCGATACATTCTTTGAACCAATAGTTGCTAAATATTCAGTAAAATCAGCTTTAACTTCTTCATTGCTTTGCGTAAATTTAAATACATCTTTTAAAACATCATTAATTTCTGTAATTTTTTCTAAAACTGCCATAATTTACTCCTCATTAATTTAAGAATACATTAAGCATAAATTTTTATCAATAATTCAGTTTGATAATTTTGTGGCAGCTCCTGCAATAGGTTTCTTCAGTGGAAAGTTGAAAATGGAAAATGGAAAGTTAGTTTAAAAGATTCACTTCCAGCCCAATTTATTTACCCCTGGAAAATGGTTTTAGAGCAGTTAGGAATATTCCCCTCTCCAATGGGAGAGGATAGAAT
>CAJOOM010000154.1 GCA_905236775.1 Candidatus Gastranaerophilales bacterium
GATTAGTCGCTGTAACTTTGGATTATGAGCAATATCTTCTGGCTTGAGATTCTTTAAATCACTAAGCCGGTATCTCTTTCCGTTATTTGATTGTAACCATAAATCAGATATACCCATTTCTTTACTTTATCCTAATTTATAACCTACCTACTTCATGTATAACGGCATAATTTTTCAAAACTTTAGGATTAAATGAGAAATCGTTACAAAAATTTACAATTTAAAAAAAAGAGAGAGGATAACTAAAAAACCATCCTCTCTTTCGAAAAATTTTATAAATGAATTATTTAATTTTAAAAGTTACATTAGCAACAGCAGTGACCTTTTTGTCAATCGTTGAAGTATCATTTATACCCATATCTGACACATTTGTTGAATCAATAGGAGTAATTTGATAAACTCCCATTCTTACAGCTGATATTTTTCCTACGTGATTATGAGATGGTTTAAGCATTGATTCTGCTCTTTGTCGTGCATCATTTGATGCTTTCTCTAAAAGAGAAATCTTTAAATCAGGTAACTTTGAATAATCATAAGACGGTGTATAAACACTTATTACTATACCTTTGTTGATTAATCCGGTAATGTCATTAGAAATATCTTTAATTAGCTCTACATCATCAGCTGTGATTGATATCGGCTGACTGTAGTTATAATGGTCAACTTCGTTTGTTGAATATCCTCTGACATCATTTTTATATACTGCATAAACATTTGGAGTTTTAATATCAATTTTGGTAATTTTTTTATCTTTTAAGTACTGCTCTACAATCTTTAATTGTTCTTGAGTTGTTTTATATGCTTCTTGTCTTGTAGCTCTCTTAACTTCAATGTCAAAATTTAATGTTCCTTTATCTGATTTTACAATTTCATATGCTGAACCAGTCACGGAAATCTCATTCTTAGAAATAGTTGATGACACCATTTTTGTAGAAACAACAAGAGCTAAGCCTATTAAAATTCCTAATGATATTACTTGCAATTTTTCGATTCTTTCTAACATAATATATCCTTTCTCTCTTAATGCTTTTATTTTAACTCAAAAACTTATTCAGTATATACATTAATTTTGGCACGAAAAGTATTCTCATCTTATTCACCGAAATGTTCCAGTAATTCACTAAAGCAGTGAAACATAATAACGATAGTGATAAGTTTAAATAATTTTAGAGCAGTTGAGCATAAAAGCTGTCAAGTCTTATCAAATTCTACATACAAACTTTTCAATCTATTTTATCTTTAACAAAAGCATCTGCTATAGATTTTACATAATCCGGTCTAAGAATTCCTTTCTCAGTAATAATACCCGCGATAAGCTCATGAGGAGTGACATCAAATCCTGGATTAATTATATTTACACCTTCTGCGCAGATTCTTTTACCGTTAATATGAGTAACTTCATCTCTTGAACGTTCTTCTATCGGAATTTCTTTGCCGGATTTTATAGATGTATCAATTGTAGATAAAGGAGCAGCTATATAGAATGGAATATTATGGTATTTAGCAGCAATAGCAACTGTATATGTGCCAATTTTATTTGCAGTATCGCCGTTTGCAGCAATTCTGTCAGCTCCGACCACTACCATATCTATCATACCTTTGCTCATAAAATATGAGCACATTCCATCAGTAATCAATGTTACAGGAATACCATCCATCGCAAGTTCAAACGTAGTAATTCTTGCACCTTGTTGACGCGGTCTTGTTTCATCAGCAAAGACTTGTATTGTGTTATCTTTTGCATAAGCTGAACGAACAACACCTAAGGCTGTGCCATATCCTACTGTTGCCAATGCTCCGGCATTACAGTGAGTTAAGATTGTTGCACCTTTTGGAACAACTTCCGCTCCGTAATCGCCGATTTTTCGGTTTATTTCTATATCTTCATTTTCAAGTTTTATACTATTTTGTATAAGTTCTTTTATAATTCCTTGAATATTTGAATTTGAATTTTTTATCAAATCAATCTGTTTTTGGCAAGCCCACATTAAATTTACGGCAGTCGGTCTTGATGTTTTCATATATTCCGCTTTTTCTATAAGCCAAGATTTAAATTCTTCAACATTAGTAAATTTATTCTCTCCTTCTTGCGCAAATAATGTAACTCCGTGCGCTCCGGCTATACCTATTGCCGGTGCGCCTCTTACAATCATATCCTTAATTGCATGAAACATATCTTCACCGGTTTTAATGTTTACAAATTTATATTCATATGGTATTACCGTTTGATCAACCATTTTCGAATAATTATCTACCCATTCTATTGTTTTGATTTTTGATTTAAATTCCATTAAAATTCCCCTTTCTTCTATTAATTATACCAAATAAAGATATTAATGAATTAAATTTCTAAACTTTGACTTTTATGTTAAAATTATGTTTTAAATAGTGGGTTTGAATATTGAAGAGCAAGTTATTTTTAAGCATATTCTTTTTGATATTTTGTGTAACATCTGTATTAGCTGCTACGCGGAATAGTTATACACATTATGGCAAACATATTATGCCAACATATTTTGACCCCTACTTTATAGATAATTTAGAGCACTGCAACCCATACTGGTACGTTGATTGGACGGGAACTTACAAGTATATTATTGAAGGCAAAGAAAAAAACGGAACATGTAAATATAAATCTCAGTATAATCAATGGTTAACCAGAAATGAAAATGATTGGAAAGATTATAAAATATGCTATTTTGATGAAGCAAAACTCAAAGAGCTTTCAAATGCTTTAAGAGAACATTCAGGACAAATAAGCTCATACAGATTAGGTGCAATGTATCAAACAACAGGAACAAAAGTTGAGTATCTTTTGTATTCCTATGAATACTACGGTGCATGCAAGTTTATTTGGAAAGGTAAAAGAAGAAATAAACTGGACAATTATCCGTAGGGGGATAAATATAAGCTTTTGTTTCATATAATGCATATGCAGCAGAAACGGTATAGCATTTAATATTGGATATAGAAGAACTTTAGGGAAATAAATTATTTATAAATGAACATTTATAAAAAAAACTCGTTGTAATATTATACATACATATTTACTATAAAGGAGTTTTATGAAAAAGATTTTACTAACTGCATTTGTATTTTTAACATTTTGCTTGTCATCGTTTGCAGAATCTGTATTTGTTCCGGATATTACAACAGAACAAGCAAAAAAAGCTGTGACAAATTACATTGTAAGTAAGGGATGGTTTTTCAAAGAAGAAACGAACTATTCTTTGGTTTTTGAAAAAGAAGAACGTGCACACGATCCTATCCTATATCAACAAGAAGAACTGGCTATAGAAAAATTATATAAATTAAAATCAGATAGAGCAGAAAAAATGGAAGAGAGTTTTCAGAAAAAAAATCTATTAAATGAAGTACGTGAATTACGCTATAAAAAACCAGAATATTATAACAGTTGGAAAAAAGTAAATTTACAATTTATTTTCACTGAAAATAATGGTGTAACTATAACTACAAGAACATCTTCTCAAGAGATAAAAGATATGATTAAATACGTTTTTTCTGGATATTATAGTTACAATCTTGAATATAAAATACCTCTTTTAAAAAAACATGTTGAAATATCCGATACTAATCAAACATATTACAATAATCAAACCAGAATGGGTATAAACAGAAAAGTTGTCAAAATTAATGACCAAAATATAAGTGCATACTCAAAAGCCAGTTTAAAAAATTTGTTAGGTAATTGTACACAAGAACAGATAAAGCTTGAAACTGATGATAAATTAGGAAGACAAATTTTTTATATTAATCGAACATACATTGAACCAACTTACAAGCAATATTTATAGTTAATAAAATAAGTATCTGATAGAATATTATTCAGATACTTATTTTTTATTTGTGATAGAATAGTCAAAGAGATAGATTATGGAGTATCTTAAAATAAGGAGAAAGATTAATGAGTGAAAGAAAAATTGCTTTAATTACCGGTGGTTCAAGAGGAATAGGTTTTAGCTGTGCAAAAGAACTTGCTAAAAACGGCTGCGATATTATTATCAACGATATTTGTGACCCTGAAAAAGCTCAACCGGCTTTGGATGAAATCAAGGCTTTAGGTGTAAATGCTTATTTTTATCAATTTGATGTTTCAAATGATGAGCAAGTACAAGCTGCTGTTGAAAAAATGATTGCTGAGCATGGCAAAATTGATATTCTTTTGAATAACGCAGGTATTACAAAGGACGGTTTATTTGTAAGAATGGACGCTGAACAATGGGAAAGAGTTATTAAAATCAACTTAGGTTCTGCTTACTATGTTACTCACGCAGTAATTAAGCACATGATGAAGGCTCGTCAAGGTTCAATTATTAACATGTCATCAGTTGTAGGACTTCACGGTAACGCAGGTCAAGCAAACTATTCTGCTTCTAAAGCAGGTCTTATCGGTTTAACCAAAACACTTGCCAAAGAATTCGGTTCAAGAAATATCAGAGTTAATGCCGTTTGTCCGGGATTTATTCAGACTGCTATGACTGCTGATTTGGGTAACACAGATGAATACATGAAGTTAATTCCGATGAAGAGACTTGGTACACCTGAAGATATTGCTAAGGTTGTTAAATTCTTAGCTCTTGATACTGATTATGTAACAGGTCAAGCTATTGAAGTTTCTGGCGGATTGATTATATAAAATTTTAAATTTCATATAAAACACCGGGCTATTGTCTATATATCCCGGTGTTTTATATTGTGAAATAAATTAGTCTATAATTCTTACACCTGCGTCATTACCTATTCCATAATTATTTGTACGATATCCTTTACCATAAGGTGTTACAAAATTTGTATTTGAACTCCGTCCAAAATTATAATTATTAAATTCTGAAGGATTTATAGCCGGTGTATAACCAGTTAATTGACCGTTAAAATAATCACTAATATTTCTTAAAATCGTAGTTTTATAATTTTGTTTAGGTCGAGCTAAAATTGCATCTCTTACATTATCATAGCGGGTAAGCATATCTCCTTCTTGGACAGCGCCGAAGGCTTGCATTTCTAAACGCTCTAAGCGCATACGATCGCTGTCGTGCGTAAAATTTCTATTCATTGCATACCTCTCTAAATCGTTTATATCGTAAAATGCAGATGAATTTCTATTTGCATATCTATTTCTCGGTACATAATCGCCCCCTAAATATGCTCCATAGTACGGATTATAATTTGGAGTTACCGTTTGAAATGTTCTGGTCTCGGCTGTACATGGATAAGTTAGTGATAATAATAGTAAAATCAAAAATACAAAACGATACATAGAATCCTCCTTAGCATGATTATTAAAAAACTAAAGATAATTTTATGTATTAGCTTATTAGGTTATATAGCAAGATTATTTTTCATAAGTAAACAGGGCAGCAATTTTATTTTTGCTACCCTGTTTAATATCTTTATACTTTGCGTTTACGAGCTGCTTCTGATTTGCGTTTTCTCTTTACGCTTGGCTTTTCATATCTCTCACGTTTTTTTACTTCTGATAAGATTCCTGCTTTTTGGATTTTCTTTTTGAATCTTCTTAAAGCGCTTTCGATACTTTCGTTTTCGCCTACTTTAACTTCTGCCATTTATATTTTCACCACCTTTATAGCAATTTTGTAACCAGAAATATTGTAAAACAAGAGTTTTTAAAATGCAACCTTATAATATAATTGTCTTTATTGTTTTTATGCATTAAAAATTATACAACACCTTGGCATTTCATTGCTTCAGCCAATTTATCAAATGCTGCCAGGTTAGCTCCTGCTACATAATTTCCTGTGCAACCGTACTTTTCTGCGTAATCCGAGCAAGCATTAAAAATATTTACCATTATACAATCAAGTTTTGAAATAACTTCATCAAATGTATAATAATATCTCATACTGTTTTGACTCATCTCAATTGCAGAAGTTGCAACCCCGCCGGCATTTGCTGCCTTTGCTGGGCCTACAAGAATACCTTTCTCAAGCAAATAATCTGTAGCTTCTTGTGTACAAGGCATGTTTGCTCCCTCTGACACTGCTATAACCCCATTTTCTACAAGTTTACGTGCAGAGTTTAAAGTAACTTCGTTTTGTGTAGCACAAGGAAGTGCTATGTCAGTTTTAATAGTCCAAATCGGAGAATCTTCAGAAGTTCTTTCCATATACTCAGCTTGTGGATGCTTATTTAGATATTCTTTAATTCTTCCTCGCTCAACTTCTTTGATTTGCTTGATTAAATTTAAATCTATTCCATCTTTGTCATAAATACATCCGTTTGAGTCTGACATTGCAACAACTTTTGCACCATATTCCTGAGCTTTTTGGCAAGCATAAATTGCAACATTTCCGGAACCGGAAATTGTAACGGTTTTACCTTGGAAACTTTCACCTCTTGTTTTTAACATTTCTCTTGTAAAGAAAATTAAACCAAATCCAGTGGCTTCGGTTCTACCTAGTGAACCGCCATAGCAAACAGATTTTCCGGTTAATACTCCGCCTTCATAAGCATCACGAATTCTTTTGTATTGTCCAAAGAGATATCCGACTTCTCTTCCGCCAACACCAATATCACCGGCAGGAACATCAACATCATGACCTATGTGTCTATATAATTCCGTCATGAAACTTTGGCAAAATCTCATAATTTCCATATCAGATTTACCTTTAGGGTCGAAATCACTTCCGCCTTTACCACCACCTATCGGAAGTCCGGTCAAAGCATTTTTAAAAATTTGTTCGAAACCTAAAAATTTCATAATACTTTGATTAACTGTCGGATGGAACCGCAAACCGCCCTTATAAGGACCTATTAAAGAACTAAATTGAACTCTAAAGCCTTTATTAACCTTAACTTCTCCTTTATCATTTACCCAAGGAACTCTAAAAGATATTATTCTCTCAGGCTCTACCATTCTTTCCAATATTGCTAATTTTTCATATTCTGGATGTTTATCAACTAAATGTTCCACTGAACACAAAACTTCTTTTACAGCTTGTAAATATTCCGGCTCATAAACATACTTTTTCTCTATATCATTAATTACTCTTGCAATATATTCATTCATACTTCTTTAATCCTCTCACTTGTTGTTCTTTAAGGTACAATTTTTTCTCTATTTACCCCTTATACAATATTTTGTTTAGAATTGCAATAGAAAAAGAAAAAATTTTATAAAAATTTTATATCAGGGAGTAAATTAGGGGTAAATCAGGGGTAAATTAGGGGGGGGATAAATTTTTTGGGGATAAATTTTTGGGGGGTAAATTTTTTGGGGGGTAAATTTTTTGGGGGAGGGAATTAGGAGTAAATATAAATAACAAGTCTAAGCATCCTACTACTATGTCTATTGAAAAGGAGGCAAATGTACGGCTCAAATGCCGACAGAACCGAAAAACGCAAAATGACAAAAATAGGTATTTTGAAATAACGGTGCAAAAAATTGCCCCCGTGCGAGCTAAAATCAAATTAAATATATCATACTAGTGATACCATTAAGTTTTTATCTATTTTACCCCTCACCCTAACCCTCTCCCACAAGGGCACTACTGTCCGAGATAATTTTTTGCAAAAAAGAGCATAGCGAGCAATAATCTTGCTTTTACTCTAAAATAAGGTTGTCGAGAC
>CAJOOM010000155.1 GCA_905236775.1 Candidatus Gastranaerophilales bacterium
CGGAGACATTTTATAAGGCTTCGTCCTGTTTTATTTGCCCCCTTTTTTACACTAAACGGAGACATTTTATAAGGCTTCGTCCTGTTTCATTTGCCCCCTTTTTTACACTAAACGGAGACATTTTATAAGGCTTCGTCCTGTTTCATCTGCCCCCTTTTTACACTATGCGGAGACATTGTGCTAAGTTTTGTGAAATTTCATCTACCCATTCATGCAACAGGCGGGACAATTTGGCATTGTTTTCTTTGTCAAGCCATATTTGCCCTTATCCTATAATAACTGTTTTTTTTATAATTTTCAAGATAAGTGACTACATTATATATATGAAATTTGTGAAAAATTTATTTTCTAAAAAGGTTCAAATTCACTGGCCATATAGTTTAAAGACTTATAAAATGGGTTCGAGACCTTGAAACTGTTGAAGTCTAGGTTTAGATGTAAAAAAAATGTTACATTCTGCTGAAAAATTTGTGAGATGTTGTATTATATAAATGTACTTGATTTTGAAGCAAAGCTTAAAGCCGCGTAGGATAAATCCAAGTGTAAATGGGGAATAATGAATATAAATCAAAATTTCCCATAACTTGAAAAAAAGTACAGGGCAAATTATACTCTAAAGAAATCTAATTATCACAAATTACGAGTTAAAGCATTAAGCTTTAACCCAAGAACCCCTATTTGGCATATTGCAATTAGCAGTTTAGCCTGCTATTGCTTTGTGCTGGGGTGAAAATGATGCCAAATGGAGCCTTGCTACATTACTCTATAAATATAAAAGGGAGGTTTTATGATACATTGCTGCAAATTTAAGGCAGATGATATTTATTGTCTTGAAGAAACAGAATTATATTCAAACAGAATGTTGTCAATTGGTTTTTGTCCTGTTTGTAACAAACCTGTTGCTGAATTAGTGGAAGAGTTATTCACCGGTGGTATAAACAGAGTTACTGCTGTCGGAATAAATGCACAAAATTTAGTGCAGAATGTTAAAGATGATATTCTTTACTCTATTTTAAAAGTTAATTTTCCCAAAAGAAAATCAAGACCATACGGGTGGAAGTATGGACTTAATAAAGAAAGTAAAAACGGAAAAATCAAACAATATGCGTGTGATTTTTACGGTAATAAGGAACTTATAAAAAGTTTATAATTGTTGGTTAATATTTCACCGAAGGCATTATTTTTTCATCGTTTCACCTTTCTCTCTTATGGACAGTTCTTGTCCGTACTCCTTGATTTATACTTTTACTCCTGCCTTCGGTTTTTTTTATTATTAAAGGTAGTAAAGCAATAGAGCAGCAGGGCATACATGTTTTTAAGAAATGAGGTCGTTATGTCAAAAACACAAATTTCAAAAGTTGATATTCAAAAACAAAAAAAAGAGATTAATGAAAAACATATAAAATTTTATGACAAAACACTTTCTATTTTAGAATTTATACTTGATGAATATTCACGTGAAATTACAAGAGCTGATATAGAATTTTTGGAAATGCCCAAAAATGCAGTTTCTACAATGGATTTTTTAATTTCTTCAATAGGCAAAGTTCAAAAAGGACAACGACTTGCACTAGGGTTAGATGAAGAAAATTACGAAAATGTTGAACCAGTAATTAATATTGTAGAAGGGTTATGCGAGGATAAAATTTAATTGGATGGAAATTTATAGTGAGAAAATTTAAAATGAAAAATGAAAAGTTGTTTTGTAAAATCGATGTATGGATTCCGACTCAAAAAGAGTTTGCAAAATATAGAGATGAATGCAAAAATTTATATGAATTATTGCAAGATAAAATTTGTGATCCTAATTCATTTGATTTTGTTTATCGCAATACATTTTTTTACTTGTTTACAACAAATTCTAAATTAATAGGTGCGATTTATTATTATATAGGTGAAGGTGGAAATTGGTATCTAAATGGATTTGCAAAAAGAAAAATGCACGAATTATGTTTAGAATGTTTAAAAATGTCTTTAAATTGGTTCAAAGGAAGTGTATATGCTGAGGCTCAAAACCGTGCTTCTGCTCTTTGTCTTTTAAGGTGCGGGTTTAAAAGAGTTAATGGAAAATTGTTTGTTATAAATTTGTAATTGCTCACTTATTATAACAAAAAATTGTAAGCCAAAATTCTTTATACAAAACCTATTCGCAAGTTCAATTGTTTACTTTTTGTATTTTAACAATTCAAGCATTTGTGTTTTTAGGAAATTATCCGGAATTCTAAGTGCACCATCTTTTGTATCTAATAAATCTACAAGGTTATTTATGTATTTCTTTTCTATTAAGTTGTAATCGGAATTGCTTTTTTGCTCAATAATTTTTTCAACACCTTTGCTGAATTTTTTAAGATAAGTATTTTTATCATACTTGTTGTTAAGATAACCATCAATTTGGCTGTATAAATTATCTTTTGTGAATTTTGTATTTGTGTTTTTTTTAGCAGAAAACGTAATTGAACTTATGCCATATATTTTCATTATTATCACCTCTATATTCCGTTCGGGAAAATTGTATCTATAATAGCACCTCTTGTACAATATCCTAATTCACCTGATATACCGATTCTTAAAGGATATGTTCCAAAAAGCTCTAAAGCTTTTTTATCATAATAATCTTCCGGAATTTGCAATCTCAAACCTACAAGCATTTCAGGTTCTTTTTCAAAATCATTATTAGGATAATACGGAGTTACGTATTCTTCCATTATAACTCCTTTTTTTAGCGCGGCTCTTATAGTATTAATTAATACTTCCATTGCGTTTGATGCTTGTTCTTCAAGCGCTATATCACTATCGAAATCTAAGAATCTATCAATAAATCTCATCGCGCTATGTAAACCAAATATTTTAGAATAGTTTTCATCGGAATTTATAATGTCAACAACTGTATCAATATTATTTTTATTAATATTGTAGTATTTGTCGTTCTTTAATTCGTTTTCGACATCTTGCTTTAACACTCTTTTTGTTACAGGTTTTTCAAGTTTCCATTTGATTTTTTTTGTATCGTTTGCTAATTTTCTGTTTTCTCTTGTTTTTATTTTAAAGCATTTGAATAAATCATATAAATTTGTTTTTATATTCGGCTTTAGAGTTCCTGTTACTTTGTAATAGTATGTTTTTGGCAGAGTTTCATGTTCTACTATCTCTGCAGAAGAATTTTCTACAATTCCGTCGGTTGATGAATTTTGAATTTCTTGTGTGCGATTTTTATGTTCAACTGAGTTTAAGTCAATCTTGCCGACAACTTTGACACCGGTTTGTAGAGTGGCTGAATTAGTGCCACTTGCAGTCGCTTTATCCTTTTTTGCTCTTTCATCGGATTTTTCTTCTTGCTTTACCGGAATAATTCCTATTATTTCTGCGTAAGAAGATATTATCTCGTTTATTTTTTCTGGGTTGTCTTTGTTTGCTGTGAGCTCTTGTGCTAAATTATGCGCTAAGTCGTTATTATCAATGTTATTGTGAGAACCTTTATTTAAAAGCTCTTTGCAAACATCTGTTGTTAAATCCTTGTTTACACCATTAGAACTAAGACCTGTTACAGCAGTTTTTAATTCTTCTTGAGTTTTTGAAAGTCTGCCATGCTTCTTTGGGAATACAATATTCTGTGTCTCTTCTTGATTGCTGATTTGAGGAGTTTCTGGAATATTTCCTGTGGTATATTTTTTTAGAAGAGTTTCTAATTGTTTAATTCTATCTAAAAAGTTCTTATTATCTTTTTCAAGTTTATCAATCTTTGTCTTATAGTCAATAGGAAGTTCTTCTTGTTCAACGATATTTTCTTTAGGCGGAACTTCTGATTGGGTTTTCTGGCTGGAAGCTGTTTCTGTTTTTATTCCGAGCATTTGACCCCAAATATTGAATAAACCATTTTTCTCAGTAGAGATGCTTTCCCCTGTGCTGTCCGTTTCAATATTATCTGTTTTTGCTCCAATTACCAAAGCAGATGCGCCGAGTGTTACCAAAGCCATAACGTCTCGCGCTAAATTAGGGTCTTTTAGTATTTTTTGAAACATATTTAGCTCCGGTGCAGCCTTAAAGCTCACACTGCTTTTTGTAAAAGTGTCAGTTTTAACTGTGTAGAATGTTTTTTGCGGCATTCGGCTGATTGAGTAATTTTTTGGAGTAAAATTCGTTGTTTGTGTGATTTTCATTCATTACCTTCTGTTTTTTTATACATTAGGTTAAAAGCGTGTAAAGATTTAAATTTGCTTGTTTTTTAGTTTTTTTTACAAAAGTTTACAAACAAGGATGCGCAACAAACGGAGTTTTTCGCGCACCCTCAAAAAGAAAGGAAAGATATTATGACATTTGAGTACATTATTAATTCAGATTTAGACGTTAAAAAATTAACAAAAGAAGAGGAAGAAAGGTTGGTTAAGTCAATTTCTTCAAAGTTCACCGAGTGGAACAGTGAGCGCAGTGCCAACTTAGAGATGGCGCAGAATTTGAGTAACGAAATCTTCTTCAAAAACGAATACATTCCATCGGGCGATAAAACCCAAAGGTGGAAAAGCAAAATCAAGATGTGTAAAACATTTATGTTTTATCAAACTTTAAAATCATATATATGGAGAAATACATATGCAAATGTTAATAGTATGTTCGACGTCTCAGGAGAAAATCATGACTCCGATAACGCAAGCAACAGACAAAAGGCCGTTTTGGTTGACATTATGGAAAAAATGGACTACCCAAAAACGTGTGACCAAATTATTGATAACGCTTTATTATACGGTGAATTAATCTCATTTACCGCTTGGAAAACCTTGTCTGAAGAGTACCGCAGACCGATAGACTTTTTTGTAGACCCAAATTCAATGGATTTGGAGAAACAAGCAAGAGTGGCTAAAGCAATCGAGGATGGGAAAAACTTTTATGTGGATGAAAGAGAAATCTATAATAATCCTTACATTTACCCAGTTAATCCAGCTGATTTAGTTTTTGATTCTACTCAAAGTGATGAGTGGGATTCTTGCCCTAAGATTTATAGAGCGTACAAAACCCCGAATGATATTATTAATAACAAACTTTATACGATTGATAAAGATATAGCGGAAGAGATTCAGCGCCTTGTAAAAGACGGAAAAACAAACCGTTTAAAAGGAAGTGAAGATGTCGTAAAAGGTTCAACGGTTGAAGTTCTTGAACACTGGGGAGATTTAAAACTTCCAAACGGCAGACTTTTAAAGAACTGGCATGCAGTCGTTGTAGCAAGAAAATACCTTGTTTTGTTCCATAAAAACGATGCACTCATAAATCCGTTTTCTTATGGTGCATTTGTACGTGACCCTGAAACAAAGCGCGGTATAAGTCCATTGTACTCTGTTCTTTCGCTTTCACAAGTTCAAGAGGATTTGCTTAATCGTACTTGTAACCTCCAAGCATTGAGTGAAAATCCGCCACTTTTAGCACCGGAAGGATTTTTTGATGAAGATGAACTTCAATTATATCCGGGGAAAATTATTGAGTACGGTGATAATCTTACTCCTACTGCGGCATTCCAGCAAATGCAATTTAATCCAAGTTTGTTTATTCAGGATATAACTTTCTTGAATGATTTGATGGCGGAAGTTTCCGGAATTTTTCCAAATATGGTTGGTGCAATTGAAGAAGGGGGAACAAAAACCGCAACGGAGATTAATGTAAAAACCCAAGGTCAAATGACACGTCTTGCGATGATTGTGGATACGATTAACCAAGACTTGATTATCCCAAACGTCGAGAAAGTCGCAAAACTTTGTGCGGATTTTAAGAGTGGAATTGAAACAATCTTTGTATCCAAAGACAATAAACAGGAATATATCGAGATTGATGATTCAGTTCGTCAAGGGGATTACAAATATACATATTCAGATAATTCAGCTACTGCAGTAAAAAGTGAGCAGGCGGATTTGGTTGTGGCATCAGTAGAACGTTTTGCGCAAGTAATTCCATTAAACATCCAAGAAATTTTCTTGTGGTACTTCGAACAAAAAGGTGTCGATAATCCTGAAAGATTCTTACTTCAACAAGGGGTAGGGGTAAATGGGGTAAACAATGCAGGAATCACCCCACCCCAGCCCTCCCCGTCCGGTGCACTACTGTCCGAGATAATTTTTTGCAAAAAAGAGCATAGCGAGCAATAATCTTGCTTTTACTCTAAAATAAGGTTGTCGAGACTC
>CAJOOM010000156.1 GCA_905236775.1 Candidatus Gastranaerophilales bacterium
ATCCGCTGGATTCCTCGGTCGCGGGAGCGGGAGTTGCGCAGCAACTCATTCCCGCACACAGTCTCTCGGAATGACATGGACTTGTTTTCCTTGCGTCAAGCTCATTTAAAACCATTTTTTAGGGGTAAATAAATTGGGCTGGAAGTAAATCTTTTAAACTAACTTTCCACTTTCCACTTTCCACTTTCCATTCATTTACCCCCCCCTTATTTACCCCCAAGGATTTCTTTTGCTTTTTCCAGTTGAACATCTTTTTTGTTTTCTATCAAGAAATCTATATCGGTTCCGACTTCTACATCAGGTTTTATGCCAAGTTTGTTAATATCAGTACCATTAGGGGTTAAGTATCTTGCAATAGTAACATTCAATCCTGTACTATTTGGAAGTGGAACAACTTTTTGAACAAGTCCTTTGCCAAATGTTTTCTTGCCTACAAGTGTTGCTTTATGGGTGTCTTTTAGTGCACCGGAGAGTATTTCGCTTGCACTCGCACTCGTTCCGTTTACAAGAACTACTATCGGTTTATTAAGAGGTAAACCTTCATTCTTTGCCTTGATTGTCTTTTTATATCCATTACGATATATAATATCAACGATAGTTCCGTTATCCATAAATCGGTCTGCTATGAATACAGCATTATCCAATAATCCGCCGGTATTTCCGCGCAAATCAATTATCAACGAATCTGTATCTTTAGTGTTATCAAGTGCTTCGATAAATTCATTCGGGGTCGTTCCGCTCATAAAACTAATTATTTTGATATAGCCTATATGATTGTCTATGACAGAACTTTTTACCGATTTTATCTTAATTTCTTTTCTTTTTATAATTTTAGTTAATTTTTTTCCGTCTCTTAGAATAGTGAGTTCAACCATGCTGTTTTCGGGACCTCTTACCAGTGCTGCAACATCGGAGATATTCATGCCTGAAATATCTTTATTATCAACGGCAGTTATAATATCTCCCGGTTTTAACTGTGCATAATCAGCAGGTGTACCCGGCATTACATTAAATATTTCCGTCTTTCCGGAATTTGTATATATATTTACACCAATTCCGTAAATCTTAGATGTAATTGAGGTTGTAAGTTCCTCGAAATCTTTTTTTGTCATAAACCTTGTATATGGTTCATCCAGACTCGCAATCATAGTATCAATGGCGACTTTTGCGTCATCCAATGTTTTAATCTTTCCGTGATAGTGTGTTTTCCACCTGCTCCAATTCTGGTGATTTAAACTTGGTTCGTAATATTCGTTATTTATAACTTTCCAGGTTCTGTCAAATAATCTTTGCGGAGACACTTCGTTTCCGTTTATCATCTCTTGTTTCAAAAAATACGAATTTGTTTTGGTAAAAGTAGATAAAAATACTTTATTAAATATCACTAAAATCAAAACGGACAATATAAATATTAATACTTGCTTTTTCTTCATATCTTAATTTAACATCAACGACAAATTCAAAGCAATATACTAAAAAAGTTTTGTTAGTTTATTTTAATATGTTTTGAAATTTTATATTTATTTTCAAAATAGTGTGCGAAAAATTATCTAAAATTTATGCTAAAATTGTTCTATGGATAAAGGACAGATATACAAAATACATTCTGATTTTTATTACGTGGATTTTGAGGGAAAAACATACGAATGTAAGCTTCGCCAAACGTTAAAAAAAACAAAGCAATCAGTTTTTGTAGGTGACTTTGTTGAATTTGAGGACGGTGCAATCGTAAAAATACTTCCCAGAATTAATTATATTCCACGTCCATCGGTTGCTAATATAGACCGGATAATTATCATTTCAGCAGTTAAAGAACCCGATTTAGATTTTTCACAATTGAACAGATACATATCATTTGCAAAATACTACGGAATTGAGGCTGTTCTTTGTTTCAACAAAAACGACTTATCATTTGATGATAAGATGATAGAAAAAGTTTTTTCAATTTATGAGCCTTTAGGATATGACATTTTGTTTACATCAGCTCTGGAGGGGCTTGGAATAGAAGAATTCAAAGAAGTTCTTGATGGAAAAACTTCTGTAGTATGCGGTTCTTCCGGAGTTGGGAAATCGAGTTTGATAAATGCAATTTCCGGATTAAATCTAAGGACAAAACAAGTTAGCGACAAAACGCAGCGCGGAGTTCATACTACCAGACATTCGGAAATTATTACGATTAACAAAAACACCAGAATTGTAGATACACCGGGGTTTAGCAACCTGAAATTTGATTTTATTTTACCGCATGATGTTGATAAATTGTTTCCGGAGATTAACAAATACAGAGCAGAATGTAAATTTCAAGATTGTTTGCATGATGAAGAGTCAGGATGCGCGGTAAAAGCACACCTTAATCAAATAGACGAAACAAGATATCGTAGCTATTTAGAATTTGTATCAGAGGCAAAAAACTACAAAGAAAAAGTTAAATATCAAGGAACTAAGGTAGAAAGTTCACATAAAAAGCACAATGATAATCTTGCAGTTAAAATAAGTACACGCAAGAGACAGAGTGCCAGAAATACACTAAGACAGAATGTTTATAAGGATTTTGAAGATGAAAGAATTGATTAGTCTTATTGATAAAAAATTGGATGAATATTTGCAAATAGAATATCCGGAAGATATTTTCAAAGCTATGAAGTATACTCTATCTCTTCCCGGCAAGCGCTTGAGACCTATAATGTGTCTTGAAACTGCGAGAATGCTTGGATGTGATATTAATAAAGCACTTCCATCGGCTTGTGCATTAGAGATGCTTCACGTTCAGAGTTTAATTCACGATGATTTACCTTGCATGGATAATGATGACTTTAGACGAGGAAAACCTTCTAACCACAAAGTCTTTGGGGAAGCAAATGCAGTACTTGCAGGAGATGCACTGTTAACTTTTGCGCCTCAGCTTATTATAGAAAAATCAAAGGATTTAACTTTTGAACAAATAGTAAAAATTTTGCACGAATACACAAAATTTGCAGGCGCATACGGACTTATAGCAGGTCAAGTGGTTGATATTGAGTCAGAGGGCGGGAAATTGGTTAAGTCTCCTCAAGAAACTCTTGATTTTATTCACCTTAATAAGACTGCGGTTCTGTTTAGACTTGCTGTAAGAATAGGTTCAATTTGTGCAAATGCGGACGAAAAAACGTTTAATGAGCTGGATGATTTCGCAACAAAATTCGGTCTTGCATTTCAGATTTATGATGACATAATGGATGAAATATCGACTTTTGAGGAGCTTGGCAAATCAATAGGCAAAGATAAAGCCTCCGGAAAACTTACTTATGTATCTTTGTATGGACTTGATGAGGCAAAAAATAAATTTAAAACGTTAATTAATGAATGTTATGGTATAATAAATAAGTACGAGTCAAAAATATTTAGAGAAATCTTGAAAAAATTGGAGCATAGAATACTAGGAGAAGAGGAATAACTAATGGATTTGTCCCAAATTTATAACACAGGATATGAGGTTATATTTACGGCATTTTCCGGAATATTAACCGCGCAAATAATCAAATGTATAGTATTTTTAATAGTAAAAAGGAAAATAGACTTAATATTGTTTACAACGACAGGCGGAATGCCAAGTTCTCATTCAGCCGGAGTTATGGGTTTGTCTACAGCAGTAGGATTAATAAATGGATTCAGCTCGGTAGAATTTGCAATATCCTTGGGGTTTGCTTGTATTGTAATGTACGATGCAGCAGGTGTAAGACGTGCAGCAGGTAAACAAGCTGCTTGTTTGAATAAAATTATTATGGATATATATAAACAAGATCTTGCAGAAGCAGGCGGAAAATTGAAAGAACTTTTAGGTCATACTCCAATGCAGGTTTTTGTAGGTGCTGCATATGGTGTGATTTATGCAATCGGAGTTCACAACATGTTTCAAAGGTTTCTGGCATAGCTAGTTCTGGGATGATTTAAATTACTACCTTACACCTATGACAAGACTTGCAAACTGAAAAACAATAAGCTGGATTCTTTAGCTGTGTGAGCGGGAGTTGCGCAGCAACTCATTCCCGCACGTAGTGTCTCAGAAAGACATGAACTTGTTGACTTAACGTCCAACTACTTTAAAACGTACTTATTCACTTTAATTCCTATTGGTTTGATTTATTTTTAAGTCCATAAACAAATAAAAGAATTTCTGCAACAGCTTTATATAATTCCGGCGGAATTTGCTGATTAATATCTACCATTCTGAATAATGCGCGCGCGACAGGTGCATTATCTATAACAGGAACATTGTGCTGAATAGCAATATCTATAATTTTTTTTGCAATAAGCTCTGTACCTTTTGCAGTAACAGTAGGTGAAAGCATTGTTTCTGCATCATATTTTAACGCACAGGCAACGTGGGTTGGGTTTCTAACCACAAAATCCGCATCCGGAACTGAATCCATTGCACCTTTTTGTAGCATTTGCATACGTCTTTGTCTTAACGCAGCTTTAACGTGAGGGTCACCTTCCGAGTTTTTATATTCATCTTTTATCTCTTTAAAAGACATTTTTTGGTCTTTTAAAAACTTCCACTTAGTTACTCCGTAATCTGCTGCTGCTATAATTAAAAATGCAATACAAGCTTTGTAAATAAATTCTACAATTAATTTTCCGAATTCAATCATAACTGAGAAATGATTGTCAATTGCGGCGAGCATTAATATACTTTCCAAATGCGAACTGTATACTGCCCAGCCGACCAATCCCAGAACAGCAACTTTTAAGATGTTTTTAAAAAGTTCAAATAAAGTTTTAACTTGAAATAAATTTTTGAAATATTTAGTAGGATTAAGTTTATCCAGCTTTGGAACGAGTGGTGCAGTCGCAACAAGAGGCCCGACTTGAATAAAATCTCCCAATATTGCTATAAATGCTGCCACAAACAAAATTGAGCCGATAATTGCAACCGTCGGAATGAGTGTTGATGTGAGCATATAAGTTATACCAATGTCTTCTATATGTTGATTCGGAATCTGCTCATACAGAGTCCTATATAAACTTACAATCAATTTCCAAATAACAGGTGCAAGAAGATTTATAAATGTAAACATAACCAATAAAGACAATGCAGTTGACACGTCTTTAGATTTAACAACCTGCCCTTCCTTTCTTGCTCTTTCAAGCTTCTGGGGTGTGGCATCAAATTGTTTATCTTCATCACCCATCTATTAATTCCTGTTTGTTGGACTCTCTTAATCAATATAATAGCATAAAAATATAGCAATGTATCTAAATTTGACTTTTTGTGTGCGTTACTTTTTTCGTGTGCGGCATTAGTATTTAGAAGATTTATTTGTTATGATAATTTGTTAAAAGTGCTCTGACTTTATCCGTAAATTTATTTTGATTAAAGCTGTCTTTTGTAATATAGTAATCGATATTCAGCGGTTCCAATCTTTGCATTGCAACATCTTCCGATACGGAACTCATCATTATTATTGGGATGTCGGAATACATTTCGTCATTTTTTAATCTTTCCACAAATTCATAACCATCAATCTTAGGCATATTCAAATCGGATATAATTAAATCATAATGATTTAATTTCAGCTTAACAAGTGCTTCTTCTGCCTCTGCACAAATATCAACATTATAACCTGCATTCAAAAGGATATTTTTTATCATTGTTCTAGTTGTTATAGAGTCATCCAGAACGAGAATTCTCTTGTATGATAAGACATCTTGAGGCAATAATTTTTGTGCTATAGCAGAATTTTGAGTTCCGCTGAAGTCATAGTGCAAAATATCCTGCATATTTAATATTAAACAAAGTTCTCCGGATGCTAAATTTGTTATTCCGGATATATTTTTTACTTTATAAAGCGGTGCGGAAAGTTTTTTCTGCAAGATATCCTGATCTCCAAGTAATTTGTCTACTGCAAGACCAATAATCTTTTCATCTGATTCAATGATAAGTATTGTTTCTTTTTCACCTCGTTTTTCCGGTTCAAGACCGAGAATATCGGATAAATAATAAAGAGGAACAATATTATCATTGTATACGATAGTTCTGACACCATTATTTGTTTTAATTTCAGATTGTTTTTTTACAATAAATGTTGTAATAACTTGAATCGGAATTGCAAAAATTTGTCCGGAAATTTTTACAAGGAATACTCTTAATGTTGTTAGCGTAACCGGAATTTCTATATGTACGCAGCTTCCTTTTCCAAATTCTGATATAACTTTGACTTTTCCGTTTAATTGCGAGATTTTTGTTTTAACAACATCAAGTCCGATTCCTCGTCCGGATATGCTTGTTATAGAATCTCCCGTTGTGAATCCTGGCCAGAATATAATATTCATAACAGCTTCATCTGTCATGTTTTCAATATCTTCTTTTGTTAAGAAACCTCTTGATACAGCTCTGTCCTTAATTTTTTCTAAATTAAAACCTCTTCCGTCGTCAGTAACATCTATTATAACCTTGTTATCGTCCTGTTTTGCTGATAAAAGAATTCTTCCTACAGGTTCTTTGCCACAGGCAATTCTCTCATCTTTTGTTTCAATACCGTGGTCTATAGCATTTCTTAAAATATGTATTAAAGGAGTCTTAATTTCTTCTATAATTTTTTTATCTGCACAAGTATCTTTACCGTTAATTTCGAATTCAATATCTTTTCCTTTTTCTGTGGCTATATCACGAACCATTCTTGAAAAAGAATTAAATACAGTAGATATTGGAAGTACACGAATATTTTTTACCATAGATTCCATCTCATCTATGATTAAGCGCATTTTCATGTCATCTTCTTTAGATGCTCTGTATAGAGAATTCAAATCATAAATTGTTTTAGAAACATTCTGGGTTAAATCAGATAAAAGTGCAAATACTTGTTTTACAAATGCTGAAGTATATTGTTCAGTGTTTCCTGTTTGTAAATATTTTCTGTTATAGTATCTTAAGTAATTTGTTGTTTTTAATAAATCCTTTTGACAATTTTCGTTTGTATTTTTAATACTGTCTATTTTTTCTAGATTTTTTTCGGTTTTAATTTTAGTAATAATAAGTTCGCCAAGCTGATTTACAAGCAAGTCTAATTTCTGAGCATTAACGTGAAGTGTTTTTATCTCAGTAGAAGAAGCAGATTTATTAACTTGTGCTGTTTGAGCCGATAAATTCTTGATTTCTGAAACTCCGGAATCCTTTTTATAACTTAATTCCAATAGCTGTTTCATAATTTCTAACTGTTGAACAATTAAATCGCAGTCAATATTCTCATTCGGCGATGCACAGTATTCAATACCATTTTTAAGTGTAGCGACCATTTGTTCTTCTAATTGAACAGAATTTTCCTCTATAAAATTAAGAATTTCTATAATGGTATTTAAAACTTCTGCCAAGTTGTTGTCATCTACACTGTCTTTAAGTTTTATAATATCATCTTTTATTTCTGCTGTATAAACACTGCTGCCTTGAAGCATGTTTATTTTTTCTGCAACATCAAAAAATGAAGAGCCTTTTGTTTCCTGAGATAAACATGATGTAGTAAATTTTGATGCAGCAGAACTTAATTCATTTCTTAATTCCAGTATTTCACTTATAGTAAGTTTATTTGAGGCATTCATTACAAAATCAATTTTTGTAATTATATTCTCTAGAGAATTTTTTACTTCAAATAAATCTGTGTTTTTGAATATGTCATAAATTTTTTGAACTTCTTCTTTAAGAAGAACTGTATCTTGTGATTCTTCTTCCGGTACAATACTATCTATAAGTTCAAAACACTTATTAAATCCTAAGTTTATTTCTTCTTGACGAGATATTAAATCTCCGGCAATATTTTGCTGCAAACCGCTCTTTGGAATATCAAGAATTGAAATCGTATCAGGATTGAAATCATTTTCATTATTATTATTTGATGTAAAACCGGGAATATCTAAGCCGGGAATATTTAAAATAGGAATATTCGGAGCGGCAGGGTTTACTGGTGCAGCATTTTGATTATTATCGGAATAAATAGATTTAGAAATTGCGCTATCGTTAATCAGTTCTACATCGATTAGGTATTCCAAATTTGATAATGTTTCTTTATATTCATCCCCGATAATTTCCCTGTTATTCCTTACTGATTCTTGAATAAATTTAGCAACAACTTCCAAAGAATGGCTTACCAACTGAATAATATTTTTTTCAAGTTTCATTTTGGAATTATTAACAGCATCAAATATATCTTCCATCTTGTGTATAATTGTTTGGATATTATTAAATCCAACCATACGAACTGCACCCTTTAAACTGTGCAAGTCTCTATATACAGCAGAGATAAAGTCTTTATTTGCAGGTGTTTTTTCGAGAGCAAACAGATTCGAAAAAATACGTTCAATAATGTCTTCGCTCTCAGTCTGAAAAAGCTGCATTAATTCTTTATTATTGTCATCATCGATAAAATCCATTTTTATAATCTCTTATAATACAACCTGCTTAATCGTCTTTTTCAACTGATAATTTAATATCATTAGACAAAGAAGTAAGTGCGGAAACTTTTTCCAATTGCATAGTAAGAGATTGAACAAAATCCGAAGAAACAGATGCAACCTCTTCATCTATATTGCTAAGTTTTTCTATTATATCGCTTTGTTTTTGGGCATTCTTATTAATATCTTCCAGAGATTCTAAAACATTTTTAATTAATGTTAGAAGTGTTTCAGAATCATTAAGCAATGTATTAATATCCTTAACTACTGATTCTATTTCTTTTGTTCCCTCTTCTGTAGCCATAACAGTTGAGTTTGTTGTATATTGAATATTACTTGTTAGTGAAGTTATTTTTGTAATTGCCTGTTTAGATTCATCAGCAAGTTTTCTAATTTCACCTGCAACAACAGCAAAACCTTTTCCGTGTTCTCCTGCCCTTGCTGCCTCAACTGCCGCATTCAGCGCTAGCATGTTTGTTTGTTCAGCAATATCATCTACTACACTGATTGTACTTCCAATTTGTTGTGAATGTTCGGATAATTCCAAGATAAGCTCTGCAATCATTTGTATTTTTTGTCTTAATACTAACATTTTTTCAACGTTTGTAGAAATAAAATCGTGTTCTTTTTGAGAAAAATTGATAGATTGTCCAATTTGTTTTTCCGTATTTTTAGACATTTGAAGTGAATCTTCGGATATCCCTTTCAACTTTTCAAGCAGACCTGATATTGACTTATTATTTGAAGCAATTAAATCAAACTTGCGTTTTTGAACATTTACATTTTCAAGAACATCGTCAGTTACGGATGATATTGACTCTGATTGAGAGAAAAGCGATTTTTTGATGATTCTTGAAATCCATTTGTTAGTTACAAATTGGGAAAGTAGGTTAATAACACTGATTATTCCAATAAATATAAAAGTGTCATATACTGATGCACCCTGCGCTCTTGCAAAAACAACCATTAAGATTGCTGATAATATAAAAACAGCTAAATCTACTATACACTTAACATTAAATTTTTGTTTTAAGCCCATATTCCATTCTACACTCACTTTAATCTCTCCTATAGTTTTTTTTTGCAATTTAGTATATAATCATTTTATACTAAATTATAAAAAATTGGAACACGGTTAACAAAAATGGCAGCAAAAATACTATTAGTAGAGGATAGCGATTCACAACAATTATTTTTAAAAGAGGGGCTTGTAAAGCACGGTTTTGTTGTAGAAACAGCAAATAATGGTGCTGAAGCATATAAAAAATTGTACGAATTTGTTCCGGATTTGGTGTTATCGGATATTATGATGCCTATGATTGACGGATATCAGCTTTGCAGACTTATTAAAAATAAAGAAGAAACAAAAAAAATCCCTGTTATTTTATTGACTATATTAGATAAGAAAATTGACAGTTTTTGGGGTAAAAAAGCCGGAGCTCAATTATTTTTATCAAAGTCTATTGATATGGAAGGTCTTATTACAAATATAAATGCAACACTTCGCAGATATCCGGTGACTGATGAATATAAAGCTAATATTTCACAGTTGATTTCTCCGGAAAATTCCGCGCAATCACAATTAAATATCATTTTAAACGACTTGCTGCTTAAATCGGTATTTGCTAATGAATTTAGAAACTTAAGCGATTTTTTGAACTATGAAAGAATTCTGGTAGAAAAACTATTCTCGCTGTTGAGTTCATTTGTAGAATATAATGTTGCCGGTATATATTTTGCTTCTCCGGATGATTTTTCGGAAAATATCTTGTATATAGATACATTAGGCAGAAATTTGTCCAGAAATCTATTATCTGATATACAATATGACTTTTTTCGCAAGCTTGAAGATATTAAACCGATTCGAGAAAATAAGTTTGAAGTTGTGAGAATTCTGCTTGGTAAAGAAATGGATTATACCTTTGGTGATATGAAGTCAAAGATTATCATTCCTTTAATATTTGATAAAAAGTTAATCGGGGGTATTTGTTTCTATACACGTTCTGATGCGGATTATGCATCTTTTAGGTACTTCGATATTATGATTAGCGAGCTTCAAGCGATATTCAAAATGAAGTATCAATATACAGAAAAAGAATTTATGTCTGTTCTTGACGGACTTACCGGATTATACAACAGGCGGCAGTTTGAGCTTGGACTTGAACAGGAATTTAACCGTACAAAAAGACATCCTGCTGATTTCAGCCTTGCCATTCTTGATATTGACTTCTTTAAAAAAGTTAATGATACATACGGACACCAGTATGGAGATTACGTTCTAAAAACTGTTTCCGATTTAGTTAAAGCTTCATTTAGAAAGACGGATTTGTTGTATAGATATGGCGGTGAAGAATTAGTAATGATAATGCCTGAAACAAATGTTGAGGGAGCGATTATTCCGGTACAAAGACTTCGCAGAACAATAGAAGAGTACGATTTTGAATATAACGGAGTGAAAGCAAAAGTGACTGCAAGCATTGGTCTTACTATGAATTATCAAAGCTTTAAAACTGCTGCAGAACTGCTTAAATCCGCAGATGAATCTTTATACAAAGCAAAGGAAAGCGGACGAAATAGAGTCGTAATATACGAAGAAAAAGAACAGAATTATGGATTATCGTAAGGATGAATAGTATAAATTACATTGAACAGAAAAAGAATTCACACTTGTTTTTTAAATTAGGTGATAATAAGTATGCGGTAAACACGTCCAACGTTCTTGAGATTATGAAATTACCAATGTTGGATTATCCGCAAAAGTTGCCAAACAATATTGTCGGGCTTTTAAAATACAATAATTTTGTAATAAATGTTATTGATATAAGATTCTATCTTGATATAAATGTTTCAGGATATAGTGTTGACAGTGAATTGCTTATAGTAAAAACGGATGAAACTATTTTCGGAATTATAACAGATCAAATTATAGGTATATCACCATTTGAATCTTCTAAAATTGATACCATACCGTTTGTTGATAACAAAACGATAATTGATTCTATATACAAACATAATCAAGACACTATTTTTATTATAAATATCTATTCAATAGAAAACTTGTTAAAAGGAACTATACATACTGAAAAGGTTGATGTACAAGAATTATTTCCTAAAGATGAGCAATCTGTTGCTATTTTAAAATCAAGAGTTCAATCTCTGGCTGCAAAGAACCGTTTTTCTCTGGTTAGTGGGGAGTTACACACCAAAAAGAAATTAATTTCATTCAACTTGAATAATGATTCTTATTGTATTGCTCTTGATTATGTAAAAGAAGTGCTAAAAGATTCAACAATTACAAATGTCCCCGGAACTCCGGATTTTATTGAGGGAATTATGAATTTACGCGGGGATTACATAACTGTACTTAACGTTAAAAAATTGCTTGGTATAAGTAGTAATGATTCCGAACAAATTGAACAAAACGGAAAAAAGCCGGTAATTATTGTTAGCTGTAATGATATGGATTTAGCATTCTTGATAGATAAAATTAATGAGTTGTTTGAATTTCCGGATGATAAAATTATAGAAACCGGTGAAAGTTACTATACTGCTGAATTTATATATAACGATATGCCGTATACGATTTTGAATATTGATA
Organism: Candidatus Gastranaerophilales bacterium; assembly: GCA_905236775.1. Classification (GTDB taxonomy): domain Bacteria; phylum Cyanobacteriota; class Vampirovibrionia; order Gastranaerophilales; family Gastranaerophilaceae; genus CAG-196. The sequence goes on from CAJOOM010000156.1 coordinate 12,023, forward strand.
AAATTTATACTGATAAACGTATTATTGTTGCAGATGTATAATTAGGCTGAAATTATTGCTATTTATCGCTAAATCCCGGAGAAGTCAGCGGTAAATTTTTGTAACCGTTATTGGCATACACAGTTTTCTTAATGTATTTATTTGTATAATATCCTTTTTCCAATAATTGTTTTAAAATATTTTCCCTTGTTACAAGAGAAGATTCAACATCATTAGATTCCGGATAAATTTTTAAAATTTCAGTCCAAACAATTGCTTCCATTGTCCAGGCATATGTTTCTTCGCTCAGTGAATTATATTCATCTTGGTGTAAAGCTTCATGTGAAAGCAAAGCCGCTAATGCTCCAGGAGGTGCATATTGATGTTTAGGATTTATGAAAATATATAGTCTGCCTTTTTTCTTCCAGCCTATTGCATCAAAAGTTGAATATGCAGGGTCTATTTCGGATAAATCCTTAAACTCAATTTTTACCGGATGTTGAGTAATATTGTTCCCTAAAATGGCTTTTCTCGAAAAATCACCGGTTGTGCCTTTTAGCATGTCAAGAGCAACGTGAAAAATCTGCTCTTTTGAAACTTTGCTATACTCTGATGATATAGAATCGATGTATTCTTGCGAATACTTCTCCGGAAGTCTGATGTTTTCCGGTACAGGCTCATATCCCCACGCAAAAACAGGACTTCCCATAAATAAAGATAATATAATTAAAGAAAATACTTTTTTCATAAACCAACCTCATTGTTATATTATTATATACTTTTTGTAAATGCAAAGTCAAAAAGCATGAGAAATAGTTTTGAGGGCATTAAGTCATTAAAAGAGTGGAAAATAGAATTCTTCAATTTTTCTATTATTATCCTAGTGTCTTTTTAAATCCGCTTTTTACTTACTCTTTTTCACTAACTAATAGACAATGGGTCATTGTTAATGTAGAATAGCTGTAATTGAATAATTTTAAAGGACCAAGTATGAATAACTATTATGAATTAAAAATATCTATAAATCCTCAAATGGAGGATATTGTTTCAGACATTTGTTTTACAAATTTTGCTTGTGAGGGAGTTGTTTTAGCCGAAGAAACGTACAAAGATTTAGTTATGACAGCGACAACAGAAGGAACTTTAAGGGTATTTTTATCTGAGATAAAAGAAAATCCGATAGAAATTCTAAAAATAGAGCGAGAACTTCTTAAGTCCAGAGGTTTTACGGATGAAGAGCTTGGAAGTTGGGAAGTGACATTGGACGAAAAAGAAAATCAGGATTGGTCTAAAAAATGGAAAGAAAAATGGAGTGTAACCCATGTTACGGATAAAATAGCTGTTGTTCCAAGCTGGTTAGAGTATAAGCCGAATGATGATGAGATTACTATAACACTTGACCCAGGATGTGCATTTGGAACAGGAACACATCAAACAACACAACTTTGCATGAAAGCTTTGGAAAAATATCTTAAGCCGAATGATAGCATGGCAGATATAGGAACCGGTTCCGGAATATTAGCTATACTAGCTAAAAAACTGGGTGCATCAATTGTGTATGGATGTGATAACGATGATACAGTTATCGATGTAGCTGTAGAAAATGCCGAAATTAATAATATAACCGGAGTTGTATTTGAGCTTAATACAGCGGACAAATTAAAGGAAAAATATGATTTTGTTTGTGCAAATATCTTGCATAATGTTTTGTTTGAGATAATGGGCGACCTAAAAAATATAATGAAAGATGATGGAATCTTATCTCTCAGTGGAATTTTGTATGAAAAAAAAGATGTAGTGCTTGAGGCAATAAATCGTGAAAACTTAAATATAATTGATACACTCACTCAAGACCAATGGATTTCTTTTGTCGTAAAAAAATAAAGTGTTAATTTGTTTTTTTCATACACCCTTTTAATATAATTAGGATTATTAATCCAAACACACCAATATTAATACAAATATCTGATATATTAAAAATAGGGAAATCAATAAAATTCAACTTAATAAAATCTCTAACATATCCCATAACAGTTCTTTCAATCATGTTATTAAATATTCCGGAGGTAAGAATTGAAGTAAAAAATAATTCTAATCCTGTGAATGTGTTAATATGTTTAACTGTATAAAAAATTACTCCTAAAATGGCTGCAATCGCAAATCCGATTAGAAATATTCTCTGACCATCAAAAATATTAAATGCAGCACCTTGATTTTGGATATAAAAGATACTAAAAATAGGATTCTCAGGAAGTTTAAATCCATTTAAAATTACTAAATCCGATAAAAAACCGTTTAGTATAATAAAAAAGATTATAGAAACAAATAGGTATATTATTTTACTCTTTTTTGTCATCACTTGTAGGTTTCTCATCACTTGTCGGTTTTTCATCTACGACATTTACTCTTATAATTTGGTACCCAAAACCGGTAAGACTGAGTTTAATACTCAAATCTTTAATATCAGCCTTTGTTAAACCAATTGAGGCAATTACATATTCATTTGCTTTGTCGGAATTTGCAATGAACAACCTTTCCAGAATATTATCATCCGGAAGTTTTCTAAAAACTTCTTTTGCTTGTTTTTGGGGATATTCTACTTTATCTTTTGCAATTGAAGCTATTGCAAAGGTATCTTTTGGCGGAGTAAATTCCAAAGATGCTGTATATTCATATCCGGGAGTAACTTCCTTTGGTGCAGTTAATTTGATATCCAAATTCATTGCATCACCGTATAGCATAGAAGTAACCTCATCCACAATCTCATCGGATGTGACTTTCCATTTTCCGTTAATCTTTTTTAGGTAATATATACTATTTGCTTCACTATTTAGTACACCGTTCATTCTTTTGGTAATTGGAATATCAGCATGAGAAGTTTCTACCAGTTCAACTTTTGCCTTATTATCTGATTCAAAGGTTATATCTTTAATTTTTATACCGTATTTGATATTATCGTAATTTTGCCACAGTTCTTTTACAAGTTTAGAATATACTTCTAAATCATAACCATCACCATTACGGTAATTGGTATCATAAGTGGATATAAATTTATCAAAGTTAAGCTTGTTTGCATACTTAATTTGAGAATTAAGTAAAGACTTAATACTACGAGTATTATCATGAAAAATATTTAAATTGAACAGTTTGTTTTCAGCCTGAACTGTTTGCGTTACTAATAAAAATAATGTGGCGATTAATATTAATTTCTTCATAAAAAAATTATACATGAAATTATTAAAAACGGAAATAAGCTAAATATATGACTTACTTTTTAATTATAAATATGGTATAATCTCATTTGATTAAGAAAGATGGAGTGCTGCTTATGCCCAGCGTAGATTTAGATACTGAATTCCTTGAATTATTTTATGGTATAACCAATACGAAAGTTCCTGAAAATATTGATTTACACAATTTAAAGACTCAACTTAAAGGAATAGTTGATGTTATAAAAGATATAAATAATAATTCGAGAAAACCATATAAAAGTAAAGCACTTGGTAATATGGATGATACTGAAGAAGATCAAGGTCCTGCAATTCTCGTTGTCGATGATTTAGGTGTTATTACATACCAGCTGAAGGTTTTGCTATCACGTTTGAAGCTTGATGTGGATTGTTCTCAAGAAATTTATGATGCTGTAAATAAATTTAAAAGACGTAAATATACTTATGTTGTAATGGATTTATTTATTCCGACAGAGAGAGAGGGTTTTATTCTGCTCGCTGAACTTAAAAAACTTGCTCAAGCATATAATTTAAAAACGATTATTGGTGTTATTACTGCCTCTGCAAGGAAAGAAATTGAACAGCAATGTAAAGCGCGTGGTGCAGACTTCTTCTTAGAAAAAAATAATGAATGGCAAAATAATTTGCTTGAAATAATGAGCGGTTATATAGGCACAGAAGAATCCGAATAAGTACGTAAATTACATTCCATATATGATTTTATTATAATTATCCAAATATGTTTGAGCCATTTTATCTTTGCCCATGCTCTTATAAACATATGCTAAATTGTAATGTAATTCGGCTATATTTGAGTTATACATTAAAGCTTTATTGAAATTAGCTCTTGCTTGCGATAAATTATTTAACTTCAAATATGCGCATCCGAGATTATAGAATATATATGGATTATCTGTTTTTATCTTAGAGGCTTTGGAATAATTGTCAATCGCGTTTTGATATTCCCCGCGCTCTAAGTAATAATTTCCAAGATTATAATAAGCTCTGTAGCATTTTTTATCTTTTTCAATTGCTTTTCGATACATATATACAGCATCTTCTGTTTTACCGTTATCAGCAAAAACATTACCTAAAAGCAGCCAATCTTGTGGTGAACGTTCTTTTTCGTTTATTTGTAAAATCAAGTCCATTGTCCTAATGTGATTGTTATCGCTGTAAAATGCCGTAGCCTGCTTTGATAGCTCCTCATGCGCTCCAAAACATACCGAATAATTAAATGCTAATAAAACTAAAATTAAAAATTTTCTCATAGTAAAATTATAAACCAAATTAAGATTATTTCAAACTAAGAGCTTGCGGAAAAATTAAAATTTTTCCTGCAAGCTCTGGAGAACGGTTTCAACTTAGGTCACGTGCGTCTTGGATTTCCTCTATGCTCGAATAGCCTCGTTTACGAACCTACGGTTCTGCCAACTCGGTATTCTCGCTATCCGGCATAAATGCCGTCCGGAAATCCGCTATCCCGCACATGACGCCAGCTTTTGATATTTACCCCCACACACTTTTGGTCGTATTTGAAAAGCGGATTGCCGGCAGAGAGTGACAGGATTGCGAAAGCAATCCGTAACTCGTTTAATGCCGGCAACCAAGCAAGTTCGAA
>CAJOOM010000157.1 GCA_905236775.1 Candidatus Gastranaerophilales bacterium
CCAAGCGCAAAATAAAGAGGATAGGTTATTCCTATCCTCTTTATTTTATGTTTGTCAACGAAGAGAACCGCAAAGGACGAAGTCCTTCTTTTTAAAAGCACCATTCGTTTGAAATCAATTTAGGCTCAACGTTTGCATATTTTTTTTCTTTATTAATAATAGAATTAGTCATTCTTTCAATAATTATTTGTAATCTTTCTGCATTTTTAGGATTTTGCGAATGTTTAAAACGACACTTTACATCATACAACCTTTTTTGTGCTTCATTTATTTCACTCTTTAAGACATTTGCTATATCTTTTTTATCGACTTTCCTTGAAAGATTAATTAATTCTGTAGCAAGTTTCGTTGGCGAGATTTTTTCAAACATAGATTTTAAAGAATCTGAGCTTATACTTGCAACTTCCGTTCTTTGTATTATTACATCTGTAGCATGATAAAGATGTCCTGCATCACCTATTGCTAATCTTTCAGATAAAGTTAAATCAGGTTTTCCTATGGATTTTTCCGCAAATATTTTAGCCACTTCCTTAAATTTTTTTTTAGGCAGCTTACCACCTTTGTAATATAGTCCTCCTTGAAAATTTAGCTGATTGTGATACTGATTTAAAATCATATTTATATTACCTCCATTATCAAATACTATACCTCACATATAATTTAAAACCCCAAAAAATAAAATTTGCTATTTATAAAATTTTTCAGCGAACTCAGTATATTTATTTATAAACTTTAAATTTATATTTAAGTCATTTATGCACTTTCTCCAAAAGGAGTTAATTTATAACCAACATTAGTAACTGTATGTAAATATTTGGGCGATTTTGAGTCAGGCTCTATTTTATTACGAAGAGCTCCGACATGGACTCTTAGCATTCTTACATCTTCATCACTGGAATATCCCCAAACTTCTTCTAATAATGTTGCAAGTGTAACAGATTTATTAAAATGCTGCATTAGACAATAAAGAATCTCAAATTCAGTAGGAGTTAATTTAATTTTTTTATTAAGAATAATTGTTTCCAAAGTATCCGGCAAAATCTCAATTTCACCGGCTTCAAGAATCTCTGAAGACATAGAATTTTCAACCGGCGGTTGATTTCGCCTTAAAAGAACTCGGATTCTAAGTAATACTTCTTGAATGTCAAAAGGTTTCACTAAATAATCATCTGCCCCGCTGTCAAATCCGCTGGTTTTATCCCCAATGGTTCCTTTAGCAGTAAGCATAAGTATAGGAACATTTATTTTAGCTTGCCTCATATTCTTGCAGACATCAAATCCATTCATTTTTGGCATCATTACATCCAATAAGATGAGGTCATACTTATTATTTAGTGCCTTGTTAAGCCCTTCCATACCGTCTGACGCAGTATCGGTAAAATAACCGCTTGAAGAAATGTCAAATTCAAGTAAATCCCTTATCTCTGCATCGTCGTCTACTATTAAAATCCTCTTTTTGTCTGTCATATATTCCTCTTAACCTAAATACCCGAAAACATAAGTTTATATAAAAATTTATTTAAACATATTCTTGTTTCTCAATACTATTTTAAAAGATTTTTTTTTGTCATGCAAGGAAAAATTAAAAAAATTTATATATGTAAAATATACTATATTGTAAATTTATCTCCATAAGACGAAAATATAAGTATGTTAGATAGTAAGCGTTTAAAAAATTTAGGTATAAATATCAAAAGTGAGCGTTTAAGAAAAAATATCTCGCAAGAAAAACTTGCAGAGTTGACTAATATTTCTAGAAATTCTGTAAGCTTAATCGAAACAGGGAAAATTAACCCTACAGTTTTAAAAGTTCTTGATATTGCTAGTGTGCTTGGTACAGACATGAATGCACTAACTAAAGATATCTAATAATTGCTGGCTGGAGATAAATAGAAAGAGTGTGAGTATAACTCCTTTCTTCATAGAGAGGGTGATTTACTCTTTTAATTAAAGTGTGATAGTATATATAATATGTCTAAAAATGTTTTTATAACCGCGACCGGTACTGATATCGGTAAAACATATGTATCTGCTCTTATTGTAAAGAAAATGAGAGAGATGGGGCTTAATTGTGGATATTTTAAGCCGGTCTTGAGTGGAGTTCGTGAAAAAGACGGAAAACTTTTGGAAAGCGATTGTAATTATGTTGTAAATACAGCAAAAATACCTACAGAACCGGATGATTGCGTTGTATATTGGTGGAAAGAAGCCGTATCTCCTCATCTTGCATCAATAAGAGCTCATGAAGAAATTGATATAAAAAAGATTAAAGAAGCTTATATAAAAAAACAAAATTTATATGACTATCTATTAATAGAGGGTGCTGGGGGGATAACATGTCCTTTAAGATTGCAAAATGGTGAGAAATATCTTCTCAAGGATTTGATTAAGGAATTAAATTCAAATATTATCATTGTTGCAGATGGAGGTTTGGGCACTATTAATTCAATCTTGCTTACAACAGAATATGCTAAAATAAATAATATTAAGGTAGAAGGTATCATTTTAAATAATTTTAATCAAGACAGCTTTATGCATCAAGACAACTTGAAACAAGCAGAGTACCTAACCGGAGTGAAAGTTATAGCAACCGTTGCAAAGAATCAAACAGATATAAAATTATTAAAAGAATATTTTAAATAAAAGTTAATGGAGTTGGTATATTTAATTCTCTATTATTTGCAACTGCAATAAGATTGACTATGACAATAATCAAATTAATAATCATTAATATAGGAGCAACGAATATTCCAAAAATCCAACCTATTAAAGGAACTATAGAAAATAATGAAATTATTGTTAATAATAACTCTAAATTAAAAAATGATTTTGCAATCTTATAAGTGCTTTCGCTGATATAGTTTTTTGGAATAAAAATAACAATAAGAGATGGTATAAAAATTAAAAATATCGAACCAATAATCATAGCAATAGTAATCAGCCTGTCAGTATCATTTTTAAACTCAGGTAGAATTTTCATTGTATTATTTCTCCATACAAAACACTAAGAACGATTAGTTCTTACAAAATATTTAACAAACAGTTTAAGCTATACAATATTATAAATCTCTTGCATTAGGTGACTGATGAATATCGTGATGAATTCTTTCATCAGTATCTTGTGCAGGATCTAAATATCCGTAAACATTTCTCCAGAATCTTACAAACCCACTATGTTTTTTCTCAAATAAAGGTTCAGCAGGCTGACCTTTTACACGATTTTTAACAACCATTATCTCTTCCGCCGTTGCTTCTGAATAACCGTTATTAATAACATAATCAGGTTCAGTCAATTGATTGACCGTGACCGTTGCATTAGCTTGAACGCAAAAAGCAGTAAACAATGCTAAAATAAATAAATTTCTTTTCATAATATCCATTCTTATTTAACTGAACTATACGATTCCATTATAATCTTTTCTAAAGAATTAATCAAGTCTGCTTCCGGAACTCTTGCAATAATCTCCCCTTTTCTAAATATATATCCTTCATTTATAGCCCCAGCAATTCCAAAATCCGCGTGTTTAGCCTCCCCGGGACCATTTACCGGACATCCCATAACTGCAATTGTAATAGGGAGGTCGATATTTTTAAATTTTTCTTCTACTTGTTTTGCAAGACCAATTAAATCTATTTGTGTTCTTCCGCAAGTAGGACAAGATATGAAATTAATTCCTTTTTTTCTTAGCCCCAGAGACTTTAGTATACCATAACCTGCATGAACTTCTTCTACAGGATTTTCGGTTAAAGAAACTCTTATGGTATCCCCAATACCCTGGTTTAACAGTATGCCAAGACCGACTGATGATTTTATCAAGCCCGATTTTAATGTTCCGGCTTCAGTTATTCCTAAATGCAAAGGGTAATCGACTTTTTGGGCAATTAGTTTATAAGCTTCAACAGTTGTAAGTACATCTGATGATTTTAAAGAAATTTTTGTATCATAGAAATTCAAGTCCTCTAATATTTCCAGATGCCTTAGAGCGCTTAAAACCATTTTTTCATGAAGTGGCAAGTCTTTTTCGGCAAATTCTTTTTCTAAGGAGCCTCCGTTAATTCCTATTCTTATAGGTATTCCATGACTTTTCGCCATCTCAACTACTTTGATAGTATGTTCTTTTTTTCCAATATTTCCGGGATTAATTCTTAATGCGTGAATACCATTTTCTATACAAGTTAGAGCCAATCTATAATCAAAATGAATATCGGCAACAAGTGGAATTGGAGATTTTGCTACGATATCTTTAATAGCACTTGCTGCATCTTTATTAAGGACCGCAAGTCTTGCAATTTCACAACCCGCTGATGCAAGTTCCATAATTTGTTCCAAAGTCTTGCCTACGTCTCGTGTATCCGTGTTGCACATTGACTGAACACTAATTGGCGCATCACCACCAATTTTTATATTTCCAATTTGTATTTGTTTTGATTTTCTTCTGTTTATCATAATTGGTATTGTATCATAAAAACAGAATGATTTTTAAAAGGCACTAGTGCAGTCCTTGAAGTAATTGCAAAGTTAAAGCCGGGGTTTGGTTGGCTGTGGGGTAAATATTACAATCGTTGTAATGCAATACTTGAAGTTTGATTTCTGTTGCAATGTGGGTTGCGGAGGCTTTCTGGAGGAGGGGTAAATGTATTTGGTTTAACGCAAAGTAAACAAGAGTTGTC
>CAJOOM010000158.1 GCA_905236775.1 Candidatus Gastranaerophilales bacterium
AGGGATTCTCACCCAGTGGGTTCTTACCCTCCTTCCCTCGGAGATACTTAATCTCCTCGGGCGGAGTCCTTCTCCGGGCCCAAATTTTTAATCTTTGCAAATGTTTATCATCAAAATAACTGTTCTTTTTTCTCAAACCAACTAATCTTTTACTGTTAAATCAAGTAAAAAAGTTTTTCTTTAATTTACTCGGCTTATTGAAAAAACTATTTACACTGAACTAAATTTAGTGCGTTCTTTTCCATTCTTTTATTTGTTCTAATTTAGCTTTATACTTTGTTTCCATTCCCTGTTCTGTCGGTTTATAGTATTCTCTGCCAACAAGAGAATCTGGCAGGCATTGCATACTTGTCATCTTTTCTTCATAATCGTGGGCATATTTATATCCCTTACCGTAATTCAGCTCTTTCATCAATTTGGTCGGGGCATTTCTAATTTGCAAAGGTACAGGCTCAGCTATATGTTCTTTTGCGTCACGTCTTGCAAGCATATAGGCTACATCCATGGCATTTGACTTCGGTGCCATTGACATATATATAACAGCTTCTGTTAAATGAACCGTACACTCCGGCATTCCGATAAAATGGCAGGCATGATATGCGGCAACAGCAATCTCTAGTGCGTGTGGATCTGCAAGCCCAATGTCTTCTGAAGCAAATCTTGTTACACGTCTTGCAACATACAATGGGTCTTCTCCTGCTTCAAGCATTCTTGCGAGCCAATAAACCGCAGCATCAGGGTCAGAATTTCTCATAGATTTATGCAGGGCAGAAATTATATTATAATGTTCTTCTCCGTTTTTATCATATAGTAGTGATTTTTTCGAAATACACTGTTCCAGTGTTTCTTTAGTAATTGTTATTTCTCCGCTATTATTTACATCACCGTTTAAAATAACCATTTCCAAAGTAGATAGAGCAGTTCTGGCATCCCCATTTGCAAATTCAGCAATTATTCTTATAAAATCATCTTCAATATTTATTTTTTCGTTACCGAAACCTCTTTCATCATTTATGGCGCGTTTTAAAAGAATCATCAAGTCTTCCGTTTCTAGCGGTTTAAAAACAAAAACTTTGCAACGAGACAAGAGTGCCGAATTTATTTCAAATGAGGGATTTTCTGTTGTTGCACCGATTAAAATTATACTTCCTTTTTCAACGTAAGGTAAAAAAGCATCTTGCTGAGCTTTGTTGAAACGATGAATTTCATCAACAAAAACTATTGTTTTTTGCCCGAGCTTTCTGTTGTTTTCTGCTTGCGCCATTACTGCTTTAATTTCTTTTATGCCTGAAGTTACAGCAGAAAAGTTTATAAATTCAGAATTAGTTTTATTTGCAATAATTTGAGCCAATGTCGTTTTGCCAATTCCCGGATTTCCCCAAAATATAATTGACGTAATTTTATCACTCTCGATAAGTTTTCTTAATACTTTTCCTTCACCTATTAAATGTCGCTGACCGACAAATTCATCTAAATTTCTCGGTCTTAAGCGGGAAGCTAAAGGTTGATTTGTGTCGTCTTCAAAAAGTGATTTTTGCTCCATATCAATTTCCTTGTATTTTTATTATACTTACTCTAAAAATCTGTTCAAGTACACTAAAGAAACTTACTGGTTATAAAAACCGAACTAATGTAAAATTAAAATGTAGTATCATATACTATTTAACAGTATAATTGACAAATTATTTTTTTTAGATGTTATATAGATATTATGAACGAAACATTTGTAAATAATTTAATCTGTTGTTGCTGTAAGTCTTGTTGTTAAGAGCTTACTTATAATTTTGCACGCAGATTTTAGTTAGAAATATTATAAACAAGTTCTTAAATGTTTTTAAGAACCTGTTTTTTAAGGAGAAATTACAAATGAAAATAGATAAGATAAATAATGCCCCGAATTTTACCTCTGCCATGGGAGGATTATCAAAAGCCCTTTATACCTTGAGTAACAATGATATGTTAAATGCATCATTCGTTGATATTTTTGCAATGGATACCCCCAGAACCATTGTAGAAACTAAAAATAGAGGTAAACAAGCAGGAATCGAAATGGGTTTTAGAGAGTACACAGGGACTTTTATTGCAGAGTTTTCTGCAGCACTGTTTGCCGTAATCGCTTCAAAATTTATCTCTAAAAGATTAACCCCAAATATAAAAGTAAATTCAGGTTCTTGGATTACAAATAACGGTCTTGATGTGTTTTCTGACATTTACAATAAATCAGATAAAACTCCAAAAAGTTATGTTGAAAATCTCCTTAATTCAATGTCAGGTCAAGTCGG
>CAJOOM010000159.1 GCA_905236775.1 Candidatus Gastranaerophilales bacterium
CAAATCCCAAAATCTTTTTTCAAGGTCTTGTTTTTGAATTGGTGTAATATCTTCACTTACATGGCAGTGGAAACTGTTTGAAACATATGGTTTATCAGATACGTGAGAAACAACACCATATTTTTTACGGAATTGTTTAACCTGCAAACCGCAAAGGTTTTCAGCCGGTGTACCATATAAAGCATACAAGTTACCATCTTCTTTTTTAAATTCAGCAACCTTTTTATTAATGTATTCCATAACTTCAATTGCAAATTGACCGTCTTCAACAAGAGATTTTCCGTTATATAATTCTTGTAATTCGTTCAATGCCGTAATACCAAATGATGCCGTAGCAGATTTTAATAACGGTTTAATCTTATCGTGGATACCTAAGTGACCGCCAAGGAAACCACCCTCACAGTATGCAAGAGGGTTAACTGATGCTTTCATTTCGCCCAAGTATTCATAAGTTCTTATGTGAAGTTGTCTGATTAATTCCATATAATAATCAAGAACTTCATAAAAATCTTTGCTTTCTTTTTTAGCCTTTGCATAAATCATCGGCAAGTGTAAGCTAATTGCACCGATGTTAAAACGACCAACGAAAATTGGTTTATCATTTTCGTCCGCAGGCTCCATACCTCCTCTTTCATACCAAGGTGATAAGAAAGCTCTGCAGCCCATCGGAGAAACAACTCTGCCGTATTTTTTATACATAGATGCTACATAACCCTCGCCTGATAATGATAACCAGTCAGGATACATAGCCTTTTTAGAACACTCAACACCTGCTTCAAACAAGTCATAATTAACTTTGCCTTCTCCGTGTAAGTTTTCATCATATAAGAAAACTATCTTAGGGAATAATACAGGTTTTTTATTACCTTTTTTACCTTGACCGTTCATACGAATCTTTAACATAGCTTTTGTAGCCATTTTTTCGTACATTTCAGTTCCAAGACCTGCTGTAACTGTTATAAACGGATAATCACCACGAGAAGATGCAACCGTATTAAACTTATATTCCCAACCTTGGAAACCTTGTTCAAAGTCTTTTTGAACATCTTTTATTGCTTCTTCACGAGCTTTTTCAAAGTCTAAGCCCATGCATAGATATTTTTCGTTTTGTCTTTCAAAAGTTTTTTCAGCATAAGGTGCTAAGATTTTATCAACTTCCGGAACTGTAAAACCGCCATATTGCTGACTTGCTGCTGCCATAACAATATCACCGATGACATCAAAAGCTACATCAAGAGATTTTGGCTCATTATACCAAAGATTACCCATCTCAAATCCGCCTTTAAGAACTGATGCAACATCAAATAAACAACAGTTCATTGTGTCGCGTCTTGCGGACATATCGTGAATATAAATATAACCGTCTCTGATTGCTTGAAGTTCATCTACAGTTAAAAAGAACTTTTTATATAACTCTTTATTAAGTTCATTGAATATTAAAGAACGTTTTGTAGAAACAAGAGTAGAATCGGCATTTGAATTTTCTTTATCACCAATGTACATAATTCTTTGAGATTCTTGATATACCTTATCTAACATGTGAACAAAGTCTTGTTTGTAGTTTCTGTAGTTTCTATAACTTTGTGCAACACTTGGATTAATTGCCTCCAATGCTCCTTCAACAAGATTGTGCATTTCAGCAATAGTAATCTCTGATTTACCTATTTTTGCAATATTGTTATCTACAAAATTACATATATTTTGAATCTCTTCTTCTGATAATTTAACCAAAACTCTTGTAGCAGACTTAGTTATTGCACTTTTAATCTTGCTGTCATCAAATTCTTCTTTTGTTCCGTCTTTTTTGATTACATATACATTTTCAAGCTTAACAGGTTTAATTTGTTGGGCTTGAAGCTGTGCAATTTGAGATACGAACTCTTTATTAGGTGTTGCAGAACCGCGCATTACATCAGTTGAAGCACCCGCTGCTCTTGTTGATGAGAACTCTACTACATTTCCTTCTTTATTTAAACTATTTTGCATTTTACTACAAACCTCCTAATCGTACATTGAAAAAGGTAAGCTACTTATATCTCCGAAATTTTAATTCTTACCTCTATATAGAGAATAACATTCTCTTCCCAAAAACTAATCCACTATATAAATGATAATTCAAAAATTCATTCTAATCAAATAAGTTAATAAAACTTCAAAATAGGTAAAACCCAGTAAACATGCTAGGTTTACATTTTGAAATATTATTAACTTTGTAACAATTTTTGCATGAAAAATTCAAAATTTTCTTGACAAAACTTATGTAACTTATTAATTGTGAATTTTACACTACCATAATAAAAACAATCAAAAATTTTAGGCATGACTTATAAGAAATAATTATGTAATCAATGGGAAAACTTATCTGTGATATAATATTAAGGATACGTTTAGGAGATTTGTAAAATTCATGTCAAGATATATTGCAATAACAGACATTCACGGTGAGTTAGAAAAGCTTGAAAATGTCTTAGCGAAACTGGACACACAACCTGATGATATTTTTGTATTTATGGGAGATTACATTGACCGCGGAAGTAAGTCCAAAGAGGTTGTAGACAGAGTTATAGAACAATCTAATTACAATAAGTGCATTTATCTTATAGGTTCTCACGAGTATGCGATGCTGCATGCAAAGGACGATGAATATTACGGATGGCTTTACGATAATTACGGCGGTCCGGCTACGACTAAAAGTTATGGAGGTTTCGATAACATTATGAAAATTCACGGAGATTTTTATCGAAACCTCAAGTTTTACTATTTGACTGATAAATATCTTTTTGTACACGCAGGAATTAATCCCGACTATTCGCTAAATGAGCAAAGTGAAGTTGATATGGTTTATATTAGGGGAAAATTTATTTATTCAAAACACAACTTGCCGCAAAAAATAATTTTCGGACACACAGAATTTGATAAACCTTATATTGACGATGGAAAAATTGGTATAGATTTGGGTTGCGGAAAATACAAAAACGCACACCTTTGCGCACTTATACTTGACGAGGATGGGAATGAAAAGTTTATATATTCGGACTAAAACAAAAATTTTTATTTCAATTTTTAAAATGCTGTGAGTTTGCGGAAAAATTAAAATTTTTCCTGCAAACTCTGGGGAACGGTTTCAAAGCAGATTATGTGCTATCCCGCACACAATCTGCTTTTTACACACCTTAGGTCGGATTTAAAAAACCTCAAAAATTTGTCAATTTTTGGGTTTTTCCGCATCCTCCTATAAGTTATAAATCAACCTTTGAAACATCAGTCAATGCAGCAAAATCCATACCCAGAGCTTTTGCAATTTTTTCCAGAGAATCAACTGTAGGTGAAACACGTCCGCTTTCTATCTTCCATATAGTATTTCTATCTAAATTTGCCTCTAATGCTAAATTCTCTTGAGAGATATCGCGCTTTATACGTTCTAATTTAATCTTTTTGCCTATTTTTTTGCTAAGTGAATTATAATCATCATTCATGATATTATAATAAGCATTTGACTTATTATAATCAAATGATTATAATAAGCATATTGAAGATTATAATCAGAAATTTTAAAAGTATGATTATAAAAGGAGAAAGCATGTATTTAAATAATCAAATCAAAGAAGCTTTTTTTAAACTTGGAAAACATATAACAAAGCTTAGAGAATATAGGAATATGACGATTAAAGAAGTATCAATTAAAACAGGTATAAGAAAAGAATATTTACACAAAATAGAACTTGGAACAGCTTATGGCGTTTTATTGGAAAAACATTTATTAAAAATAGCTAAAGCATTAAAAATAAAAATAAGCACATTATTTGACTTTGAAAAAATTGTAGACCTAAGTAGCAAATAATATTTTTACAAGTTTTAAAATAATTGCATTATTATTTTAAAAGGAAGAAAGATATGAATGACATTAATTTTAAAGGCGGTTTTTTAATAAAAGGTCCTATAAAAGATGAATTATGGAATGAAATAAAATTAGGATTACCGAAACGCAAATGTTTATTTGAAAAATTCCAAGAAGAAGCTGACAAATTTGTTGCTGTAAGAAGTGTATATGATAGAGAAGTAGCAAGTTTAATTGTAAGAAATGGTGTTAAATTCAAATTTTATCCTGAAATTAACCTTAAAACAAGGTTAGATTACAGAGAACCGGAAAAGGCATTTGAGGTCGTGAATTCTCAAACCAATTTTATAGAGAATCAAGACGAGTTGAGAGAATTTATTAGAAAAACTGTTCCTAAAAGACCTTGTATGGTAAAAAGGTATTATTGGGAACCTAATGATCACATAGATAAAACATACAATGCTCTTGGACTTAAGCAATCAGATTATAAGACTGAAATTAAAAATGGGATTACATATATTAAAGACTCTAAAGGGAATATTGTTGCAAAGGCATCCCCTAATAATGCTGACGGAGTAAACTTTGTATATGTTTGTCCGACAATACTTGAAGGCTCAAAAAGATTTGCACTTACTCAAGGCGGTGAAAAATTTTATTTTGGTCCGCTTAAAGTAATTGATTTTCAAAAAAACTTTCTAAAAAATGTAAGTATTGACTTACACAGAAAACGTCCTGGTACCAAGTCGGAAAAAATATAAGCGCGAAGTCTAGTCTTTTTCCGGTTCAACTATATGATAGTATACAGTATACTCTCTTGGCATGTTATACGCATTTTGAACTGTAAATTTGTACTCTATAGGTTTTATTTCATAGTTTTCATCTAAATAAGGGCAAGATTTATGAACATAACGTTCTAATCCCTCTATTGTTCGGTCAATTACTAAAATTCCGGATTTTTTCAAATCTTCTTCATTAATCCATATATTTTTATAATTATTAGTATCAAGAATTATTTGCGGATGGTCTTTACTGTAGACTGTAAGCGGTAAAGTCCATTCAATATAACCTCCAAGATATTTTAATGGTTTTCCGGTAGCTTCCGTCCATTTTGTATTTAAATCTTTATACACAATTTCAACAGGATATCTGCTTCTGTAGTTTTTTTCAACAGATAACAAAGTTCCCATTGATATAAAGATTATTAACATTATGCTATACGTAAATTTTAATATACATCTAAAATCGTCTTTAGAAAGTTCCTTTGTGGGAATAAAATAAAAAAGCATAATACTTGTCAAAAATAAAAATTCAAAACCCCAGCGAGGACGCATATTCCCTCCGCCTATAAGTCCCATCAAAAGATGAATTACAAGAGGTAATAAACCGAAAATTATTAAAAATGCAGATTCTTTATTCCAATTTATATTTATTTTGATAGGAGTTTTTTGTTTGACAAGCAAAATCCCAAATAAGACTAATATACCGGCGATTGCTGCAATTTGCATAATTAAAAATACACCAGATTGAATAAAATGAGCTAATAAACTTTTATCATACATTTCACTTTCAAAATATAATAAAGGGAAAAAGTCATATTTAAAAAGCCAAATCAAATGAGGTAAGAATATTAAAAATGCAATTAAAACAGAGATATAAAAAGTTTTTTGTTTAAAAACTTCCCGCTTAAAAATCAATGCCCAAAGAAACATTGCTGATAAAATTAAAACGGTTTGATATTTGTTTAAAAATGCTATTCCGACAATAATACCAAGCTTTATCCAATCAGAAGTTTTATTATTTGTTATACATTGATAAAAAATATAAGTCATAATTGGTAATATACAAAGCAAAATTACATCAGGATTAAATCCATAGTATCCTGTTATATAATTATATGCCCAACAACCCTCCATCATAATTGTTGCAAGAATTGCTTTGTTTTCATCCAAAAATATCTGTGCCAACTTGTATATGTACCAAATGCCAGCCAAAACAAATAATTGGCTCATAAGATAAATTGAAAAATCTGTCTTAAAAATTGAATAAACTGTATAAGTTATCCAACCGCATAAAGGAGGATGCTTAGGAGTCCCAAAATCGTGAAGTCCGCCCCAATAAATACATTCTAATGCATCTGTCGGTAAAACACTTCTTATTAAACCTAAACCTGACCATACTAATATATTAACAATAATGAAAACATATAATGCTTTTTTTTCATAACTTAAATTTTTTATCATTTTTATACATTCCAAATAAAACATAAAACTTAGCAAAATAAGTAAATACTTACTTATTTTGCTAAATTCTTTGTGACTATAAACAATTACTTAACAAATTTTTGAACTTCAGCTGTAATATCATCACCGCCAAATACTACAACACTCTTGGATATAACCATATCATATCCTTTTAACTTAGCTTGAGTTTCGATTGTTGTTGTTATACTTTTATCAATTTCTTTCAACTTTGTTTGGTAATTTTTAGCAATCGTTTCTTTTTTCTTTGCAAAGTCGGTGTTATATTTCTTCAATAACTTTTCTTTGCCTTCTTTAGTTTTCTGTTTTTGTACGTCTGCTTGTGCAGATTTAAGCCATTTGTCAAGTTCTTCCATCTTTGTTTGTTGTTCTTTCTTTAATGCTTGAACTTGAGCCGATTTTGCAACAACTGCTTGTACGTCAACTACTGCAACTTTTTGCGCTTGAGCTGTACATAGAAATGATGAACCTATAAGCATTGCTGCTACTGCTAAAGATAAAACTTTTTTCATATATTCCTCCTTAAATTTCCAAATATTCTCTTCTATCTTTTATTCTTAATATCCTACACCATAATATTACATACCCAAGTATTATGCAAGTTAAATGATATTTATTATGTATAAGTAATTAATGCATTTAAATATTGAACCAGTTCGTTAAAATCAATATTTTTACCGCTATTTTGACGATTTTTTAAATATTCATCAATAGTTATAAGTATCTCTAAGAAAATTGATTCGGTTATGTTACCTGTGTAAAAATCCTCGTATACATTCAAAATATAAGCATACGTGTCACTTCCGCCATGTCTTTTTATATTTATAAATGCCTGCTTGATATCTACATTATCAAAATTAACGTAAAGTATATTATAATAAAGCATCGCAGAACGCTTTATATTGTTCATTATTGTTTCTTTTGGGATGTATTGCAGCATTGTTTCAAAATAATTTACAAAACTTTTGTACAATCTTTCCTCTCGGAAGTTTTTGTAATTGAATTTTGTGATGAAAAAATCTTTTAAGAATAAAGTTGAATCGCCTTTTTCTATAAAGTATTTTTCTTTTATTTCATTCCAAATGTTAATAACTTTTTTTTCTTTTAAATAACTTTCTATTAGTAGTACTTGATTTATTGGTCGGTTATTTTTATTCAAAGTATAATATACATCTCTTGCCGGAACGTCATCTATTTCTACAAGTGTTACATTAATTTTTTGAAGCATCTTAAATATTTTTGAAGCTTGTAATTTTTCCTCTTTTATTTGACTCCAAAAATTATGTAATAAAACAAACATAGGCTTTGATTTTTCGTGTCCTGAAAGTCGCTCTCCGTTAATTATTTTTGCAAATAAATCTGCATCGTTTTCCTGTAGATGTAGTTTAAATTTGGAACCGCTCTTGAATATGTATTTTGAACGAATTGTTTTTATTGCTTTTTCATTTTGCTTAGATGTTTTTTTATAACATTCACATACCGCATGGAGCAGCATTGTTAAAGATACTATGCGATTTAATCCATCAACTATAACGTATTGCTCTAAGTTTTTTTGTTTTAAATAAATAAGCCCTAAATCAATGGAATGAGTAAATTGTTCATCTTCTGTCATTAAGTCCAAAAAATTTACCATCTCATAATCACACCTTGCAATATCTAAGGTGTACAAATCATCAATACTATTTAAGAAACTAAGTAAATTTACAACTTCCATATTATTCGGTTAAAACAAATCCGCCTGACGGTACGTTTTTCAATTTATCACCATCGATTTTTGCTCTTAGATTTTTGATATATTTGTATACGTAATCGCGAGGCAATTCCAACAGTTCTGCTAAATCTTTTGCAAAAACAGTCTTACCAATATTTTTAACCAGATATTCAAATACCATTTGCTCTCTGTCTGTAAGTGATTTCTTTAGTACTATTTGAATATCTTTTTTATTAACTTTTTGACTCTCAGACTTTTGCTTATTTTCTTTTTTACTTGATAAAACTTCATTTATTTTTTTATCCAGTTCTGTTTTTTTGTTTTCTTTTATATCTTTATTGGTTTTAGTTATAATATCTTTCTTTGATATTGAAAAAGGAGTATGAGAGATTTGACGTTCTCGCTCAAATGCTCTTTCTGCAATTCTTGAAAAACCGTCATTTATGTTTGCACCTGTATTTGAGGATGTACCTCTTGACATAACTATATCTACTACATCGTTTGTAGATTTGCTCTCTTCTACTACCTTACCAAGTCTTGCTGCATACTCTTCTAATGTTATTTTCTCTAATGAGCTTCTCCATTGCTTAATCTCTTCCTTAGTCAAATAATTAGGCATTTATATTCTCCTATTCTTAAACCTGTGTGATAGTCTTAATTCCTTATAACGGATTTTACATTTACATACTAGCATAAAACTTAAAAAAAAAATCAAAATGTTTCACGATGTAAAGATTTTTTATTTGGTAAGTTGTGATGCAAAAAAAACAAAAATTGACAAACTTTTGATGTTTTTCGTGAGATAGCACAATTGTTTGAATATAAATTCATAAATCCGATAGAGGGAGCGATCTTTGGTTTCGTAGAAATTTTCCACATCTTGACTGATTTTGACTAATTGCTACTATTATTATATTTGACACACTTTTTGGCTTGATTGTAAAATCAATAAAATATAGTAAAAAATAGTATTCGTTAGAAAAATGTGTAAATTTTTATTGACATTCATTAGAAAAATGTGTAAAATATGCATAAAATTCGTTAGAAAAATGTGTAAATTTGGAATAAAGTTATGTACAGAGATGCATTTCAACAATTAAAAGAATGGAAAGACAGTAAAAAGAGAAAACCTTTAATACTTCAAGGAGCAAGACAAGTTGGAAAAACTTGGCTTATGCAAGAATTTGGGAAACGTGAATATGAAAAGGTTGTATATGTGACTTTTGATAGAAATAAAAGATTGAAAGAAACCTTTTCTGAAACTGTTGAAACAGATGTTTTATTATCTGCTCTTGAATTATCATCAGGGTTAAAAATTGAACCTGATAACACACTTATAATTTTAGATGAAATACAAGAATGTCCCGAAGCTCTTACAACTCTAAAATATTTTTATGAAAATGCACCTAAATATCATATTATCGTTGCAGGTAGTTTACTTGGAGTGTCTTTACATAAAGACACTGGTTTTCCTGTTGGAAAAGTTGATTTTATGACACTTTATCCCTTGTCATTTTTTGAATTTTTAAATGCGATAGGAGAAAACAAATATAGAAATATTCTTGAAGAACAGAAGTTTGAGTTAATTACTCCATTTGCCGATAAATTAATTTATTTATTGAAGCATTATTACTACATTGGTGGAATGCCTGAGGTTGTTCAAGATTATATTGATAATAAGGATTACAACAATATAAGAAAGTTGCAAGACAATATATTAAATTCCTATGAACAAGACTTTTCAAAACATACATCATCTGCAATGGCTGAACGCATTAAGTACTTATGGCATTCTATATCTTCGCAACTTGCAAAAGAAAACAAGAAATTTATTTATGGAGCAGTAAAGCAAGGTGCAAAAGCAAGAGAGTATGAAGAAGCAATAAATTGG
>CAJOOM010000160.1 GCA_905236775.1 Candidatus Gastranaerophilales bacterium
AACTTTCCGTCGACCCTCACCAAGAATTTCTAAAGTTCTTACGAACTTTGAAATTCTATCCTCTCCCATTGGAGAGGGGAATATTCCCGACTGCTTTAAAACCACTTTTATGCCTTAGTTCGTGTGTTAAAACGCACGCTAACTGTCTGCTCAATTGTCAAAAACGAACTTATTTACGCATTTACGGATTCACTTTTACTACCACGATTCATTTTTTCTTGTATTGAAGTTGCGGAGCCCTCGTAGCCGGCTCTTCCCATAAGTGCATACATATAATTCTTAACTTGTTCTACACCTGGTTGATTATATGCGTTAATATTATATAATTCGCCGGCTATTGCCGTTTGTACTTCCAACATATATAAAAGTTGTGCCACATTATATTCATCGATTTTATCCATTGTTAAAGTTAATGATGGTCGATTGTTATCAGCCAATGATACTCTGGTAGAGTACATTTCTGCCCTTAAAAGATCGTTTACAGTTTTTCCACCCAAATACCCTATTCCTGTATATTCAAAAATTTTGGGGATTGAAAGCTGAGTATTAAATTCTTGAACTCTTATAAATGTTACAACTTTGTTATTAGGACCTTCATTTAGTAATTGTAATATTGTGTGCTGATCGCTTGCACCAATTGCTTTAAGTGGAGTTATTCCTGTGTTTACAGTTTCGCCGTTTCTATTTGATTTTTTCCCTAGTGATTCGGCAATAAGCTGAACATACCAATCAGGAATCAGTTTTAGTCTGCTTGAATAAGGCATCAGTACAGATATATTTTTTCCTTTTTTAGTGTCCATAAGATAATGTATTAAAGCAAATTGTGCCGCAATATTTTGGTTGATATCTGTATTCTTTAGCTCTAAATCTATATCCTTAATCCCTTGAATGATTTTGTCAATATCAAGTCCAACCAGTGCAAATGGTAACAGACCAACAGAAGAGAATACCGAAAAACGACCGCCTATATCATCAGGTACATAAAAGATTTTGTATCCTTCTTGATCTGCCAATTGTCGTAAAATTCCCATCTTTTTGTCCGTTGTTGCTACAATGTTTTTCCTATAATCATCTCCAAGAGCATTCTCCATAAGATTCTTAATAACCATAAATTGGGACATTGTTTCTGCTGTATCACCGGACTTTGTTATAACATTTACTAAAGTCTTTTTTAAATCCAAAATATCTAAAATTGCATTTATAGAATCCGGATCAATATTATCCAGAAAGAATAAACGAGGTAAATTATTTCTTTGTTCTTTGGAAAGAAAATTCCAATAAGGTTTTAAAATTGCTTCTGTAACAGCTAACCCGCCAAGTACAGAACCCCCTATTCCTAAAACAAGAATATTATCGAATCTGCCCTCTACTAATGATGCAAATTCTTTAACATACCATACAGTTTCTTCATTATAACCAAGATTCATCCACTGCAACCATTCACCTTGTCTATCTTTTCGTTGGTTTAAACTTCTAATTATATCTGCAATTTCGGTTGAATAGTTATTAAATTCTTCTTGCAAATTCAGCCCGTGAGTTTCACCAATGATACTATAATCTGAATTTTTGCAGTTTAATTTTAGCATACTCTATTTAGCTCCTTAAATATCTCTTTATTAATTTTGGCAGAAAAATTGGGATTTTGCAATAATTCAAAAAACAAAATATTAGTATAAAACTAATACGTATTCATATATATTGCAAAAAAAAAACTTTTGAGATAGACTTATAATACACTAGATTAGAAAGAAGGAATAGAATTATGGCAAAAACTTGTGAAATATGTGGAAAAGGTACTTTAAAAGCAGCAAAAAGAACTTTCTCTAATAAAAAGATTGATAACGTGCAATCTCCAAATATACAAGAAATTAGAGTTCTTGATAAGAATGGTCACGCAGTAAGAAAATGCGTTTGTACATCTTGCTTAAGAGCAGGTAAAGTTCAAAAAGCTATATAATTTAAAAAAATTATTTTAATAGAAAGCAATGTTCGTTATTTTGAACATTGCTTTTTATATTGTTATATTTTTTAACTTTATATATTAAGAAATGTAAAAATTAGTGCAAAGTGTGAAATTATCTATCTTTTAAATACTTTATATATATAAGATGGTATTATAGGAATATTTGTAAGATGGCTCCAAATTTGCAAATGCAACAATTGAATTTAACACAACTTCAAGGAACTAGCATTAGTTCTCAGATAAGTTCGCAGTTAGGCAATTTAACAATTGGAAGTAACGGTAATTTTAAAATTGGGGATATATTAGCGGGAATTAACGATATTGAGGCAATATCCAGTGATAATGACCAACAAAGAGCAGCCGGAATTCAA
Organism: Candidatus Gastranaerophilales bacterium; assembly: GCA_905236775.1. GTDB lineage: Bacteria > Cyanobacteriota > Vampirovibrionia > Gastranaerophilales > Gastranaerophilaceae > CAG-196. Next base: position 2,335 of record CAJOOM010000160.1, read on the forward strand.
AGCGCTATTAATGATGTAATGAGCTTGTTACAAAAATTTGTAACTAATGGAGAAACTACTGCTGCTACTACAGAAACAGCAAAAAACCAGTCTAAATCACAAAAAACAGCAGCAGAAGCAGATAATGCAAAGAATGAATTAGAAACTGGTTTTAGCAAAATTCAAACAGCTATAAATGGAGAATCAGAACAATTACAAAGTTTAACTGGTGATGCAGAAGAAGTCAATAAAGAGCTTGAAGAAGAAAAAGAAAAAATTCAATCAATAATAACCGATATTCAAGCAAAGCAGGCTGAATTAGCTGCTACAACGGATCCGGCACAGCAACAATCAATTTTGGTCGAAATTCAAGGTCTAAGTGGGCAGTTACAAACCTGTGCTGCTAATATAGCAACTCTTCAACAAACAGCACAAAGTTTAAGTGAAAAAGTTCAAGCTACAGTAGATAATATCGAAGAACTTAATGCCGGAGCATTTGAACTTCAAGAAAATGGAAAGGTAAAACTTACACAATTATCTCAAGAACTTGCCCAAGAGAATTCTGATAATGCAAGTACTCAAGGAAAAGCAGCCGGAAATGAAATAACAGGTGAAGCTGCACAAAAAGCTGCTACTGCTGCTTCTTCAAATTTTATTACAGGTTCCAGCTTAGCGCCAAAATTATATCAAGTCGCTGCAGACCAAAAAGGAGCCGCTACTGTAAGACAATCCGGTGCGCAAGCAAATTTGGCTACAATTCAACAAGGAATCGGAAAACTGTCAAATGCTTCTGAAGTAATGGATTCTTTCTCAACTTCAATTGGCAGTTCTTTAAATCAATATATCGGTTATATAGGAGATTGGAACAATGTTCTTGACCCGATGATTACAAGCTTTGGTTCAATTGATAATATGAAAATCGGAGATAGTATAAAAAACCTAAATACCGCTGTAACTGAAGATTTAGGTACAATAAATTCGCAAAATGAAACTCAAAAAGATGATTCTAATCCAAGTTCTCAAAAACAATCAAGGAGTAGTGAAAGCTCAACTCAACCATTTAAGTGGGGAGTTAGTGATGGACAAGATTGGACTAAAAAAGAACAATTAAATGAATTAAAAACGCCGAAAGTTGCTTTTGGTTTATAATTTGTTATTATTATCACCTAAATTATACTGATTGTATAAAGCTGTATATAAAGCTGCCGCTTCTTGTGCATTAGTTTTTTTTGTAAGTTCTTGGAGTTTATTCATACCTTGATTATTTATAGTTCCGTCGACTCCATCAATATCAGTTCCTGCAGGTTTACTTAACAAATCCGCTGCAAGAATTGATGTACTGTATTCTTTTTTATCAACTTTTCCATCTTTATTCAAATCCATAGGTTTAGATGTATAATCTTCTGTTGGTGCAAATGTTTTTTCCAAATCTTCAACGGCAACTTCATCTCTTTGACCTAACTGTTCATAAGCAGCACCTAAAAGTGCTTCTTTATCAATTTCGCCTTTTTTATGAATGTTTGGCATGTATCTGTATTCAAATTCAAGTGGAGGGAGTGAATTCAAGTATGCATCATTTGCTTGAGTATATTTTTCCATTTGTTCAATGTTCTCTTTGTTCGCTTCTTCTGTTCCGCTAAAATCCAAAATAGGAGGAGTTGCATTGTTATCTTTTGCAATAGGTTCTTGAAGATACGAATAAAAATTCTGAACTGAGTTTCTGCCATACCTTTCCGATGGATTAGTTACTACTCCGTCATACTTACCTTTAATGCCATCAATCTTTGCTGTGCCGTTATTTACTTCAAACATATTTCACCTCCACACATATTGTCTATATTTATATAAAAACATTTAGACTACAGAAATTGCCTTTTTGTTAAAAAATATTAAGTGCTTTTTAGCTAGATATTTCATTGATATTTTTTTACATCTTCAATCCATACAATAGTAACAGTACTATTTTTAACGTTAAAAGTCTGCTTAGAATTCTTTTCATATTGTTTAATTTTTTCATTTAACGATTTAAAAAACTTATACGTATTCATATATATATGGTTGCATTATAAAATTAAACTTAATTACCGATAAGCATTAAATTTTAAAAAACAGTCTAAGACTATTTAATTAAATAGTTATGGTAAAATAATCCTATGATAAATGTTTTATTAGGTATTTCAACAAGAATTATTTCAAATTCTTATTTAAATGTTTTTCAAAAAATACTTACGCAAGGTGGGACAAAATCATCTGTTGTAAATTTTTATACATATTTAGGCTTATCTGTTTTAAGTTTATTTTTGATTCCTTGTATAAGTTTAAATATTTCTTTAGAATTATTAATTAATTTTATATTTATGGGTTTGCTGGGTGCGCTTGGAAATTATTACATAATAAAAGCTCTTTCTATAGGGGAATTATCTGCGCTTGCTCCGATTAATTCCTACAAGCCTATAGTAGCTATGGTAATAGCATTTATTTATCTTCAAGAGATACCTTCTTTTTTATCGCTTTTTGGAATTTGTTTAATTATAATCGGAACTTTTATATTACATAGTAGCAAAATCAATACAAACTCAAAAGCAGTATTTTATAGAATTTTGGCTTTAATTTTCTCAGGCACGGAAGCTGTTTTTATAAAAAAAATTATAATTCTTACTAATATTCCTACGTCTTTTGTATTATGGGCGCTTTCTGGTCTGCTTTTTTCTTCAATCTTTCCTATTATTGCAAAACATAATTTTAAATTACCAAACATTAAATATCTTGGATACTTAATAATTTCTGTAGGTGTAATGCAATATTCTACAAATTATGTGTTTTCAAAAATAAATGTGTCTTATGCACTTGCCTTGTTTCAACTATCAACTTTATTAAGTTTATTTTTAGGCGTTAATATATTTCATGAAAAAAATGTTTTAAGAAAAATGATTGCATCTATAATAATGATATTAGGAGCAGGAATTATTATTTTATGTTAATAAATAGGAACTAATACCTAGTACTTTCTTCTAATGTAATTAGTTAAAAATATTTGTATACTAATAATGTAATTAATCCGCAGATACCCACTTGTGTTTACAGGTTTAAGGAGGTTCGATTCCTCCGTGAGGTTGCGGTAAAAGGGCAGGTTTGTTGAATACCTGCCTTTTTTAATTTGTTACGATTACAAAAATTAAAAATGCAGTTATTCAATTATTTTATCAAATTCTCTTTTTATTTCTTGAATATCTTGCCACATAAGCCACTTAGGGCTGCCCTTTTCTCTTGAATCATTCCTTAAGAGGTAAGACGGATGGAAAATTGGCATTAGTTTTGCTCCATGTACATTCTCCCCGCCATTAAACCATTTCCCACGAATACGTGTAATTCCTCCTACATTACCTAATATTGATTGAACTGCAACATTCCCGCATAACAGAATTATTTTAGGTCTTATAATATCAATTTGGGCTTTTAAATATTCCCAGCAAGCATCTTTTTCAATTTGCTCTGGATTTCTGTTTTCCGGAGGTCTGCATTTTACTGTGTTACAAATGTACACATCTTTTTTTCTTGTCAAACCAACCGATTCAAAAATTCTGTCTAAAAGCTGTCCAGCTTTACCAACAAATGGTTTTCCCTCTTTGTCTTCATAGAATCCGGGTGCTTCACCAATAAGCATTAGTTTAGAATTTGGTATTCCATCTGAAAATACTATATTATTTCTTGTTGTTCCCAAAATACATTTGTGACATTTTAAGCATTTTTCACGTATAACTTCCAACTCTTCGTACATAATAATTTATTTTAATCTAAAATAAAAATATTTGCATTTTGATTAATCCTATTATATTAAAATAAAAGGTACTAAAATGATTTAAATTTTAGTACCTTTTTGTATGAATATTATATTAGTTATTGTAAATTTGTTAAAACTGCAAAATACCACAATTCGTGTACATTTTTGACTTCATAGCCATCAATTACGATGTCGCTTTTTAATTGATAGCAGTAACCCGGTTTAGAATCTGATGATTCTGCTAATTTTGCACCAAAAGGATTTTCTTGTTTGTAATCCTCTATACTCTTACAATCAAAATATTGTTCTAAATCGCTGTCAGTAAAACCAAAAGCTCTTAAGCTTTCAAAGCTATATCCCCTTGTATCCAAAATCGTTTTAAAAGCTTCTCCGTTTTCATCATATTTAACTTCCGGTTTTTTAACAACTGTCAAATTTTGTGGAATCATATAATCTGTTTTAACTCTATATGTATACGTTATCGTTGTTCTGCCTAAAGGATCATTTTCTATAGGTTTTTCTTCAATATTGGTTGCTCCTAATTTTTCTAACTCTGCTACTATTTGAGTTTGGCTAATTACACCTGCTCGAACTTTATTCATTAATTCATCAATTGGTGCTTGAAAAAGTTCATATTTTAAATCATCTAAAGAATTGACTTTTCTACCATTTAATTCTACATTTCTTTTAACTGTGAAAAAATTACCTCCACTGGCATGTTCCCATTCTCCTGTTTCTTCATTTAATCTTTGAACTTCATCTGATACAAAATATTCGCTGATTTCATTTTCAGTAAATCCCATAGATAAGAGATTTTCTTTGGAAGTATATCCTTTATGAATATCAAATTCACTGCGGTCTATTTTTATAAAATCACTTTTGATTTGTCCGGAGTTATCTGCATTTTTAATATCTTTTGTTGTTTCTATCTTAGTTGATAAGGCTATTACTAAATCTCCAATTGTTTTAATAGTTTTATTATTTACAACTAAATCAGCTTTTAACCTGTAAAGATCAAATGAAATCATATTAGAATCGGTCGAGTATTTTTTAGGAATAAAATCAAAATATTGTTCGATAATACTATCATCGAAATGCAGCCTTTTTAAATCTTCTAATGTTGCAACATTTCTTTGCGATATCATATCCCTCTTTTGACTTTTTATTAGACCATTCTCTTGTATTTCTATTTGCCATTGATTTGTAGACTCTGTCAAAACACCTTCTTCGGATTCTTCATTTGTGATTAAATCACTTTCTGTTTTGTCTTGAACAATCGTTTTTTTTCTATCCATAATATTTATGTTTTCATAACGTGCTAGAAAATCTTGCATTCTTTTTCTTGTAGTATCATCCGGTTCATAAAATTGACATTCTGATACCGGAAGATTTTCTTGTAAATCTACTTGCTCTACAACTTCAATTCGTTCTAGTGGTTGGTAGTTTCTCGCACGTTCTACCATGATTCTACGTTGTTCAGGAGTAGGTAATTTCCCGGCGGCGAGATTTGCTAAACCCAACTCTTCTGCACGATTTATCAATCTTTCGCGTTGTTCTTGGGTAAGCGAATTAAAAAGGTTCGCTTTATTACTTGTAATGTCAAAATTAAAGTTCATAATATATACTCCTTTCTGCTATTATATATATAAAGAGTCTATACAATTTTAAATTTCAAATAATAAAAAATTTGTTACAAAAATTAACAGTCAATAACCATTAATTATATATTATTAGCAATTAGAAGTTAGTTATTAATAATAATATACTTTTGTTATGGCAAAAAATGATGGTTTAGAACAAAGATTTGGAAGAAAGTTAGCTTATGTTCGCAAGTGTAAAAAAATATCACAAATGAAACTTGCTGAAATTGTTGACATGAATTTTAATTATATTGGACAGATTGAGCGTGGAGAGGCAAATGTTACAATTCACACTATGCACATTCTTGCTGATGCGCTGGATGTAGAAATGAAAGAGTTATTTGATTTTACTTTTTAACTTCAAATATTTTTTATTTATTATTAAAAAAAATGCACTCTGCTTAATATCACAAAGTGCATTTTTTGTATACTTTTATAGCTTGTTATGTATAAAGTGGAGCTAGTTTCTTTTCTTGTTGAGGTATTACACCCTCAGTAATTGACTGATAAACTCTGTAATCAATTACAGGGAAACAGTTATCAATGCTTTCTATTTCTTTAAGTTTAGCGTCATCAATATTTCCGCTTTCTATCATGTCGGCAATCAAGCTAAATCTGTCAACGTGTTCATTGAATCTGTCAGTTGCATAGTCCTTAGCTTGCCATGTTGTTATTAAGAAAGGCCAATCAGAAGATTGAAGTAACAAGTTCTCTCTTGCAAGTTGATTCAATGCCCTATGAAGAAGTTTATCTTCAGGAATTTCAGCATGAGCATCAACTATTTCACACATACGTTTTTCGCAGGAGTGAATAATAGGCCACATCCATTCTGTAAGGTGATTTTGCCATACATAGAAGTGTCCGCCTTGACCCCAAGATGATTCCGGAATTTGAATAGCCTCTTTAGGTGGATATTTAGTAATATATTCACCAGCCGTCATTCTTTCAACTTCCGGCAGGTAAGTGTGGAATTTCTTTATAACTTGTTTAATAAATTCAATACCTTCAAACCACCAGTGACCGTATAATTCTGTATCAAATGATACCATTACAAGACCTTCTTTACCGTTTGCTTTTTTGTAATCGTTAAGTAAGTGGTAAATCAATGTTGTATAGTGATCTGAATTTTCATTAATTTTATTGAACGCAAGAACCGGATCATATAACATTTTGTCACCTAAATCAGTTGTAGGTGATGTTATTCTCCAATAGTGCATGCCGGATTTATCGTCACGTTTATGGAATTCTCTAAAACATCCGTCTCCCGGATATCCGTCTGCAGCTGACCAAACTTGATAACTTGCTCTGTCGTTTCTTCCCATAACCGCAACTTGTGCATCCGGCAACCAATATGCTGAATAAGTGTCGTATCCGGTTTTTGGTCTGTCTGGAAGCGGAATGTATTCAATGTTTCCATACACACCAATCACACGTCTATTTCCAATAGAATTGCCTCCTTCAATTACGTGAGAATCCGTAAAGAAGTAGTGAATATCGTTATTTTGAAGAGTAACTTCAATAGCCGGTCTCCAATGTTTTTTACCGTCTTTCCCAACGTATTCGTAGCCTTGTCTGTAAGCACATTCCGGAAGCCAAGCTCCCATAGCTTTTTTACCAAATAGTCTTTCTGTAGTATCTTGACCTACTTTGAATTGTGCATTTAAGTTGCTATCAGTCGCAAGAAGCGGCGAAAATCCGTGTGTTGCTCCGGAAGTCGTAATTTCTATACAGCCTAAGTCTTGATATTTTTTGAAATATTTTATAAGATTCTTTTCATATTTGTTTACAAAATCATCCCTTAATTTATTCCATAAATCAAAATAATACTTAGCCAAATATTTTAAGTGCTGACTATGGGCAACTTTCGGATCTGGATATCTTTCCAAATCCTTTGAAACTGCTGTTATCTGTGCATCAATATATTTTACAAAACCATTTTGTAAATGTTCGTCATTTAACTGCTCAGCCAAAATCGGAGTTATACCTACCGTTAGCTTTGCTTTAATACCCTCATCGTACAATTCAGATATTGCATTAAGAAGAGGTACATATGTTTCTGCCATACATTCGTAAAGGTTTTCTTCACCAAACGGCCACATACCAGCTTTTCTATAGTATGGAAGATGGCTGTGTAACATAAATACAAATTGTCCTACTGACATTTTTGCCTCCGATCTTTTCTCTCACTCAGTTTATCATTAACCAATATTATATAATTTTACATTATTATTTATACCATAATTTTAAAAAAAATGTAACTCTTTAGTATTAATTCACGAGAATAATGTTACAAATGTTAACTTTGTTTCAAGTATTTTTATTAATATATAAAGATTATATTCAAATAAAATTGCTTTTTTCAACAAATAAAAAAGAATATTTAAAATTTTTATAGTTACCCAATTGCAAACATCCAATCTTTATTTTTTGCACAAGTTATACAAAAATCTGTTTCAGCAGTTACGGTTTTTGAATAATCTTTAAATGAGTTGCCCATTCTTCCTCTATAATCATTAGCTAAAAAAGGACATGTGTATACACCATTTTTAGTAAGTGTTCTTCCCCACATGCAGTCAGTTTTTTTAGCAATCAATATGTCTTCTTCGTTTTCTGAATACGGATGTGAGACATTTATTTGTATATCTGTATTTATGATGTTATTTTCTAAAAATATTCTTTGCAAATTGTCATGCAAAACTTGTTCACTTAAATTATAAAAATTTTGGATAGATAAAACAGAATTAAAATTGTACCTGCTTAATATTTTAAGCGACGAGATTGTTTGTCTAAAATGACCTCTATACTTGACTTTATCGCTTTCAATTTCATCAAAATGCGCTAGTGATAGCTTAAAAAATATTTGAGTTGCGCCTTCATCTTCTACTTTTCTTAAAAAGCGAATTTTCTTTTCATTCAAGAAACTTGAATTAGTGCAAATACATACATTGCACCTTTTTAAGCATAGTCTTAAAATAGAGTTAAAATCAGGATGAGTCATTGGTTCACCACCGGTAAGATAAATGCAATAAAGTTCTTCATTTGTTGTATCTTCTAAAGCATCTCTTATCAAGTCTATAGATATAAAATCTTTGGCAGCTTTTCCTATTGGAAAATCAATATAACAGACATTACATCTTTGATTGCAATTTTTAGCAGTTAATTCTATAAATAAATTGTTCAACTTATCCAATTTGTAAGTTGGTGCTGTGCAAATACTCATTAATATTTCTCCTCATATTGTTTGTGATATATAAAACGTCATTTGTATTGTAATAAAAAACAATTTAGAAAAAATCATCGATAAGTATATATAGAATATACCCTCATGGATGATTTTAAAATTAGTTTGCTTTTATTATAAAAGTAAGACCTTAAGAATATATAAAGAGATAGGAAAAGTGTGGTAAACTATAATTGTGGAAATTAGAAATAATAGGAGGGAAAATATGATTCCAATTTTAGATTCAAAAAGACAATATGCAAAAATAGGTACGGAAGTTGAAAAGGCTGTTTGTGAAGTATTACGTTCAGGTTCTTATATTTTAGGACCAAATGTTAAAGCATTAGAAGTAGAACTTGCTAAATATATAGGATGTAATTATACCGTAGGACTAAACTCTGGGACTGATGCTCTTCACATTGCTTTAAGAGCTTTGGATATAGGAAAAGGAGATGAAGTTATTACAACTGCATTTACATTTGTTGCAACAACAGAATCTATTGAAATTGTAGGTGCTACTCCAGTATTTTGTGATATCAATCCTGATACATTTAATATTGATGCTGATAAAATTGAAGATTTAATTACTCCTCATACAAAAGCAATAATGCCGGTTCATTTATACGGACAACCTTGTGATATGGACAAGATTATGGATATAGCTAAACGCCATAACTTGTACGTAATAGAAGACTGTTGCCAAGCAATCGGTGCAGAATATAAAGGTAAAAAAGTTGGTACTTTTGGAGACATCGGATGTTACAGTTTTTATCCTACAAAAAACCTCGGTGGCATGGGTGATGGCGGCTTAATAACTGTAAATAGCGAAAATCTTAAAAACAGAATTGTCGCTCTGCGTAATCACGGTGGTGCAATACGTTATCACCATGATGAAATCGGTGTTAATTCTCGTTTAGATGAAATTCAAGCAGCAATTTTAAGAGTTAAATTAAATTATATTGATGAATGGAATAAAGCAAGAAGAGAACATGCTGCAATTTATAATGATTTATTTGCTGGTTGTTCTGATATTATTACTCCAAAAGAATTAGCTGATACATATTGTGTTTATCACCAATATACAGTAAAAATTCCTAACAGAGATAATATTCATAAAATGCTTCAAGAAGCAGGTATAGGTGCAATGCTTTATTATCCGATTCCTTTGCATATGCAAAAAGTTCATGCTCACTTAGGGTATAAAATGGGTGATTTGCCAATAACTGAAAAGAATACTGAGTGTGTAATTTCTCTTCCAATGTTCCCGGAACTTACAATAGAAGAGCAAAAGACAGTTGCAACAACACTTATTAACTGCATAGAAAAATCAAAAGCGATTGCATAATTAAATGTAATAATTTTACACAAAAACAGAGTATCTTTTAATTTGGATGCTCTGTTTTTTATGTATCTTATTTGAAAATTTATTTCAAATACTGTGAAAAATTGCTATTTTATTAATAATTTGATAAAATAAAATAACATTACAAAGTATAATCAAACTGCTACAGTAGTATGAAAATGGACAAATAGAAATAAATAGGGGTAAATCTTATGAGAGAAGAACTTTTATCTATAATAGAAAAAAATAGTAGAATAGATTTAAAAGAATTAGCTATAAGACTTGGAAAAGAAGAAATAGATGTTGTTAACGAGCTTCAAAAATTAGAGGATGAAAGGATAATTTGCGGATATCATACTTTAGTAAATTGGGAGAAAACTTCTATAGAAAAAGTTACTGCTCTTATAGAAGTTAAGGTTACGCCGCAAAGAGGACAGGGGTTTGATAGAATAGCTTCAAGAATTTATAACTATCCTGAGGTTAGAGATGTATATTTAATCTCTGGCGGTTTTGATTTGCTTGTAACGTTAGAAGAAAAGTCTTTAAAAGATATAGCACGATTCGTTTCAGAAAAATTATCTACGTTAGATAGTATTCTAAGTACGGCTACACATTTTATTCTTAAAAAATACAAAGATCACGGAACGGTTATTGATGAACATATAAAAGACGAAAGGGAAGTTGTTTCTTTATGAACATACCTCTTAATGAAACGATATTAAATATAAAACCTTCCGGAATAAGAAAATTTTTTGACCTTGTTTCTGAGATGGATAATGTCATATCTCTGGGTGTAGGTGAACCAGACTTTGACACTCCATGGCATATTAGAGATGAGGGAATTTATGCTCTTGAGAGAGGTAAAACTTTTTACACTTCAAATTCAGGTTTAAAGGAACTAAGACAGGAAATTTGTAATTATCAAAAACGTACACAAGGTATAGAATACAACCCTCTAAATGAAGTTCTGGTGACAGTTGGAGGTTCGGAAGCTATTGATATAGGGCTTAGAACTATGCTTAACGCAGGAGATGAGGTAATCATTCCGCAGCCAGCTTACGTATCATATGAGCCATGTACCCTTCTTGCCGGAGGAAAATCTGTTATCATTAATCTTAAATCGGAAAATGATTTTAGGCTTACTCCTAATGAATTGTTAAATGCAATTACATCTAAAACAAAAGTTTTAATTCTTGCTTATCCAAATAATCCTACGGGAGCAATAATGGAAAAAGAAGATTTGGAAAAGATTGCTCAAATTTGTATTAATAAAAATATTTACGTAATGTCCGACGAAATATATTCTGCTCTTACATATAAAGGAGAACATATTTCAATTGCATCTTTACCTCAAATGAAAGAAAGAACAATTCTAATAAACGGTTTTTCTAAAGCTTATGCTATGACGGGTTGGAGATTAGGATATGCATGTGGACCAAGTGATATTATTAAGCAAATGACAAAAATCCATCAATTTGCAATTATGTGCGCTCCTACCACAAGCCAATATGCAGCAATTGAAGCTTTAAAAAATGGTGATGAAGATGTAAAAACAATGAGAGAAGCATATAATCAAAGACGTCGATTTTTAATGAATTCATTTAAAGAAATGAATATTAAATGTTTTGAACCATATGGAGCATTTTATGTTTTTCCATGTATAAAAGAATTTGGTTTTTCTTCAGAAGAATTTGCAACAAAACTGCTAGAAGAAGAACACGTAGCCGTAGTCCCTGGAAGTGCATTTGGTCAAAGCGGAGAAGGGTTCTTAAGAATATCTTATGCTTATTCCATAGAAAATTTAAAAGAAGCTATAATACGTTTAAAAAGATTTATAGAAAAACTAAGAAATTTACAACGATAAATAATATATAATTTTTATATTAGCCATTCACCCGATAGACATTTTATTAATATTGTTGAAAATAATAATTATAAACAAGAATAATTTAAATCTTACTTGTTGAAAATATAGAGTAGCTTAATTTTTGGTGAAGAATATTATGTTATTAACGAATCGAGAGTATGAAGTTTTGAAACTCCTGGTAAAGGGGTTAAGTAATAATCAGATATCAGAAGAATTAAATATTACTAATCATACGACAAAAGCTCATTTATCTTCTATTTATGAAAAGTTAAAAGTAGCAAATAGAGTTCAAGCCGTTGTAAAATATTTTGAATTGGTCAAACAAAAGCAATTATTATAAAGTCTTTTTAATAAAGTTATCCTTTTGAACAATTTAAATTTTTATTTTTTGTTTTATTATACTTGTAAGTAAAAGGAGAACATTATGAAAATATTGTATATAAATGCTACTGTTAGACCGGATTCCAGAACAAAAAGAATTGCAAAATACATACTTGATAGAATTCCTGCTGAGAAAAAAATAATTAATCTAGAAGAAGAGGATATCAGACCTTTAAATAATGAAGTCTTAGAGTTTAGAACAAGACTTACCATGGCAAAAGATTTTAATAACGGAATTTTTCATTATGCTAAAGATTATGCAGAGGCTGATGTAATAATAATTGTTGCTCCATATTGGGATTTATCATTTCCTGCTTTGTTAAAAAACTATATTGAGGCAATAAATGTTAACGGTATAGTTTTTCGCTACACAGACAAAGGTAGTGTAGAGGGATTATGTAAAGCAAAACACCTTATTTATATCACTACAGCCGGAGGGGAAATAATATCTGATGAATTCGGTTTTGGTTACATAAAAGAATTAGCACAAAGATTTCATGGTATTAAAAATATTGAATACATTAAAGCAGAAGGATTGGATATTGAAGGTGCAGAAGTAGAAAAAATATTACAAAAAACCGAGAAAAAAGCTGATGAAATAATAAAGAAGTTTAATGATAATAAAAATTAATAAATTTATCACTAGAATTATTATTTATAGCATATGAACTTGATTTTGGGTTTTTATTTTAATCCATTAGCCCAATCACGAGCATTCATTGCACTTTTACCTTCTGGTTTAACTTTTTTTAGGCGCAAAAGTCCATCGCCTGTTTTTACATCAATTCCCAGTTTAGATATTCGAACAAAATCACCGTTATTACCACTTATTTCTTCATCTATAGGTTCTGTTTCCATAACTTTAATTATTTTATCTTTATATTTAAAAAATGCTCCTGGACAATTATAGACCCCTCTAACTAAATTATGTATTTCAATAGCGCTTTTAGACCAGTCTATCAAGCATTCCTCTTTTTTTAATTTGTCAGCAAAACATATTCCGTATTCGCTTTGTTTTTCAGGTGTTAATGTCCCGTTTTTTATACCAATTAAAGTTTGTTCCAGTAGTATTGGGGAGTGTGTAGCGCAAATGTCAAATAACTCTACACAATTCATATTGGGAGTTATAGTAATAGGTTCTTTCATGCAAATATCACCGCAATCCAAGCCAAGCTCCGTAATCATTGTACAAATTCCTGTTAATTTATCTCCATTCATTATTGCTCGCTGAATAGGATTTGCTCCACGATATTTTGGCAAGAGCGAAACATGGAGATTTATGGTTTCATATTTTGGTATATCTAAAACTTCTTGAGATAAGATTTGTCCGAATGCAAATGTAACAAAAAAATCCGGTTTTAAAGAACGTAATGCATTTATAATATCCGGTTCCTTGCGTATAGATTTGGGTTGAAAAATCGGTATATTTTTTTCTAAAGCAAAACTTTTAATAGGACTTGGTATAAGTTTATTGCCTCTTCCTGATGGTTTGTCTGGCTGTGTAACAACTGCCAAAACTTCAAATTTATTAGAATTATAAAAATGCTTTAATGATGGTAATCCTATATCAGGTGTTCCAAAAAAAACAATACTAATCTTATCCACTACAGCCTCCAATAATATACTATAAAAAAATTATATCAAAAAATTCCGGCTATGTTGAAGTAATTTATTATTGAATTATATCCAAAACTTCTGCTATAGAGTAATTATTTTTTGTAACGAAAATATTTTTTTTAGTTTTTTCAATAACATAATCTAAAGAATTTCCGTCTAAAAATAAATTTGTATACGGCTTTAACATAATTGACGGAACTATTACATAGTCTGCCTCTACTTCTCTTATTGAATTTATCAAATCATCAGAAGTTATAAGTCCTGCAACAGTAATGTTCTCGCCCCAATATGTTGATTTTACAGGTTTTACTTTAACTGTCAAATTTTTTATTTTATTCATTTTTTCTGCAATATACTCAAAAGCTGTTTGAGCAGCAACAGAACATGCAAAGCAAATGGTCATTGATTTTTTTATTTTTTTAGGAAGTTTTAAAGAATCAAAGTCATCCATAATGGTTCTTAGAGAACCTACACCGTCGTCTAATTGTGAAAAGTTGCCATAATACTCTTTATGAGGAATTGGATATCCTGCTAGTAAGAAAAATTCATCTGAACAACATACTTTTTTATATTTTGAAGCAATTTTTATTGTTTCTTTTGCTATTTTAGAATCTACTGTTTTAAGTTTTTTATCTCTGAATTTGGTCACGCCAACCGGTACAATTGCTACAGACAATAAACTGTCACCTAGTGTATTTAAATCTTTCAAAGTTTTTTCTAATTCTTTACCGTCATTGTAATCTGGACATAAAACTATTTGTGTATGGAAAGGAATGTCGTTATCAGCAAACCATTTAAGGTTTTCCATTATTGTTCCTGCTTTTGGATTTTTAAGCATTTTTATTCTCAGTTCGGGATTTGTTGTATGAACAGATATATAAAAGGGACCTAAGTGTAATTTTGAGATGCGTTCTTTATCATTATCAGTTAAATTGGTAGTTGTGATATATGTTCCTTGAAGATAAGAAAGTCTATAATCATCATCTTTTACATAAAGTGTGTTCCTTAAGCCTTTCGGTTGTTGAGAAACAAAACAAAAAATGCAATTATTTAAGCAAGGTTTTACTTTATCAAAAACAGCACTTTCAAAAATTATTCCTAAATCCTCATCATAATCTTTTTCCAGTTCAATCTCTTCAATATCTCCGTTCAATTTTTTTACTTCAAGTGTAATTAATTCACTTTTGCACAAGAAGTTATAATCAATCATATCTTGCATTTTTTCTCCGTCTATAGACAGAAGAATATCCCCTGCTGAAATATTCAATTCTTCTGCAATAGAGCCAGAAAGTACATCACTTACCAGCGCCGGCATTTTCAAATCCTTCTATGAGTAATATAAAATTTTTGTATTCCAATATTAAATTATCAAAAACCATTTTGGGGTAAAAAGATAAATCTTTAAATGTTATTAAATTTTTAGTTTCAACTATAATATTTTCTGCTTTCTTTTTCAGTTCTCCAAACATTTTTGTTTGTTCATCTTTATCAAGAATCTCTACACAGGCAAGTTTAATCCTTGCCATTGGTAAAAAATGAATAGGATTTATAAGAGGAGGTTCAAGAATTAAACGTTTTAATTCTTGATTTCCTTCTTCGGTGATAGAGTAAAATTTAGAGGGGCGCCCACCATCAGAAATCGTTTTTTGAGTTTTTACAAAACCGTTTTTTTCCAGTCTTCTAAGTGCTGGTTTAATTGTTCCGTAACTTGGAGTTGTCAAAACAGAAAAATCTCCATGTATTTCTCTGGAAACACCATACATTGTTAATATTTTTTTTCTTAGTTCAAATAAAATCAATAGTTCTATCATACGTGTTATTATATCACATTAACATTATTTTTTTTCAAAGACATCTTTAACTTCATATATGTCAATTTTTTGTATTTTACCTCGTATTTCAACGTCAGAGAATTTATTTACATCTGCTATATTCTTTGCCTTTTCATATGTTTCTGAACTTATCAACATTTGTGTTTTGTATATTTTATTATAACTTTCTAATCTGCTTGCAAGGTTAACAGTATCACCTATTACGGTATATTCCATACGCTTTTCTGAGCCTATATTACCAATAAAAACTTCGCCCGTATTTATTCCAATACCGATTTTTATAGGATATTTACCTTCTTTTTGCCAGGTGTTATTGAGTTCTTCAACCTTTTTAAGCATTTCATAACCGCATTTTACTGCATTTTCAGCATGATTTTCATCCTGAATTGGTTCTCCGAATACAGCCATAATAGCATCACCTATAAATTTATTAATAATTCCGTTATATTTTGATACTATTGGCTCCATTTGAGAAAAATACTCATTTAAGAGCTGCGAAACATCCTGTGCGGTAAGATTTTCTGATAAAGATGTAAAGCCTCTAATATCAGAAAACAGAACAGTTACTGTTGCTTTTTTGCCGCCAAGCCCTAAATTATCAATATTTTGTATAACTTTTTTCATAACATCTTCTGACATATATCTTCCAAGTGCATTTGTCACTTTGCGTCTATTTTTTTCTTCTATAATATAGCGATTTATGTATGTAAGCATAATTGTGTATAAACAAAGCGCAATTGGTGTAATAAGAGCTAAAACAATACCATTATAATAACAAATAGAAGCTCCTAAAATTAAAATTAACAATACTAAAATCGAATAGTTTATAGATTTAATCAAATTATGAGTTTTAATTGCAAAAAATACACACGACATAGCTATGAGTGAAATAAGAATATTAACCCATAGAGGAAGAACTTTTAAAAAATCATTGTGAAATATATTATCTATTGAAGTCGCTTGAATATCTGCCCCTGGATGATAAATAGCGATTGGAGACTTTTTGTTATCATTTAAGCCATTGCCCACCGTGACATTTGCTCCATATATAACTATTTTATCCTTAAATTCTTCCGGATTAATTATCGGTTTTTTCCCTGCTCTTATGTTATCATAAGAGTCCATTATATCAACTGCGGAGTAGCTTTTATGTGTATAGTCTGAATCTGGTAATCTTTTATAAAACTTTATAGGAACAATAGTTTGGAAAGGTGTTTTTATATATCTTATCTTATAATCTAATTCCGGAAATGAAATGTATTTATCATCTATAACTATTTTTGGATTATTATTGGCACATAAGAAACTTTTCATTGCTAAAGATGGGAAAACAGCCCCTTTATAATTAATCAAATACTCATGCGTTCTGTATGTTTCATCACCTAAATAAATAGACCAATGTCCATCTAAAAATCCGGATATCATTGTAATAGAACCAATATTTGAGACTTTATTAAAATATTCATCCGGTGATATAAGAATACTACTGTATAAATTAGGCATTTCAGTGTTAATATCTATGTTTTGTATTGAGAATTTCTTTGTGAATTTTTTATCATATAATTCCCCCTGTTTCTCATCAACATATGATGTTGTTGAAAACATTACTCCTTCTATTAAATTTTGAATTTGTCCTATTGTTTCAAAATATTTTTTGTCAGAGACCGGATTATCTGTGTCCAATGTTATAAAAATAGAGTCATGAACAAGAACTTTAGGTTTAGCATAATCTTTAAAATACCCTAAAACTTTATTATTTAAATCTCTTTTCCAGGGCCAACGATATTTTTCAATCGATTTATCGTCAATCATAACAAGTACAACATCGTCATGGCCATATACATTTTTATTGGTGTCAAAAGGCAGTCTTTCTGTCAAAACATGTTGTAACATATAATCATATACCTTAGGTTCCAATATTAAAAATGAAAAAACAGCTGTAAGACACAATGTTATAACAATTAATGCTGTGAAAAATGCAAATCTCAATCTGTTCATACTCAATCCTAAAAATTTAATACTTATTTTATGATATAATATCTTGAAAGAAAAGGATACATACAAATGAGTGAGAATTATATTCAAATGATAGCCGAGGATAAAATTTATCCCATAATTAGGACATCTGATGCAGAATTTGCAATAAATACTGCAAAAGCTCTTGTAGAAGGCGGAATAAGGGTATTAGAAATTAATGCAGAACATCCTTCCGTGTATGAAGCTATAAGTGAAGTTTCTAAAATAGCCCATGTCTGTGCTGGCGGTATTATAACTTCCTTGCAGGCTGATGCAGCTTTTAATAGTGGTGCTGTTATGTTTTCATCTCCTATATTTCAGATGAGTTTAATTAAAATATCAAAAAATAAACGAGTGCAGTTTATAGCAGGAGCTACGACTGCAAATGAAGCTTATAATGCTTGGAAATCAAGAATTCCATTAATAAAAATATTTCCTACAAATGCTATGGGCGGTATTCGATATATAGAAGATACTCTGAGGCAGATGCCTTTCTTAAAACTCATGCCAATGGGTAATATAAAAATAAATGAAGTTGTCAATTATATAAAAGCTGGAGCTGTAGCTGTTGGCGTTGGCAGAGACTTTTATCAAGGATTCGAATCTAAGGCCATTACAGCTAGAACTAGAGATATTATAAAAGAAATCAAGGAGTATCAAAAGTGGATTCACAAAAAATAGATGTAGGAATAATAGGTGAATGTTTAATTGAACTATCTTCAAATGGGACACTAGCTGAGAGTTCTACTCTGAATAAATACTTTGGAGGAGATACAATAACAACTGCTGTTGCGATATCTAGATTAGGAGGTAAAACTTCTTATATAACAAAAGTAGGAAACGATGGTTTTCGCGAATTTATTATCTCCAGTCTAGAAAATGAAAATATTGATACATCATTGATAACAACTAACGACGAACAAAATGGAATGTATATAGTATCGAATACTCAATCTAAGAAAGAAGTTTTGTATTATAAGCGCAAAACTGCTGCTACAAAACTTTCGATAGATGATATATCCGAAGATTGTATTAAACGCATGAAACTTATATACTCAACTGGAACAGTTCAAGCACTAAGTGCCGGTGCAAGAGAACTTGTAAGAGAAAGTTTTAGAGTGGCAAAGAATAATGACGTTATAACAGCTTATGATCCAAATTATACATCTTGTTTTATGAGTTCGGCTGATATAAATGAACTTATGGATGAAATAGTTGAATACTGTGATATTATATTTATGAGTTTAAAAAAGGATTCGGCTTCACTATATAAACTTGATTCAGTTGATAATATAATGAAGTATTTTTGGGATAAGGGTATAAAAATTGTTGTGATAAAATCACATTTAGATAATGGATATTATACAGGATACAATGGGAATATAAGCTTTACAGAATTTTATAACACTACTAAAGCCGTAGATGTTACTGCTTCAGGCGATGTATTTAATGGCGGATTCTTATATGCGCTAACAAACGGATATTCGCCAAGTGAGTCTATGAAATTTGCTGCAGTAGTTTCAGGTTTGCAGACTCAGAATTATGGTGCAATTCAATCAATTCCGTACCTAAAAAATGTTTTGGAGAATATTAGTGCATGAAATATTTAATTTCAGGTTATATAGGTTTTGATAACTTTGGTGATGAAGTTATTGCACATATTCTGTCTTCTAATTTGAAAAATGGCGGAGCTGAAAAAGTAACATTAATATCATCAAATCCTGAGAAAACATCTAAAATGCATGGTGTTTTTGCATGTCCTATGTTGGGATTCTTGCCTGCACTTATAGAATCTGATGTTTTAATATCCGGTGGCGGTAGCCTTTTGCAAGATGTTACCAGCTTAAAGAGTTTAATATATTATCTTTTAGTAATTTATTCAGCTTTGATTCTTGGCAAAAGAGTCGAAATATTTGCGCAAGGAATCGGGCCAATTAAATCTAAATTTGGTCAATTTTTAACAAAAATAGCTTTAAAAAAAATAAGTAAAATAACAGTAAGAGATATGGATTCTAAGAACCTGTTGGAAAGCTGGGGAATTGAATCAGAAGTTATTAATGACCCTGTTCTTGATTTAAAATTGGAACAAAAACATAAAATTGGTACTATCGGAGTTCAATTAAGAGATTTTAAAAATCTTAATGATAATTTTTTAGAAAAACTGGCAGAAGAAATTGCCCAAAATTTTTATAACAAAAAAATCCAAATAATATCACTACAGGATACAATAGATAAAGATATCTGTATAAAATTTTCAGAACTATTGAAAAACAAAGGTTTGCATAATATAGAAGTTAAAAGCGAATTAAGTATGCAAGATGTTTTTGAAACAATATCTGATTTAGAATGTCTTATAAGTATGAGATTTCACGCATCTGTTGTTGGAATAAAATCCGGTGTAAAAACGATTGTTATAAATTATGATCCCAAAATAAAATCGCTATCAAAAATGTATAATATTCCAATTATAGAACTTGATAATTCGGATTTTTCACCTATTAGATATTATTCTAACTAGTAAAGAATATTATTTTTACTTTTATGTATTAATACCGCAGCTACAAACGCGGTAAAAGGTACACATATTACTATTGCAATACTTCCGATAAGTGCAGAAGCAATTTCTGTTACAACTTGATTCAAGTTAATAAATTTTTGTAAATCGATATTTCCGGCAAGAAGAACCAGTGGAAGAGAAGCGCCCATATAAACAAGAATAAGAGTATTTGCCATAGTTCCGATTATATCTCTTCCTACATTCATGCCTGATTTAAATAATTCATTTATAGATTTTGAATTATCAGTTTCGTGTATTTCATTAATAGTACTGGAAATAGACATGGCAACATCCATTACTGCTCCTAAAGTAGCAAGTACCATTGTGGAAATAGTTAAACTAACAAAGTTAAGTTCTGGATGAGCAGAATAAAGAAATATTGAATTTTCACCGCTAAAACCGGTTAAATGAGCAGTTGCTATTGTTATACCTGATAATAATGAAGCAAATAAAAGACTTAAAATAGCACCAATTGATGCTGATGTGCTTTTTGCATTAAATCCTCCAACCAAATACATAGTAATTAAAGTCGAAATAATACAAATCAAAATAGAGGATAAAATAGGACTAATACCAAAAAGTATCATCGGACTTAAAATGTGAGTTATTAATAATATTGTAAGCGCAATTGATACAAGGCTATATAGCCCCTTTTTTTTGCCTACATATATAAGCAGCCCGCAAAATATTATAGATAGCCATATAAGAGTATTTGAACGCTTTATATCTTCAATAGAAAATTCTACTCCATTGCCATTATCTTCGGCATGTAAAAGAACTTGTACTCCTTTTTTTAACTTGATATCATAATATGGATTTCCTGTTAATGCATTTTCAAGTTCTATTGTTTCACCTTTGAACTCGCCACTTTTAATTTTTACACTGGCAATTTGCTTAGCTTGAACAATTGAATCATTAGTATCTACGTATTTAACACTTTCTATTATGCCCGTCTCAGACGGAAGTATTCTTGTTTCATCTGCACAACAAGGAAAGATTATAAAAAATGATAGAATCATAAGGATTAATTTTTTCATATTTACTCCTGCTTTAATTTAAGATTTGTATGAGAATATTTTAGGTTTATTTTACTATAATCGTGCATCTATGTCGAATTTTAATCTAAAAACTTACTGAGTTGTAAACACCATAAGGAGTTTTCCATAAACCTTGTTCAAATTGATTTGTTTGTTTACATAACTCTTGTGGAGTTTCTGAGGTAGGTTAGGTCGAAGTTTTAGAATTATAAAAAATATCGTTTCAACACGCCACTTGTGGGAGAGGGGCTATGGGTGAGGGGTTATTAATTTTATTCAACTCTCCATGCAAATCTGTTTTATTTTCTGTTTCCGGTGTATCTTGTTGAATATCGGAACCGGAATCATCAGTATTATTTAATAAATCGTTTTCTAATTCGCTCATTTTTTCCGGTGTATAAATGATATAACCAATGATATTCTGAATTTTTCTTATACGGAAAATTTAGAAGATGTTGCTACAAGTTTTTCATTTTCTTCTCTCGAAGACTTTGATATAACATCAAATGTAGATAATAAAGATGTATTAAATCAAATATCAATAGTTGATAATAATACAAATACTACTTTTTATGTCGGATATATTTTTGATTGGGAGCATAGTGCCGATAAAAGAAAATATAATTACTCCGGATTCGATGTCGGGATTTATCTCAATAAAAACGAAGTCATAAAACAATTCAAAAATGCAAATATCGGTGATGCAATAGAAGCTCTTTGTACTGAATATCAAGTTAATTGGGCAAGTAAACCGACATTTAAAGCCAATGTTTCAAAAATATATAAAGATGTTATTTTTGCTGATATTCTTAAAGAATTTTTGGAACTTGAAAAAACAAAAGGCGGGGCAAATGACTTATATATTGACTGTAAAAGAGGTCAATTAAATATCTTAAAATACCAGCTTGAACCGAATTTATCGTCACTGATTGCAAATCATATACAAGTAAGCTCGCATGATAGTATTGCTGAAGTAAGAACAACAAAATCTATTCAGGAACTAAAAAACAGAGTAATTTATACCAATAATGATGCTAAAAGTACATATAGAGTTGTAAAAGACGATGTTGCAAGTATAAATAAATATGGTTTATTGACTGCAGTTGAAACTATTGATACAAATAAAAACAATAATTTATCACAACTTGCTGTGAATAAACTTGATGAATTGAAAAAGATTAATGAAACGTATTCAATTGATAAAATGCTGGGTGATTATAGAATTGGAAAAGGTAAACTAATACCTTTAAAAATACCAACATATAGTCTTATTGGTAAGTATTTAATTAAATCTACAACGCATAATATAGACAATAAAAAAGAAATTGTTAACATGGAACTAGATTTTTATTCATATTAGTAATATCTGGGGTTGGTATTTATTTTTTGTTCTGTGTAAGGTTTTAATACTTCTCTTTTGTAATCATAATCACCTGAACTGTAATGAGTTATACTATTACCTTCTTTGTCAATTTCTTCATATAAAAAATGTTTATCGTGATATTGTTTATTTAATCTATTCCATAACTCAACATTGTAAGAATCATCATAAGTAACCCATTTTTGATTTGGGTCATAATTCGGAGCTGCAAAAGTTATGTTTGCAGTCAGACAAAATATAAAGAGTATTGGTAATAATTTTCTCATATCAATATTATAACGTATTTTGTGGTAAATATGTTCATTTCATGAAGTAATGTAACAAGTGGAAAATTGAAAATGGAAAGTGGAAAGTTAGATATAGTTGATGTTTTAAAAGAAAAGCTCAAAGAACGGAATAATCCGGTTGATTTGAAATCTATAATTATCGGTAAAGTTGTCCAGCTTGAACCTGTTATTGTATCAGTTTATGAGGGTAAGGTTCTATTGGAAGAAAATGAAGAGCTTTTTATCTCTGAGTGGTTCAGATTTAGATGCAATATTGATAAAACACAAAGATTAACGCGATGTAGTTTTGATATATAAAAAAGAACTTGACAATAGACCTTTAGCATGTAGTATTGTAAATGTTGAAGGTTAAGTAATAAAGTTTAATAAAGCTTTGAAAGAACCTTTGATAAGGGCGTTTAGCTCAGTTGGTAGAGCGTCTCCCTTACAAGGAGAGGGTCAGAAGTTCGAGTCTTCTAACGCCCACCATAAAAAGGAAGTGACTTTTGTTACTTCCTTTTTTATTTGGAAGTTTTGATAGCGAGAACTTCTGTTGAAGTTCGAGCGACCTGTGAGCAGAGTGCGGAGTGTTTTTGCTTAGAAGTGCGATTGCACAAAAAGCAAAACACGAAGACACGTTTAATGCGAACAGGTCAAGACAGTCTTCTAACGCTCACCATAAAAAACAGGTGACATAAGTTATCTGGTTTTTTGTTTTATGATAATATAAAGCGGAACTTCCCAAATGTAGAGCAATGCAAAAGTGAATCCTCTAAACTTACTGATTAAAGGATTTTCTAGCTTATTTTGCTAATGCTTGTTTTTATGTAATGGTGAATAATTGAATAAAAATATTTATTTTCAAAACATGAAACAAAAATATCTCTTGAAATAATAATCAACAGGTGTCAAATAATTGAACGAAATTTTTTATGTTCTTGATATCTTTGGCTTTATATTATATAATAAAACCAAAGAAGAGAGATAGGAGATTTTATGCAGACTTTAGAGAGAAATGAAGGTATTATTACGCAAATAATCGGTCCGGTTATTGACGTGGAATTCGCGCAAGGTGAATTGCCAGAAATATATAATGCATTGAACATACACTGTGATGATGGAAAAGTAATTGTAGCAGAAGTTCAACAAATGTTAGGTTCAAACAGAGTAAGAACAGTTGCAATGTCGTCAACTGATGGCTTAAAGAGAGGAATGAAAGTTATTAATACGGGCGAACCTATCAAGATTCCAGTTGGTAAGCCTATTTTAGGAAGAATTCTTAATGTAATCGGCCAACCAGTTGATAATGCTGGTTCAATAGAAACAGACACATATCTTCCAATACATAGAGAATCCCCAAGGCTTGTTGATCAAAATACTGATGTTGAAATTCTAGAAACAGGCATAAAAGCTATTGATCTTATTCAACCATATCAAAAAGGTGGTAAAATCGGTTTGTTTGGTGGTGCAGGTGTTGGTAAAACAGTATTGATTATGGAACTTATTCATAACATAGCATCTGAACACTCCGGTGTATCAGTATTCGGTGGTGTTGGAGAAAGAACACGTGAAGGTAATGACTTATGGAATGAAATGAAAGAATCGGGAGTTATTGACAAAGTTGCTCTTATTTACGGTCAGATGAACGAACCACCAGGAGCAAGAATGAGAGTAGGTCTTTCAGCTCTTACAGCTGCTGAATATTTCCGTGATTATTCGAAACAAGACGTATTGTTATTCATTGATAACATATTTAGATTTA